>CAJAES010000016.1 GCA_903938815.1 uncultured beta proteobacterium
CGCACCTGTGGACCTACACCACTTCCTGGGACATCAACTTGAAGCGTTGCGTCCATCTCGATAGATCGGCGATCCTCCATGGGACTGCTTGACCTGTTTGGCGGCGACAAGCGCTCGAAGGAAGAGCTTCTGCGGCAAATGCGGGCTGCCGAGGCGAGGCATTCGGCGGCCATAGCCCTGTTCAACGAGACCACGGCGAAACTGGAAGCATCCGAGCTTGCGGTCAGGCGAGCGGGGGAGCAACTGGACACCGAGCGGTCAGCGCACAAGGCCGAACTCGGGCGCGCGGTCGAGCGTGAACGCGCGAGGCTGCAGGCTGCAAAGGCGGAGTTGCAAACTGCCCGGGGGAACCATGACGCTGCCGAGCAAGAGCTCACCGCCCGCGTAGAGAAGTTTGCCGAAGACAGGTCGCGACACCGCAAAGGTTTGAAGGCGCTCTCGGAGCTCAAGGCTGAATTGAAGCAGCGCGACGACGAACTCCAGCACCAGCAGGCAGCGCTTCAGCAGTGGCACGGAACGCTCGAGGCGCAAAAGGCTGCGCTTGACAAGCAGAAGCGTCGGCTCGAGACCCGGGCCGGTGACCAGGCGGAGCGCGATGAGCAACTCATCCAGAGGCTGGCCGCAAATGCCGCCAAGGAAGCCGAATTGCTTGAGCGCGAGGCGCGGGTCGCCAGTGCTGAACAAGCCGCGCTTGCATCGGCAGAAAAGAGCGCGAAGGCCGAAAGGGCGCTGCAGGCCCGGTTCGTCCAGCTCCGCCAGGGCGAAGACCGCATCGATGAGAAGGTCGAAGTCATCAAGCGAGCGGGCAAGCTCGAGGAGCGTGAATTCGCAGTCGGTCGACGTGAAGACGCCGTGCAGCGCCGGGAAGAGGTCCGTAAGGTATTCGAGGACGAATTGCAGGGCGCTCGCGACAAGCTTGCAAGCTTCGAGCAGATCATGCGCGAGCGCGATCAGCGGGTGGTTGACCTTCAGCGGGACCTCGACTCCCGTGAGTTCGATATCGAGTTGATTCGGAAGGCCCGTGACGAGGCTCAGGCTCTAGCCGCCGAGTCTGCTGTTCTCTCAGTCAGATCTGAGGCGTCCAACAGGGTCAGCTCGCGCCTGCTGGAGCAGTTGCGCGACCAGATCGACCAGCCATTCCTCCTCCGGGTTTCCGACGAGCGCCTGCTGACGCACCTTGCAGGGCTGCACGCCGAGGCCGTGATCGAGTCATGCGGACACGAGCCCGTCACTCTCGGCTCCGGGCCTTGGCCAGAGGAGACCTTCGATGGGATCTTGGAACAGGCCGGTTTCGTGCCCCAGTTGCTGGACGATTACGCATCGGAGTTCGAGGTGTTCGTTGTTGGTCGCGCGGACGTCGAGCACGAGGACTTGGCCAACGCGATCCAGGCACGTCTGGATCAGGGCCTGCCAGTCAGGCTGTACTCCCAGGAGCTTTGGCTGCTCCACCTGATGACAGGACGGGACCCCTTTAGCCTTGATTTCGGCCTGTTGCGCCGATCATTTGCCATAGGGCATCCGGTACTGAGCTGGTTCATCGACAAGGACTGGGATTGGCCCGAACTGGCCGTCGCGACTGATGGTGGCAGGGGCGTCGCCGAGCCCCTTGAACGCGGGGCATCGCCTCTCCGCCTCTTCGGGTATCAAGCTGGGGTGCGTACGCATGAGGCAGACCGCCGAAAGGCTCTGGAAGAGTTTCTTGCGTGCAAGGACCTCTCGTCCATCTTCGAGGTCGAACATCACGATACGAACTACCGGAACTCGTGGGGCCGGCCTTCGTCTGGCGCACGTCTGCGCCGGATGGTGAGCCACTTGCGTTGGCTGTACAGATTCCAGGGCGCCGATCCAATGAAGATCCAGGCGCGCAACGATTGGAAGGACGACCTGGACTGGATGCGGAAAACGCTGGGCCCGCAGTACGGCATCAGGAAGTCCGGGTGACGCGCGGAGTCGCCATACCAACATAGACCTGACGCTGGTCGGGCTTAGCTTGGCGCTTCTTCTTCGACACTTCTGGCACTGTTACGCCCCCCGAATCGCCACTGTCCACAGCTGCCACAATCCCGCCAAACACCCCCATCAGCCAACAGGAGACACCCCATGCTCGGACTGATGCAGCACCACCCGCTGCTGATCTCGTCGCTGCTCGTTCACGCCGAGCGCCACCATGGCGCGCAGGAAGTGGTTTCGCGGCGGCTCGAAGGCGACATTCACCGCACCACCTACCGCGAGCTCGCGGCGCGAGCGCGGCGCATGGCCAAGGCCATGCAGGCGCTGGGCGTGGGCGGCGGCGAGCGTGTCGCCACGCTGGCCTGGAACGGCTACCGCCATCTGGAGCTGTACTACGCGGTCAGCGGCATGGGCGCCGTGCTGCACACGCTGAACCCGCGCCTGCACCCCGACCAGGTGGTCTGGATCGCCGACCACGCCGAAGACCAGGTGCTGTGCTTCGACCTCACCTTCCTGCCGCTGGTGGAGGCCGTGGCCGCGCGCCTGAAGACGGTGCGCCACTTCGTGCTGATGGCCGACCGCAGCCACATGCCCGCAGCCACGAAGATCCCGAACCTGCAGTGCTACGAAGACCTCATCGACGCGCAGGACGACGCCTATGAATGGCCGGTCTTCGACGAGCAGCGCGCGTCGTCGCTGTGCTACACCAGCGGCACCACGGGCAACCCCAAGGGCGTGCTGTACAGCCACCGCTCCACCGTGCTGCATGCCTTCGGCGCGGCCTTGCCGGACGCGCTGAACTGCTCCTCGCGTGACGCCATCCTGCCGGTGGTGCCGATGTTCCACGTCAACGCCTGGAGCCTGCCCTACGTGGCGTGCATGACGGGCGCCAAGCTGGTGTTTCCCGGCGCGGGGCTGGACGGCAAGAGCCTGCACGAGCTCTTCGAAAGCGAGGGCGTCACGGTCTCGGCCGGCGTGCCCACGGTGTGGCAGGGCCTGCTGGCCTATGTCGAGGCGAACGGCCTGGGCTTCAGCACCATGAAGCGCACCATCATCGGCGGCTCTGCCTGCCCGCCCGCGATGATCCGCGCCTTCCAGGAGACGTACGGCGTGCACGTCCTGCACGCCTGGGGCATGACCGAGATGAGCCCGCTGGGCACGGTGTGCAGCTTCCGCAACAAGCACCTGGCCATGAGCGAAGCCGAGCGCCTGGCCCTCCAGACCAAGCAGGGCCAGGCCATCTACGGCGTCGACATGAAGATCGTCGACGGCAACGGCGCCGAGATTCCCTGGGACGGCCAGACCAGCGGTGAGCTGCTGGTCAAGGGCCCGTGGATCGTTCAGCAGTACTTCAAGGGCGACGGCGGCAACCCGCTGGTGGACGGCTGGTTCCCCACTGGCGACGTGGCCACCATCGACGCCGACGGCTACATGCAGATCACCGACCGCGCCAAGGACGTCATCAAGTCCGGCGGCGAGTGGATCGGCTCCATCGACCTGGAGAACATCGCGATGGCGCACCCCGGCGTCGCGATGGCGGCCTGCATCGCCGCGCCCCACCCGAAGTGGGACGAGCGCCCCTTGCTGGTGGTGATGAAGAAGCCCAACGCCATGGTGACGAAGGAAGAGCTGCTGGCCTTCTACGAAGGCAAGATCGCGAAGTGGTGGCTGCCCGACGACGTGGTCTTCGTCGACGCGATCCCGTTGGGCGCCACCGGCAAGATGCAGAAGAACAAGCTGCGCGAGCAGTTCAAGGGCCACGTCCTGCCGACGATCTGAGGGCCCGGCTGCCGCTCGGGCGGCTCGGACTGCTCACGCCGCTCGGGCGCTCAGGCGCTCAGCGGTTCAGCCACCGAAAGGCTCAGCGGCTCAGCGACACCATGTGACCCACGCGGGCGTCGCCCCGGCCGCCCAGCACCAGGGCGTACACGGCCGTCGCGGCCTCGGGGCCTGCGTGGGCCTGCACCGTCAGCCACGGCGTGGGCGCGTCGCTCACCTGGGCGCGGAAGGCGTGCCACGCTGCCACCAGGCGCTGGTTGAATTCGGCCGGCCCCCACTCGGTGCTGCGCTTCTTCACCTGCGCCGGGGCGAAGAAGAGCGTGGCCTTCGGGCCGGGCAGGTCGCGGCCGCCCGAGAGTTCGGTGACGTGCGCGCCGCCGATCGAGCAGCTGTAGGCCAGGTTCGCGAAGCGCGTGTGGATGGCGCGCCGCAGGCCGCCGTTGCCGGCGAAATCGACATACACGCAGGGCAGGTCGGCCGGAAGCGTGTCGAGCTGGTCGTAGGTCAGCACGCGGTCGTAGCAGCCCAGGCTCTCGCAGAAGGCCACCTGGCCGGGCGAGGTGAGGCCCACCACTTCCACCTCGGGCCGGCGGGCCAGTTGGGCGGCGGTGGCGTAGGCCGTCTTGCTGCTGGCCGCCGACAGCAGCATCGTGCCGCGCTGCGCTGCGGTGGCGGTGCCGAAGAAGGCGTTGTCGGCCAGGAAGTCGTCGATCAGCCACGCGGTGAGGAACAGCGGGCGCAGCAGCGCCTGCAGGGCCTCGGTGCCGGGCGCGTTGAAGGCGTCGGCGCTGCAGCGCTGGTACTGGTTGTAGACCGGGTGCAGCGCGGCGCGGTGCGGCGCGCCGTCGCTGAAGGCCGCGGCCGACAGCCGCACGGGTTGCAGCACCGCGTGCGATGCCATCGGCCAGTAGCCGTAGAGCCGCTCGCCCACGGCCACGCCGGGGTGCAGCGACTGCACCACTTCGCCGAAGCCCCAGACCGGAATGCAGCCCCAGGCCGCGGGTGCGGTCTCGCCGTCTGTGCCAGTGCCGGCCTCGGCGTCGGCGTCGGCGTCGGCGTCGGCCGGCACGGGGAAGAAGTTCCAGTACTGCATCGCCTCGCCGAAGGCGGCGTAGGTGATGTTGTTGGAGGTGAACGCGAAGTGGTCGACGCGCACGCGCACCTCGCCGTCGGCCAGCGCGATGTCGGGCAGGCTGCGCAGCCGCGTGGTGGCGAGCTGGTCCTTGCGGACCTGGAATTGCAGGGTGGTCATGGTGCGTACGCTAGCAGGCTATTGGCGAACAGGTCTCGCGGAGGGCGCACGATGCACCGATCAGCCGCGGCAGGCCCTCGCGGCTGACAGCACGGCATCGCGATAATCCCCGGATGGACTCGACACTGTGGCTGCTGGCGGGTGGTGCGGCGCTGGCGGGCTTCGTGCAAGGGCTCAGCGGTTTTGCCTTCGGCCTGGTGGCCACATCGATCTGGGCCTGGTGGTTGCCGCCACAGCTGGTGGCCGTGATGTCGGTGTTCGGCGCCATGACCGGGCAGATCGCCACCGTGCTGGTGGCACGTCGGCCGATGCAGTGGCCGCTCCTGGCGCCGTTGCTGGCCGGCGGCCTGTGCGGCCTGCCGCTGGGCGTGTGGCTGCTGCCGCGGCTGGACAGCGCCACTTTCCAGTTCGGCCTGGGCGCGCTGTTGGCCGTCTGGTGCCCGGTGATGCTGATGTCCCGGCACATCCCGCGTGTCTCCTTCGGTGGGCGCTGGGCGGATGCGGTCGCCGGTGTGGCCGGCGGTGTCGCGGGTGCGCTCGGCGGTTTCACCGGCCCGCTGCCCACGTTGTGGTGCACGCTGCGCGGCTGGGACAAGGCCACGCTGCGCGGCGTGATCCAGAACTTCAACCTCGTGATGCTGAGCGCCACCTTTGTCAGCTACCTCGCCAGCGGCGTGGTGACGACGGCCATGTTGCCGCACATGGCCGTGGTGGCGCCGGCGCTGCTGGTGCCGGTGCTGCTGGGTGCGCGGCTGTACACAGGCATCAGCCCCGAGGCCTTCAGGCGTGTCGTGCTGGCGCTGTTGACATGCGCGGGCCTGGCGCTGCTGGCGAAGGCGGTACCGGCCCTGTTGCAGCGCTGATCCGCCGCGGCTGTCGGACACCGCCCGCTGCTCGCGCAGCGCAGGCATGCATGCCTCCCCAACCCGTATCGGGCCGACCCCTCAGAACGCGAACTTGAAGCCGAGCGTGACCAGGCGCGCGCGGCCGCTGGCCATCTGGCGGCCGTAGGAGGCGTCGATGTAGAACTTCTCGTCCGCCACCGTCCAGCGCAGGTCGAGGTTCCACCACGGGCCTTCGCGGTCGTCGCCGAAGACCTCGGCCATGGGCGCCAGCGCGCCGAAGCCGGCGTGCTCCAGTGCCAGGCTCCAGGTCGTGGCGGCCGCGCCGCCGATTTCGTCGCGTGCATGGCCCAGGTTGGCGTGCAGCGTCAGCTCCTTCGAGGTCGGGCGGCTGTAGGCCAGGTTCAGCGCCGTCTCGGCGTGCTCCCAGCTGCCGCCGCCGGCGCGGCCCCAGGCCAGGCTGTAGGCCAGCGCGAGGCCGGCGTCCTCGGAGCCTTTCCACAGGCTGGTCTTGCCGCCCAGCGCCAGGCCGTCGGCATGGGCGCCGCCCGCGCTGGCGCGTGCGAGGCCGAGCGCCAGTTGCGTGTCGAAGCCGATGCCGCAGCCCAGCTGCAGCGCGCGCTCGCTGCCGCTGGCCCCCGAGACGGATGCGTGCGCCGCAGCGCCTTCCAGCTCGCAGTCGCCTCGGTCCAGCACGCCTGCGTCTTCGGAGGCCAGCGGCCTGCCCGCCAGGGCCGGCATGGCGCAAGCCACCAGGGCGGTCACGGCCAGCAGTCGCGAAACCGCCGGGAGGGCGGGGCGGAAGGAGTCGGGGGTGTGTTTCATGATTCGGACTTCGGCCGCTGTACCGGGCACTGAAGCGCCGATTGCCAACTTATCACCGCCCTGCGGGGAATTCCTGCGTTGCCGGCCTCGCTGCCCCCGTCACCGGGCCTGCCCCGGACGTTCCCAGGACGTTCCCGGGATCTTCCCAGGACATGAGGCGGCCGCCCTTCGCACCCGGGCCTCCGGGCGGACTGGGCTCAGAGGCTGGCCGTGATGCCGCCGTCCACGTACAGGATGTGGCCGTTGACGAAGCTCGAGGCCTCCGACGCCAGGAAGATGGCCGCGCCGCCGAGCTCCTGCACCTCGCCCCAGCGGCCTGCTGGCGTGCGCCCGTTCAGCCAGCCGGTGAAGGCGGCGTCAGCCACGAGCGTCTGCGTCAGCTCGGTCTTGAAGTAGCCCGGCCCGAGGCCGTTGACCTGGATGCCGTATTTGCCGAGGTCGATGGCCATGCCCTTGGTGAGCATCTTCACGGCGCCCTTGGTGGCTGCGTAGGGCGCGATGCCGGGGCGGCCGAGCTCGCTCTGCACCGAGCAGATGTTGATGATCTTGCCGCGCCCGCGCGGGATCATGCGCTGAGCCACCGCGCGGCCCACCAGGAACACGCTGTCGATGTTCGTGGTGGTGATCTTGTGCCAGGCGTCGATCGGAAACTCGGCGAACGGCCCGCGGTGCTGCATGCCGGCGTTGTTGACCAGGATGTCGATGGCGCCGACCTCGCCTTCCACGCGCGCCACGCCGGCCTCCACGGCGTCGGCGTCGGTGACGTCGAAAGCCGCGGCATCGGCCTGGATGCCCTCGCCGCGCAGCACTTCGCAGGCCGTGGCCAGCGCCTGGGCGTCGCGTGCGTTCAGCACCACGCGGGCGCCGGCCGCGCCGAGGGCCCTGGCGAGCGCGAAGCCGATGCCCTTGCTGGAGCCGGTGATCAGGGCGGTGCGGCCGGTCAGGTCGAAGAGGTTCAAGTCGGGAACTCCGTGGAAAGGGGTGTCAGGTCACAGGGGCCGGATTGAACAGCACCAGGCCGTTGGCCAGCCCGTGGTGCTCGGCCCAGGTGCGGCGGCCGCTGGCAGTGTCGAGCAGCAGGCGGAAGAGTTCCATGCCCATCTCGTCGATGCTGGCTTCGCCATCGGCGATGCGCCCGGCGTTCAGGTCCATCAGGTCGTGCCAGCGGCGGGCGAGGTCGGTGCGCGTGGCCACCTTCACCACGGGGCAGGCCTCGAGCCCGTAAGGTGTGCCGCGGCCGGTGGTGAAGACATGCACGTTCATGCCCGCGGCCAGCTGCAGCGTGCCGCAGATGAAGTCGGATGCCGGCGTGGCGGCGTAGAGCAGCCCGCGCGTCGTGGCCTTCTCCCCCGGCCCGAGCACGCCGGCGATGGGCGCGCTGCCGCTCTTGACGATGCTGCCCATCGCCTTCTCGACGATGTTGCTCAGGCCGCCGGCCTTGTTGCCTGGCGTGGTGTTGGCGCTGCGGTCGCTGCCGCCGCGTGCCAGGTAGGCGTCGTACCAGGCCATCTGGTCGATCATCTGCTGCGCGATGGCAGGCGTGGCGGCGCGCGCCGTGAGCTGGTCGATCGCGTCGCGCACCTCGGTCACCTCGCTGAACATCACTGTGGCGCCCGCGCGCACCAGCAGGTCGGTGCAGGCGCCGACAGCCGGGTTGGCGGTGATGCCCGACAGCGCGTCGCTGCCGCCGCACTGCACGCCCACCACCAGCTCGCTGGCGGGCACGGTCTCGCGGCGGCGCCGGTCCAGGCGCGCCAGATGGCGCTCGGCGGTGGCCAGCACCGCGTCCACCATCGAGGCGAAGCCCACGTGCTGCTCGTCCTGCAGCCGCACGTGGCCGCTGCCCTCACCGCCGATCGGGATGCTGCCCGGCGGCAGCAGCCGCTCGGGCTGCAGCTTCTCGCAGCCCAGGCTCAGCACCATCACCTCGCCGCCGAAGTTCGGGTTCAGGCTGATGTGGCGCAGCGTGCGGATGGGGATGTGCGCGTCGGGCGCGTCGATGGCCACGCCGCAGCCGTAGCCGTGCTCGAGCCCGACCACGCCGTCGACGTGGGGGTACTTCGGCAGCAGCTCGCGGCGGATGCGCGCCAGCGCCACGTCCAGCACGCCGGCCACGCACTGCACCGTGGTGGTGATGGCCAGCAGGTTGCGCGTGCCCACGGAACCGTCGGCGTTGCGGTAGCCCTCGAAGGTGTAGCCCTCCAGGGGCGGCATGAGCGGCGGCACGGCGTTCGCGATCGGCAGGCCTTCCAGGGGCCGCGCGTCGGGCATCTTCAGCAGGCGCTCGTGCACCCAGCTGCCGGCCGGGATGGCGCGCGCCGCGCGGCCGATGACCACGCCGTAGCGCAGCACCTCGTCGTCGGGCGCCAGGTCGGACAGCGCCACCTTGTGCGCCTGCGGCACCTTCTCGCGCAGCACCGGGCCGCCGGGCAGCGCGGTACCGGCGGGCAGGCCGCCGTCGTTCAGCACCACGGCGACGTTGTCTCGCGGGTGCATGCGCACCGTGCGCGGTTGCTCGTTCACGGGGTGCCCTGTGTGTTCACGTGCAGCGCATACAGCGAATGCGTGGCGGCCATGAAGAGCCGGTTGCGGTGCCGCCCGCCGAAGCAGACGTTGGCGCAGCGCTCTGGCAGGTGAATGTGGCCGATGGCCAGGCCCGCCGGGTTGAAGACGCGCACGCCGTCCAGGCCCTCGGGCCTCGCGCCGGCCGAGCCGTCGCTGCCCCAGCCGCACCACAGGTTGCCCTGCACGTCCACGGCAAAGCCGTCCAGCGCGCCCGGGCCGTCGGCGTCCACCGCCAGGCGCCGGCCCGACAGCGTGCCGTCGGGCGCATGGTCGTAGGCCCAGATGCGGCGCGGGCGGGCGCGGCTTTCCACCACATACAGCACGCGCTCGTCGGGCGAGAAGGCCAGGCCGTTGGGCCCGGCCAGGTCGGTCAGCACCTGCTGCAGCGCGCCGTCGGGCGCGATTCGGTAGACGGCGTGGGGCAGTTCCGATTCGGCGGGCTCGCCCTCCCAGTGGCCGCCGATGCCGAAGGGCGGGTCGGTGAACCAGACGCTGCCGTCCTGCGCCACGACGATGTCGTTCGGCGAGTTCAGGCGCCGCCCCTCGAAGCGGTCGGCCAGCACCGTGATGGCGCCGTCGTGTTCGGTGCGCGTGACGCGCCGCGTGAGGTGCTCGCAGCTGACGAGCCGGCCCTGGCGGTCGCGCGCGTGGCCGTTGGCGTTGTTCGAGGGCTGGCGGAAGGTGCTCACGGCGCCCGAGGTTTCGTCCCAGCGCAGGATGCGGTCGTTCGGGATGTCCGACACCAGCAGGTAGCGCCCGTCGCCGAACCACACCGGCCCCTCGGCCCAGCGCATGCCGGTGGCCAGGCGCTCGACCGTGGCGCTGAACAGGCGCAGCGGCAGGAAGCTGTCGTGCAGCACCTCGACGGCGGGGTCGGGCACGCGGGCGTTCGGCGAGAAATCGGCGGTCATCAGAGTCCCAGGGTGCGGGGCAGCCACAGGCTCAGCCAGGGCACATAGGTCACCATCATCAGCACGATGAACAGGGCCACGAAGAAGGGCGCCATGGCTTTCGTGACGGCGCCGATCTTCAGCTTGGCCACCGCCGCGCCGACGAAGAGCACCGTGCCCACCGGCGGCGTGATGAGGCCGATGCCCAGGTTCACCATCATGATCATGCCGAAGTGCACCGGGTCCACACCCAGGATTTTCACCACCGGCAGCAGGATGGGCGTGAGGATCAGGATCAGCGGCGACATGTCCATCAGCGTGCCCAGCACCAGCAGCATCACGTTGATGAGCCCGAGGATCACATAGGGGTTGCTCGAGATGCCCGTGAAGAACGCGGTCACCGTCTGCGGGATCTGCATCAGCGTCATCAGGTAGCCGAAGCAGGCCGCGAAGCCGATCAGGATCATCACGATCGTGACCGTCTTCACCGTGCGGTGCACGAGCTTCGGAAGGTCGCGCCACTTGTAGTCGCGGTAGATGAACATCGTGACGAAGAACGCCCAGATGACGGCGATGGACGCGCTCTCGTTGGCGGTGAACACGCCCGACAGGATGCCGCCCAGGATGATGACCATCGTCATCAGGCCCCACAGCGCCTCGCCGCAGATCTTCAGCGCCTGGCGCAGCGGGATGACCTCGCCCTTCGGGTAGTTCTCCTTCTTCGCGATGATCAGGCACAGCGCGGCCAGCGTCAGGCCCATCAGCAGGCCGGGCAGCACGCCCGCCATGAAGAGCGCGGCGATGCTGACACTCCCGCCCGCGGCCAGCGAGTACAGCACCGCGTTGTGGCTGGGCGGGATCAGGATCGCCTGCACCGAGCCGCTGCAGGTGACGGCCGTGGCGAAGGCGCGCGGGTAGCCCTTCTTCTCCATCTCCGGGATCAGCACCGAGCCGATGCTCGCGGTGTCGGCAACCGACGAACCCGAGATGGCGCCGAAGAAGGTGCTGGCCATGATGTTGACGAGGCTCAGGCCGCCGCGCACGAAGCCCACCAGCACGCCCGCGAAGGCCACCAGCCGCCGCGCCATGCCGCCTTCGGCCATGATGGCCCCGGCCAGAACGAAGAAGGGAATGGCCAGCAGGCTGAACTTGTTGACGCCTGCGGCGAGCTGGATCATCACCGCGTCGAGCGGCAGGTCGATCCACAGCGCCCCGGCCAGCGCCGCGAGGCCGAGCGAATACGCCACCGGCACGCCGATGATCATCAGGGCGAAGAAGCTGCCGAGCAGTACTAGGGTGTCCATGTCAGTACCGCACGGCCGTTCCGAAGGTACTGAGCGCCCCCTCGGGGGGCAGCGAACGAAGTGAGCTTGGGGGTTTCATTTCAGTGGTTCTCTTCGTAGGCGACGACCGGGCGTGCGGCCTGCGAGCCGAAGACCAGATGCTCGAGGATGAACAGCAGCGTGACCGCCGCGCCGATGGGGATGGGCGCGTAGGTCACGCCCACGGGCAGCCAGGGAAGCTCGGCGATGGTCTGCCCCATGGTCTCGATGCTGAGCTGCAGCCCGTACCAGGCCACGAAGCCGCACACCACCAGCATCAGCGTGTGCACCAGCAGCGCCAGCGCGCGCTGCATCGGCGGCGGCAGCACGTCGGTGAGCATGGTCACCGCGATGTGCGCGCCAGCGCGGTAGGCCGCCGCCGCGCCGATGAAGGTGAACATCATCATCAGCAGGATCGCGATCGGCTCCGGCCACTGCGAGCCGGTGCCGAGCACGTAGCGCGTGAAGACCCCGAACGGGATGATCAGCGACATCGCCGCGATGGCCGCGCCGGCCACCCAGATGCAGGCCAGGTAGACGCGGTCCAGCGCGGCGTTCATCACTTCACCGCCGCGATGCGCGCCATCAGGTCGGTGAAGTTGGCGCCGTACTTGGCGCGCACCGGCGCGGTGGCGTCGAAGAAGGGCTTGTTGTCCATCGCGATGAACTCCACGCCTTCGGCCTTCAGCTTGGCGGTGTAGTCGGCCACGGCGGCGTCCCACAGCTTGCGCTGCTCGAGCTGCGCCTCGCGCGCAGTCTTCTTCACCAGCGCCTGGTCCGCCGGGCTGAGCTTGTCCCAGCTGACCTTGGACATCACCAGGATCTCGGCAATGATCAGGTGGTTGGTCTGGGTGAAGTACTTCGCGCCGGCCTTGAAGTGGTTGGCGGTGTACAGGCTGGGCGGGTTGTTCTCGGCGCCGTCGATCACGCCCGTCTGGATGGCGGTGAAGACCTCGCCGTAGCCCATCGCGATGCCGTTGCCGCCCATCGCGTTCATGGTGTCCACGAACAGCGGGTTGCCCATCATGCGGATCTTCTGGCCCTTCAGGTCGGCGGGTGTGCGCACCGGCTTCTTGGTGTACAGGCTGCGCGAGCCGCCGTCCATCCAGGCCAGGGCCACCATGCGCGCGGGGCTGGCCGTGATCTTGTCCAGCAGTTCCTGGCCGATGGGACCGTCGATGACGGCACGCATGTGGCCGATGTCGCGGAACACGAAGGGCATGTTGAAGACGTTGACCTCGGGCACCACCGGGCCGACCGGGCCGAGCGAGGTGCGCAGGATCTGGATCGCGCCCACCTGGGTCTGCTCGATCATCTCCTTCTCGCCGCCCAGCACGCTGCCGGGAAACATCTGGAACTTGATGCGGCCCTGCGTGGCGGCTTCGAGCTTCTTGCCCATGGCCTCGACGGCAACCACGGTCGGGTAGCCGGCGGGGTGGACGTCGGCGGCCTTCATGGTCTGCGCGGCAGCGGAGATGGCGGTGAAGGCGAAGGCGGCCGCGGCCGTGATTCGGAAGAGCTTGTGCATGCTGGAGTCTCCTTGGGGCCTCTGGGATTCAGTAGGGGCCCTTGGTCACGAAGGCGCCACCCTGGAAACGGGCGGCGGGCTGGGTCGGGTCGATGGCGCCCTGGCGCGTCTCGATCGCGGCGCGGAAGGGTTCCGAGCTGTCCTGGGGCCGGTAGCCGACATGGCGCGCGGCGGTGTTGTCCCACCACGTCAGCCGGTTGTCGGACATGCCGAAGATGACGGTGTGGTCCACCACGGGCGCGGTCAGCGCCGCGAGCACGAGGCGTTCGAGATCGTCGTAGCTCAGCCAGGTGGCGAGCATGCGGCGGTCTGCCGGCTCGGGGAAGGACGAGCCGATGCGCACGCTCACGGTCTCGATGCCATGGCGGTCGAAGTAGAACTGCGCCAGGTTCTCGCCGAAGGCCTTGGACAGCCCGTAGTAGCCATCGGGCCGGGGCGGCATGTCGGGCGTGATCGTCTGCCCCTGCGTGTAGAAGCCCGTGACGTGGTTGGAGCTCGCGAAGACGACGCGCTTCGCACCGTGCAGCCGGGCGCCTTCATACACGTGGAAGGTGCCGGCGATGTTCGGGCCGATGATGTCCTCGAACGAATGCTCGGTCGAGACGCCGCCCAGGTGCACCACGGCGTCCACGCCTTCCAGCAGCGCCAGCACGGCGGCCTTGTCCTGCAGCGCGGCCTGCCGCACTTCCTCGCCTGCGGCCTCGGCGCCCAGGTCGGCGATGTCGCTGACGCGCAGGGTGTCGCACACGGCCTTCAGCCGCGGCCGCAGCACGCGCCCCAGGCCGCCGGCGGCGCCGGTGAGCAACAGGCGCTTGAAACGGATCGCGGTGGTGTTCATGGTCGAATGTCGGGTCGAATATCGGTCTGGATGCGGGCTGTTGCGGTTGCGTCAGCTTGTAGGTTGTCGTACAACTGCATTCATTGTTCGAGCCTGAGCCCGGGTCTGTCAAGCCGGCTCGGGGTAAACACGGAAGACTCACCCGGAAGGCCCATGGAACCCACTGCCGAGCCCGCCGCCCGCCGCCGCCCGCGCCCCCTGGCGCTGGACCTCGTGGACGCGCTGTCCGCTCGCATCCGCGAAGGCCGGCTCGCGCCCGGCGACAAGCTGCCCACCGAGGGGCAGGTGATGCAGGAGTTCGGCGTCAGCCGCACGGTGGTGCGCGAGGCGCTGTCCAAGCTGCAGGCCGGCGGCATGGTGGAAACGCGCCACGGCATCGGCACCTTCGTGGTGGGCATCGGCGACGACGCGGTCTTCCGCATCGCGCCGCAGCAGATCGAGACCCTGCGCGACGTGATCGCGGTGCTGGAGCTTCGCATCGGCGTGGAAAGCGAGGCTGCGGGCCTGGCGGCGCAGCGCCGCACGGCGCAGAACCTGGCCGTGATGCGCGCCGCGCTGGATGAGTTCGCGCTCGCGGTGGAGGCCGGGCGCGACGCCGTGGCGGCCGACGTGCGCTTTCACGGCGAGATCGCCCGCGCCACGCAGAACGAACACTACGCCGGCCTGCTGGCCACGCTGGGCGCGCGCATCATCCCGCGGGCCCGGCTCGACCCCGAAGGCCCGGTCGACGAGGCGCGCCGCGCCTACCTGCGCCGCGTGAACACCGAGCACGAGAGCATCTACGACGCGCTGCAGCGCCAGGACGCCGAGTCGGCCCGCGCGGCCATGCGTACGCACCTCGTCAACAGCCGCGAACGCCGCCGCCGAGCCGCCCAGGGCGAGCTGGGTTAGTTGTACGATGACACATCACATTTCAGCGATCAGGAGACACCGACGATGAGAGAGAACCGCTTGCGCACCCTGTGGCGCCAGGACCAGGCCGCGATCAACGGCTGGCTCGCCATCCCGAACAGCTTTGCCGCCGAAGTGATGGCGCACCAGGGCTGGGACACGCTCACCATCGACCTTCAGCACGGCGTGATCGACTACGCGCAGATGCTGACCATGCTGCAGGCCATCAGCACCACGCCCACGGTGCCCATCGTGCGCGTGCCCTGGCTCGAGCCCGGCATCGTGATGAAGGCGCTGGACGCCGGCGCCTACGGCGTCATCGCGCCCATGGTGAACACCCGCGAGGACGCGCAGAAGCTCGTCTCCTACACCCACTACGCCCCGCGCGGCGCGCGCAGCTTCGGCCCCGTGCGCGCCTCGCTGTACGGCGGCGCCGACTACGCCACGCACGCCAACGACACGGTTGTCGCCTTCGCGATGATCGAGACGGCGCAGGCGCTGGACAACCTCGACGCCATCCTGTCGGTGGAAGGCCTGGACGCCATCTACATCGGCCCGTCCGACCTGTCGCTGGCACTCGGCTGCAAGCCGGTGTTCGACGATGTCGAGCCCAAGGTGGCGCAGGCCATCGAGCACATCGTGGAGCGCGCCAAGGCGCACGGCGTGCACGCCGGCATCCACAATGGCCGGCCCGACGTGGCCCTGGCGCGCATCGCCAAGGGCTTCCGCTTCGTCACGGTCAGCTCCGACGCGCGCATCCTCGCGGCTGGCTCGCAGGAACTGCTGGGCGCGATGAGGAAGTCGGCATGAAGCTCGGTTTCATCGGCCTCGGGATCATGGGCGCGCCGATGGCGGCGCACCTGCGCGCGGCCGGGCACGAGCTCTTCGTGCACACGCGCAGCCGGGTGCCGCAGGCGCTGCTGGACGCCGGCGCGGTGCGCTGCGCCGATGCCGCCGGGGTCGCGCGCGCGGCCGAGGTGGTGTTCCTGATGCTGCCCGACACGCCCGACGTCGAGGCCGTTCTCTTCGGCCCGAAGGGCGTGGCCGAAGGCCTGGGCCCGGGCCGCGCGGTGGTGGACATGAGCAGCATTTCGCCCATCGAGACGCAGGCCTATGCCGCGCGCATCGAGGCGCTGGGCGCCGACTGGCTGGACGCGCCGGTCTCGGGCGGCGAGGTCGGCGCCAAGGCCGCCAGCCTGACCATCATGGTCGGCGGCCGCGACGCGGTGTTCCAGCGCCTGCAGCCCCTGCTCGCGCTGATGGGCAAGGCCATCACGCACGTCGGGCCGCCGGGGGCGGGCCAGATCACCAAGGTGGCCAACCAGATCATCGTCGCGCTGAACATCGCGGCCGTGTCCGAGGCGCTGGTCTTCGCGGCCAAGGCCGGCGCCGACCCGGCCAAGGTGCGCCAGGCGCTGATGGGCGGCTTCGCGTCCAGCCGCATCCTGGAAGTGCACGGCGAGCGCATGCTCAAGCGCACGTTCGCGCCGGGCTTCCGCATCAAGCTGCACCAGAAGGACCTGGCCCTGGCTTTGCAGGGCGCCCGCGCGCTGGGCGTGGCGCTGCCCCAGACGGCGGGCGTGGCGCAACTGATGCAGGTCTGCGCGGCGCAGGGGCTGCAGGACCTGGACCACTCGGCGCTGGTGCAGGCGCTCGAGCTGATGGCGGGTCATTCGCTGGCGCCGGCTCCGGTTTGAGGGCGCTCTGCCGATAATGCGGCAGGGCCCCGCACAGGCGGCTCGCGGCTGCCATGGATCCGAAGACCGTCATCTTCCTGCTGTCCCTGAACCTCATCAGCATTGGCGGCCTGCTGATCCTGATCGGGCGCCGCATGCCGGAACCCGCCGGCCTGCGCGGCTTCGCCACCGGCGCACTGGTGTTCGGTTGTGCCTATCTGCTGCGCCTGGCGCTGGGCTACACCTCCAGCGCCGCGCTCACCGTGGTGGCCGATGCCGGCATGGTGTTCTCCACGCTCTGCTTTGCGAGCGGCATGCTGCAGTTCTCGGGCCGGCCCCCGATCCGCAGCGCCGTGCTGGCCGCCTGCGTGGGCTCGTACGCGGCGCTGGCCTCGGCCGCCATCGTGGCCTGGCCCGAGGGCGGCCGGCATGTGGCCATCAACCTGTTCCTCGGCGGCGCCTACATCGGCCTGGGCGCTCTGGCGCTGGCCGGCGCCCGCAGGGAGACGCGCACCCTCGCGACGCCGATGCGTGTGCTGGCCCTGCTGGTGGGGGTGCTCGGCCTGGCCACCTTCGCCCGCGGTGTCGGCGTGCTGACGGGCGGGGCGGAGTTTCTCTATTCGGGCCTCGCGTCGCAGGCGTACTACGCCTACGGCGCGGTGGTCACGGTGATGCTCGGCCCCAACCTGCTGTGGATGGTCTTCGTGCGCCTGAACGACCGGCTGGCCCTGCTGGCCACGCGCGACCCGCTGACGCAGCTGCTCAACCGGAACGGGCTCGACGAGGTCGTCCAGCGCCACTTCGGCGCGCGGCCCCTGAGGCCGCTGGTGCTGATGCAGGTGGACGTGGACCATTTCAAGCGCGTCAATGACAGCCACGGGCACGCGGTGGGCGACGCTGTGCTGCGGGCCGTCGCCGACACCCTGGCCAGCCATGTGCGCGGCGGGGATTTCATCGCACGGCTCGGCGGCGAGGAGTTCCTGGTGGGCTGCGTCGGCGCCGACATCGCACAGGCTCGTCAACTGGCCGAGCGTCTGCGCCTGGCGGTGTCCGGCTGCCGCCATGCGCTGGCCGACGGAGGCACCGTGGCCTGCACCGTGAGCATCGGCGTGTCGGGCGTCCTGATCGATCGAGCCGGCTGGGAGGCCGCCCTGCGCCAGGCCGACCGCGCACTCTATGCAGCCAAGGCGGCCGGGCGCGACCGCGTCGAGACGGCCCCCGCAGAAGCGTCTGAACCCGGACCGAACCCATGACGACCCTTGCCCACGCCGACCCCCGCGCGTTCCTGCGCGGCCTCTACGCCGCTGCCGTCCGGCGCGCCCTGCCGGGGCACGTGACCGCCGATTTCCTGCCGCCGCCACCCAAGGGGCGCACGCTCGTGCTGGGCGCGGGCAAGGCCGGCGGTGCGATGGCCGCGGCGGTCGACCGGCTCTGGCCGCGCGATGCGCCCCTGTCCGGGCTGGTCATCACGCGCTATGCGCACGTGCCGCCGGCCGAGCCCGGGGCGCCGGGGCGCATCGAGGTGGTGGAGGCAGCGCACCCGGTGCCGGACGAAGCCGGGCGGCGTGCCGCTGAACGCATGCTGGCCCTGACCGACGGCCTCACTGCCGATGACCTGGTGCTGGCGCTGGTGTCCGGCGGGGCCTCGGCGCTGCTCTCCCTGCCCGATCCCCGGTTGAGTTTTTCCGAGAAGCAGGCGATCAACCGCGCGCTGCTGAACAGCGGCGCCGCCATCGACGAGATGAACTGCGTGCGCAAGCACCTCTCCGCCATCAAGGGCGGGCGGCTCGCCGCGCGCTGTGCGCCCGCGCGCGTCGTCAGCCTCCTGATCTCCGATGTGCCCGGCGACGACCCGGCCGTGATCGGCAGCGGGCCCACCGTGGCCGATGCCAGCAGCTGCGCCGACGCGCTCGCCATCCTCGACCGATACCGCATCGAGGTGCCGGCCGCCGTGCGCGAAGCGCTGGATAGCGGCGCGCTGGAGACACCCAAGCCCGGTGACCCGGCATTCGCGGGGCATGCCGTGCACCTCATCGCCACGCCGCGGCAGAGTCTGGAAGCCGCTGCGGCCGTGGCGCGCGCGGCCGGCATTCCGGCCTACATCCTGTCGGACGAGATCGAGGGCGAGAGCCGCGAGGTCGGCAAGGTGCACGCGGCGCTGGCGCGCGCTGTCGCGCGGCACGGCGCGCCGTTCGCGCGGCCTTGCGTCATCCTGTCCGGCGGCGAGACCACGGTCACCGTGCGCACGAAGGGCGGCCGGGGCGGCCGCGCCGGGGAGTTCCTGCTGGGCTGCGCCATGGCGCTGCAGGGCCAGGCCGGGGTGCACGTGCTGGCGGCCGACACCGACGGCATCGACGGCGTGGAAGACAACGCCGGCGCCATCGTCTCGCCCGACACCCTGGCACGCGCGGCCTCGCTCGGCCTGCAGGCCGCCGCTCACCTGGACCGCCACGACAGCTACCCGTTCTTCGAGGCGCTGGGCGACCTGGTGAAGCCCGGGCCGACCTTCACCAACGTCAACGACTTCCGCGCCCTGCTGGTCTTGTGACCCGGGCCGACGCCCCGGGTTGACTTGGCGCAATGCGCCGGCGCCCAGGGTTGAGGACATTGGCGGCATGCAGCTTGTATGCCCGCCATGAACGCCATCGCCCCCTCCTACGAAGCTACCCAGGCCGCCCGCCCCACCTTGCAGGTGCCCTGGCCCGCGTTGCTGGGGCCGCTCGCGTCGGCGGACGCCCAGGCGCTGGACGCCCTGGCGCAGGCCCGCTACGCGCCCGAGGGCCGGCGGCTCTTCAGCCGTTGCGATGCGGCGCCCGCCCTCGTGGCGCTGGTCGACGGCCAGGTGGCCTGCGGCTGGTGGCAGGCCGAGCGCGGCCTGACGGCCGAACGCGTGCTGCACGGTCCCGCCTGGCTGGCGATGTGCGGCCCCTGGGTGGACGGCAGGCATGGCAATGACGCGCAGGCGCAGACTGCCGTCCTGACGGTCGAGTTGCCGATGGAGCCGCTGCGTGCCCTGCTGGCGCGCCAGCCGCTGCTCGGGCTGCGGTTCAGCGATGCGCTGGCCCGCGAGGTGAGCCGCCTGGAAAGCCGGCTGCATGAATTGATGCACAAGGATGCCGGCGCACGCCTCGCGGCCTGGATCTGCGCCCAGTTCGCCGGACGGCCCCAGCCATCGGTGCTGCGGCTTGCCGAGCGCAAGCGGGACATCGCATCCCAACTCGGGATGACGCCCGAGACGCTGTCGCGACTCATGCGCAGCTTGTCCGATCGCGGGCTCATCGCGGTCAGCGGGTACACGCTCCGCGTTCTGGACCCGCAGGGCTTGCGAGGTCTGGCCGAGGCCTGATTCCCGTCGTCCAGGTCAAAACTGTTGCCGCCGGCGTGCGGTGATCGTGAGGGTTAGACCCGCTTGTTGAGGCGGGGGGGCTACTTGATAGTGCGGTTCGATGCGCAGCCCGGATGCGCACAGGCACCAGATCAAGAACCCCCAGGAGACCCTCCATGGACAAACTGAACCCCGCCCGTCGCCGCCGCTTTCTGAAGGGCGCTGGCGCCACCGCCGCCGCCGGCGCGCTGGCCGCTCCGGCCATCAGCCAGGCCCAGACCGTCAGCCTGCGCTTCCAGAGCACCTGGCCCACCAAGGACATCTTCCACGAGTACGCCAATGACTTCGCCAAGAAGGTGAACGACATGGCTGGCGGCCGCCTGAAGATCGAGGTGCTGCCTGCCGGCGCCGTCGTCCCGGCCTTCCAGCTGCTCGAAGCCGTCGCCAAGGGCACGCTCGACGGCGGCCACGGTGTGGTGGCCTACCATTACGGCAAGAACTCCGCCCTGGCGCTGTGGGGCTCCGGCCCGGCCTTCGGCATGGACCCCAACATGGTCCTGGCCTGGCACAACTACGGCGGCGGCAAGGCCCTGCTGGAAGAGATCTACAAGAGCCTGAACCTCGACGTGGTGTCGTACCTGTACGGCCCGATGCCCAGCCAGCCCTTCGGATGGTTCAAGAAGCCCATCGCCAAGGTGGCGGACGTCAAGGGCGTCAAGTTCCGCACGGTGGGCCTGGCGGTGGACATGTACACCGACATGGGTGCCGCGGTGAACCCGCTGCCCGGTGGCGAGATCGTTCCCGCGCTCGACCGCGGCCTGATCGACGGCGCCGAGTTCAACAACGCCAGCTCCGACCGCCTGCTGGGCTTCCCCGACGTGGTGAAGAACTGCATGCTGCAGAGCTTCCACCAGAGCGGCGAGCAGTTCGAGATCCTGTTCAACAAGGGCAAGTACGACGGCCTGTCCGGTGAACTGAAGTCCATCATCGACTACGCCGTGCAGGCGGCCAGCGCCGACATGAGCTGGAAGGCCATCCAGCGCAACTCGCAGGACTACATCGAGCTGAAGAAGGCCGGCGTCAAGTTCTACAAGACGCCCGACGCCGTCCTGAAGGCACAGCTGACCTCGTGGGACAAGATCATCGAGAAGAAGGGCGGCGAGAACGCCCTCTTCAAGAAGGTGCTCGACAGCCAGCGCGTCTTCGCCGAGCGCGCCGGCGCCTGGCAGAACGACTACATGGTCGACTTCAAGATGGCCTACAACCACTACTTCGCGAAGAAGAAGGGCTGAGCCCACGCTCGGTGACCCCCCAGGGGCGCCTTCGGGCGCCCCTTGTCTTGAAGGATCGAAGATGCAGAAGATGCTGCTGGCGGTGGACAGGTTCTCCACCTTCGTGGGCCAGGCCTGCGCGTGGAGCGTGGTGGTGCTCACGGGGCTCATCACGGCCGAAGTGTTCTCGCGCTATGTGCTGAACGCCCCGCACGCCTGGGTGCTGGACGCCCAGATCATGCTGTACGGCCTTCTGTTCATGACCGCCGGCGCCTACACGCTGAGCAAGAACGGCCATGTGCGCGGCGATGTGCTCTACGGCTTCTTCCGCCCGCGCACGCAGGCCACCGTCGACCTCATCCTCTACATCCTGTTCTTCCTGCCGGGCATCTTCGCGCTGACCTGGGCGGGCTGGAGCTTCGCCAATGATTCGCTCGCCATCCGCGAGCAGACCTTCAACGCCGACCCGCTGCCGGTCTACCCCTTCAAGTTCGTCATCCCCATCGCCGGCGGCGTGCTGCTGCTGCAGGGCATCGTCGAGATCGTGCGCTGCGTGATGTGCATCCGTGACGGCGAGTGGCCCCGGCGCGACAGCGACGTCGAGGAAGTCGACGTCGAGAAACTCAAGGAAATGGTCCACGTGAAGGACGAAGACATCGACGCCGTCGACCGCATCCTGGTGTCCAAGGAAGGTGGCCGGGCATGATCATCCGCAAGGAACTCTGGTTCGGCTTCATCCTGATGGGGCTGATCGTGGCTGCGGCCGCGGGCATGGTCATCGCCGTGCCTGAAATGACCAACGGCCACTACGGCCTGCTGATGCTCTCGCTGGTGGTCGTGGCCATCATGCTGGGCTTCCCGACGGCGTTCACGCTGATGGGCATGGGCATGCTGTTCGCGTTCTTCGCCTACCACTCGGGTGGGCAGACCGCGGGCGGCGCCGTGAAGCAGACGCTCGACCTGATGGTTCAGCGCGCGTTCTCGGTGATGGGCAACGACGTGCTCATCTCGATCCCGCTGTTCGTCTTCATGGGCTACCTGGTCGAGCGCGCCAACCTGATCGAGAAGCTCTTCAAGAGCCTGCACCTCGCGCTGGCCCGCGTTCCCGGCTCGCTGGCCGTCGCCACGCTCGTCACCTGCGCGGTGTTCGCCACCGCCACGGGCATCGTCGGCGCGGTCGTCACGCTGATGGGCCTGCTGGCGCTGCCTCAGATGCTGCGCGCCGGCTATGACGTGCGGCTGTCCGCCGGCACCATCACGGCCGGTGGCTGCCTCGGGATCCTGATCCCGCCGTCGGTGCTGCTGATCGTCTATGGCGCCACCGCCGGCGTGTCGGTGGTGCAGCTCTACGCGGGTGCGTTCTTCCCGGGCATCATGCTCGCGGGCCTGTACATCCTGTACGTGATCCTCGTCGCGAAGATCAGGCCCGACATGGCGCCCCCGCTGACGGCCGAGCAGCGCAAGGTGCCGCTCGCGCCGCCGCTGGTGGCGCTGGGCGTGAATGCCGCGCGCAATGCCGTGGGCGGCCTGATCGGCGCGCTGAAGGGCAAGTCCAACCAGGCCGTGCCCACCGGCTTCCTGCTCAGGCAGCTGGGCATCGCGCTGCTGCCTCTGCTGGTGTTCGCGCTGGCCGTGGGCATGAGCTACCGCAGCGCCACCGCGCCGCTGCCGGTGGAATCAGCCGCCGAGGCCGGCCTGCAGGAAATGGGCACCGGCTCCGCCGCCGAGGAGACCTCCGGCGGCCTGGCCGAGCCGCCCGCCGAAGGCGGCGGTCTGGCCGAGCCGAAGGACGAAGGCGCCCTGGCCGAGCCTCCCCAGGAAGGCGCTTCGGAACCGGCGGCTTCCGGTGGCCTGGCCGAGCCGGCGGGTGCCAGTTCAGGTGCCAGCGCTGCCACCAGCACCGCCGCCACCAGTGCGAGCTCGCTGTCCGAGCCTGCCGCAGCCGCAGCCGCTGCGGCCGAAGGGCCGGTGGCCGAAGGCGAGCCGCGTGCGCTCACCACCGGCTGGTGGATCGGCGTGGGCGTGGGTGCGTTGGCGATGGCCGTGTTCTACGGCATCCTGAGCTTCGCGCGCTTCGAGATCTTCAAGATGCTGCTGACCAGCTTCTTCCCGCTGCTGGTGATGATCCTCGCGGTGCTGGGCTCCATCGTCTTCGGCCTGGCCACGCCGACCGAGGCGGCGGCTGTCGGTGCGTTCGGCGGCTTCGTGCTGGCCTTCGCCTACCGGCAGCTCACCTTCAACGTCGTGAAGGAGTCGGTGTTCCTGACGGCCAAGACCAGCGCGATGGTGTGCTGGCTGTTCGTCGGCTCGGCCATCTTCTCGGCGGCCTTCGCGCTGCTGGGCGGGCAGGAACTGGTCGAGACCTGGGTTCTCAGCATGAACCTCACCAAGACCGAGTTCCTGATCCTGAGCCAGGTGATCATCTTCATCCTGGGCTGGCCGCTGGAGTGGACGGAGATCATCGTGATCTTCATGCCCATCTTCATCCCGCTGCTGGACAACTTCGGGGTCGACCCGCTGTTCTTCGGCCTGCTGGTGGCGCTGAACCTCCAGACCGCCTTCCTGAGCCCGCCGGTGGCCATGAGCGCGTTCTACCTGAAGGGCGTGGCCCCGAAGCACGTGACGCTGAACCAGATCTTCGCCGGTATGCTGCCCTTCATGGGCATCCAGGTGCTGGCGATCATCCTGCTGTACCAGTTACCGGCCATCGGCATGTGGCTGCCGACGGTGCTGTATCGCTGACGACTGACGCCCCCGCCGCCCCTTCCCGCGGCGGGCAAGGGGCAGGTCGGCTCTGCGCCAGAATCGGCGAACAGGAGCCTCACCATGTCATCCGGAAAGATCCTCGTCGCCCAGGGCGGCGGCCCCACCGCGGTCATCAACCAGAGCCTGGTCGGCGTCGTGCTGGAAGCACGCCGCTTCGGCGAGGTGCGGCGCGTCTACGGCGCGCGCCACGGCGTGCGCGGCATCGTCGACGAGGACTTCGTCGACCTGACGCAGGAGACCAGCCACAACCTCGAACTGGTGGGGGCCACACCGTCGTCGGCGCTGGGCAGCACGCGTGACAAGCCCGACCGCGCCTACTGCCACGAGATCTTCAAGGTGCTGCGCGCCCACGAGATCGAGCACTTCTTCTACATCGGCGGCAATGACTCGTCCGATACGGTCCGCATCGTCAGCGAGGAGGCCCGGGCGGCGAACTACCCGCTGCGCGCCATCCACATCCCGAAGACCATCGACAACGACCTGGTGGGCAGCGACCACACGCCCGGCTTCCCGAGCGCGGCGCGCTTCGTGGCCCAGGCCTTCGCCGGCGCCAACCTCGACAACGCCGCCCTGCCGGGCATCTACGTGGGTGTGGTGATGGGCCGCCACGCCGGCTTCCTGACCGCCGCCAGCGCGCTCGGCAAGAAGTTCCCCGAGGACGGCCCGCACCTGATCTACCTGCCCGAGCGGGTGTTCGAGATCGACCGCTTCATCGCCGACGTGAAGGCCACTTACGACCGCCTCGGCCGCTGCGTGGTGGCCGTCAGCGAAGGCATCCACGACGCGGCCGGCGTGCCCATGCTGGCGCGACTGGCCAAGGACCTGGAGCGCGACGCGCACGGCAACGTGCAGCTCTCGGGCAGCGGCGCGCTGGCCGACCTGCTGTGCGAGGAGATCAAGCAGAAGCTGAAGATCAAGCGCGTGCGCGGCGACACCTTCGGCTACCTGCAGCGCAGCTTCATCGGCTGCGTGAGCGATGTCGATGCCCGCGAGGCGCGCGAGGTCGGCGAGAAGGCCGTGCAGTTCGCGCTCTGGGGCGACCGAGACGGCTCGGTGGCCATCCAGCGCACCGGCTTCTATTCGGCCGACTACGCGCTGCTGCCGCTGGAGGCCGTGGCCGGCAGGACGCGCACCATGGAAGACGCCCTCATCGCACCCAGCGGCACCGACGTGACCGATGCCTTCCGCATGTACCTGCGCCCGCTGCTGGGCTCGGGCATGCCCGATGCCTACCGGCTGCGCGGCGCCGTGGTGCCGAAGATCGGTCGCTGAATCTGCGGGGCCTCAGGGCAGGCCCGCAGCGTCCAGGAACCTCAGTGCCTCGTCCAGCGCAGGCTGGCGCAGGCGGTCGGCTTCCACCAGCAGCGCGTGCCGCGATTCCCTCACGAGCAGGCCGCGGCAGGAACCGCCGGCCGAGCCCGGCGCATTGACGTTGGCGCAGAACACGCGCTGCGCCTCGGGCTCGACGACGGTGTCCTGTCCGCCCTGCAGCAGCAGCACCGGCACCGCGATGCGCCCGGCGTCCTCGCCGCGCGCCTCGCGCGAGCCCGCGCAGGCCTGGGCCACCCAGCGCAACGTGGGGCCCGACACGCGCGCGTCGGCGTGGCCGCAGTGCGTGCCTTCGCAGGTGGCGGTGCGGTCCGTCCAGCGGCGCAGCAGGCGCGGCACGCTGTGCGTCATGTCGTTGGCCGCGCGGTCGGCCTGCGCCAGGAAGGCGCGCCGCTCGGCTTCGAAGCCTTCGCCCTGCACGCGCCGGTCGGACAGCACGGGCAGCGCGAAGGGCAGGCGCACCGCCCAGTCGTCGCACCAGCGGCGCAGCACCGGCGACGTGCCGGGCTCGGCCACGGTGGGCTCGTGCATGGGCGTGACCAGCGCCGCCCGCGCGAAGGGCGTGGCCGCGCCATGGCGTGCCAGCGACAGCGACACCACGGCGCCACCCATCGAATGCGCCATCGCCACCAGGGGGCGATTCGTGTCCGCGCGCTGCTGCTTCACGAGCGCCGTGAACCGGTCCAGGTCGGCCACCAGGCGGTCGAAGCGGTCCATGTGGCCCTTGTCGCCGTCGCCGTCGCCGTCGAGCAGGCGCGTCGAGAACCCCTGGCCGCGGTGGTCGTGGATGTAGACCGACCAGCCGTTGCGCACCAGGTCGTGGATGAGTTCCTGGTACATCGTCAGGCCCTCGGTGAACCCTGGCACGAGGACGATGCCGCCGCGCGTCTCGTCGCGGTGGCGGTACAGCCGGTAGTGGATCTTCACCGGCCGCCGAAGCCAGCCCGTGGGCTCACCCGCGAAGGAGCCGACAGTGCGGTCTGCCAGCTGCATCGTGGCGGCCTCGATGCCCTGCCACGGGGTGTCGGAGAAACGGGCTTCGTCGGAGAAGGCGTGCGCCGGCGGCGTGGCGGAGGGAATCGGGAGCTCGTCGAAGGCCGGCGCCGCGGTGGCCAGGCACGAGGACAGAGTCAATGCCAGGCCCAGGCCCGTGCAGGCAGCGGCGTACCGTCGAAACAGCCGGTCGATGATCATCTGCAATCTCCTCAGGGTGCAAGGATCGCAGAAATCCGGCGGCGACCGGGGTCCGGTCCTGCCGCGTGGGGGCCAGTGCCCTGAGTCGGCTCAGGCGTCGAAGGCGCGGAGGCCCTGTGGGCTGATCGCCCAGCCGGTGGTGGTGCGGTCCGCCTGCGAAAGCCGCCAGTCGAGCATGCGCCGCGCCATCTGCAGCGCGGCGCCGGCGTGCGCGGGGTCGTCGGCCACGTTGTGCAGCCAGTGCGGGTCGTTGCGAAGGTCGAACAGCAGGGGCGGCAGCGCCGCGCAGTGCACGTAGGCGTGGTGCTCGCCGCGCAGCACGGCGAGGCTGCAGTCGTCGCGCGCGATGCCCAGGCGCTCATGGGCCAGGCCGCCCGCCAGGTCGCGGAAGTCGTACTCCCAGTGCGCCTCGGTGCGCCAGTCGGCGGGAGGCTCGCCGCGCACGAACGGCAGCAGCGAGCGGCCGTTGCACTGGCGCGGAACCGGCGCGCCCAGCCAGTCCATCAGCGTGGGCAGGATGTCCACGTTCTCCGTGAAGGACTGCACCTGGGTGCCGCGCGTGGCATCGGCCGCGGGGCGCGGGTCCGACACGATGCAGGGCACGTGGAAGCTCTGCGGGAAGTAGCCGCGCTTGGCCACGAGGTGGTGGTCGCCGAGCTGCTCGCCGTGGTCGCTGGTCAGCACGATCAGCGTGCGGTCGAGCTGCCCGGTCTCCTCCAGCAGCTGCATCACGCGCCCCACATGGTGGTCCACTTCGGCCAGCAACCCGAAGTAGGCTGCGCGCATGCGCGCGACGTCCGCCAGGCTCATGTCGCGCGCGAGGCCGGGCATCCAGTGCATGGCGCTCTTCACCTGCATGGTGTCCAGCAGCAGGCTCGTCAGCGGGTGCACTGCCGCCTCGGCACCGGCACTGGCCGCGCGCACGGGCGGCAGGGTGTCGGCCGGATTGACGAGCTGGTGGTACGGTGCCGACGGCATGAACGGCGGGTGCGGCCGGAAGAAGCCCAGGTGCAGGAACCAGGGCTTGTGGGCGCGGATGCGCAGGTAGTCGAGCGCGCCCTCGGCGCACCAGGCGGTGTCGGTGTGTTCGGCGGCCACGGGGCTGGGCGGGAACCAGGTGGCGTCGTGCTCGCCGGGCGCCGGGTGGAACAGATCCTCGTACGTGGCCGGGACGGCATGGCCGCGGCCCGAGAGCCAGGCCAGATAGTGCAGCCGCGGCTCCTCGAAGTCGCGCACGATGTTCCAGCCACCTGCGATCGAGTTGGTGGTGAAGCGCGGGTCGTTGGCGTGCGCGTGCCGGGGGTCGGGCACCGTGGTGGTGTAGCCCACGAGCGCGGGCTCGTAGCCCAGCTCGCGCGCGAACATCGGCAGCGTCTTCAGCTGCTGCGCGGTCGGCGCGTCGTTGGTGACGACGCGGTGGTTCATCACGTACATGCCGGTGGCCAGCGACGCGCGGCTCGGGCCGCAGGGCGAGCCCTGCGCGTGGTGGCGCAGGAAGCTGACGCCGCGCGCGGCCAGGCGGTCGATGTTCGGCGTCACGGCGTTCGGGTGGCCGAAGCATCGCAGCGCGTCGCCGCGCAACTGGTCGATGACGATCAGCAGGACATTGGGTTGGTCTGGCATGGTTTTCTATCGCGCCGGGTTCGCGGCGATGTCGTTGATGCGGATGCAGGCCGCACGGTGTCCTGCCACCGTAGTGTCGGCGAGCGCGGGCACGCACTCGGCACATGCCGGCACGGCCAGCGGGCAGCGCGTGCGGAAGACGCAGCCGCCCGGGCGCTCCAGGCCGCCCGGCAGTTCGCCCTGCAGGTCGGGCAGCGCGAGCCGCACGTATGGGTCGGGTACCGGCACGCTGGCCAGCAGCGCGCGGGTGTAGGGGTGCGCGGGGCGCGCGAACACCTCGGCCGTGGGGCCGATCTCCACCAGCCGCCCCAGGTACATCACCGCCACGCGGTCGGCGATCATGCGCACCACGCCCAGGTTGTGGGTGATGAACAGCATCGTCAGGCCGAGCCGCTGGCGCAGGTCGGCCAGGACGTGCAGCACCTGGGCCTGCACCGAGACGTCCAGCGACGAGACGGCCTCGTCGGCCACGATGAAGCGCGGCTGCAGCGCGAGCGCGCGCGCGATGCCCACGCGCTGGCGCTGGCCGCCGGAGAGCGCATGCGGAAAGCGCTGCGCGAACGCAGGGTCCAGCCCCACCAGTTCCAGCACATCGGCCACCCGCGCGGCGCGTTCGGTGCGGCTGCCGATGCCGTGCACCACCAGGCCTTCGGCCACGATGTCGGCCACGCTCATGCGCGGGTCCAGCGAGGCATAGGGGTCCTGGAAGACGATCTGCATCTGACGCCGCAGCGACCGCAGGCGGCGTGCGTCGAGCGTGGTGAGATCCAGGCCGCCGAACCGGATGTGCCCCGCCGTGGGCTCGATCAGACGCAGCAGCGTGCGTCCCAGCGTGGTCTTGCCCGAGCCGGATTCGCCCACCAGCGCCAGGGTCTCTCCCTGATGCACCGTGAAGCTGACGCCGTCCACGGCCCTGAGCATCTTCGGGCGCCAGCCGCGCCCCACGGGAAACCAGGTGCAGACGCCCTCAGCTTCCACGAGGACGGGCGCAGCCGTGCTTGCCGGGGTACCCGGTGGCGAAGTCGTATGAGCGTTCGCAGGGACGTCGGCGGGCACGCTCGCAGGGTGGGTCACGGGGATGTTCACAGAGGCGCTTCCGGTTCGCCATGACGCACGCACCGCACCTGATGGCCGGGTGATGCCAGTTCCAGGGCCGGCAGCCTGACGCCGCAGCGCGCGGCATCGGCCCGCGCGCAGCGAGGCTGGAATGCACAACCTGCCGGCCAGCGGCCGAGCCGGGGCATCGCGCCGGGGATGGGCTCGGGCAGGGCGCCGGTCGCCCGGCCGGCCACGCTGGGGATCGAGCGCAGCAGCCCCGCAGTGTAGGGGTGGCGCGGCGCGGCGAAGAGCGTGTGCACGTCGGCATGCTCGACGATGCGCCCGGCGTACATCACGGCCACCTCGTCGGCCATCTGGGCCACCACGCCCAGGTCGTGCGTGATGAACAGCAGCGCCGTGCCCATCTCGCGCTGCAGGCGGCGCATGAGCGCCAACACCTGCGCCTGCACGGTCACGTCCAGCGCGGTGGTGGGCTCGTCGGCGATCAGCAGCCTGGGCCGGCAGGCGAGCGCCATCGCGATCATCACGCGCTGCCGCATGCCGCCGGACAGTTCATGCGGATACGCCCGCTGCCGGGCTGCCGCATCGGCAATGCCGACCAGCTGCATCAATTCGAGCGCCCGGGCCTCGGCCTGCCGCTGCGTGAGGCCTTCGTGCCGCACCAGGCCCTCGGCGATCTGCCAGCCCACGCGGAAGACCGGGTTCAGCGAGGTCATCGGCTCCTGGAACACCATCGCCAGGGCCCGGCCGCGCAGCGCCTGCACCTGCGCGAGCGGCGCGCCCAGAAGTTCGACGACGTCCTGGCCCGTGTCCAGGTGCACCTGGCCCTCCAGCGAGACGCCGCCCCCATGGGCGCCGACGCCGGCCAGCCGCATGATGGCCAGCGATGTGAGCGACTTGCCCGCGCCGGACTCTCCCACGAGCGCCAGCGTGCGCCCCGCGCGAAGGTCGAAGTCGACGCCGTCCACGGCGGGCAGCGGCCCAGCCTCGGCGTGCAGCAGCACGCGCAGGCCCCGGACCTTCAGGACGATCTGGCCGGCCTCCGGGGAATCAGTCATCGATGCGCACATCCAGAACGTCGCGCAGCCAGTCGCCCATGGTCTGCACGATGAGCGTGATGACCAG
>CAJAES010000017.1 GCA_903938815.1 uncultured beta proteobacterium
CTGCCGGCCAGCGCCAGTATCAGGACGAGGCGTCGGATCATGGGGTCTTGCGGTCGCGCACGGCGCGAGCCGCCTCCAGGAAGTCGTTGAGGATGGGGTGACCGTCGAGCTGGTCGTCGTGCAGCCTGCCCAGCGCCATGAACTCGGGGTGCCACTGCATGCCGAACACATAGCTCGGGCCGCGCCATCGGATGGCCTCGATCATGCCGTCGGGGGCCACTGCTTCCACGACGAGATCCCGGCCGAGGTCCTTCACGGCCTGATGGTGAATGGAGTTGACTGTGGTGGCCTGGCGGCCATCGTAGAGCCCTGCCAGCCGCGTGCCGGGCACGAAACGCACTTCGTGGAACTGGCGCTCGTACTGGGCAAGGTTGAGGTGGCCGACGTTGTCAGGCCGCTGCGTCGGGATGTCCTGGTACAGGGTGCCGCCGAAGGCGACGTTCAGCAGCTGGCAGCCGCGGCAGATGCCCAGCACCGGCTTGCCGGCCTGGACGAAGCGGTCGACCAGGTCCATCTCGTAGCGGTCGCGGACGCGGTCGCCATGCCACTCCGGCCTCAGCGGCGTCTCGCCGTAGGTCTGCGGCGCGAGATCGTTGCCCCCCTGCAGGACCAGGCCGTCCAGGGCTTCGGCGTAGCCCCGCAGGCTGAGGTCGGTGCGCTTGACGAGGCTGTCGCTCTCCACGGCCGGGATCATGACCGCGAGCACGCGGGGGGACATCACCCAGTGCGCCACCGACTGCTCCAGGTAGTGAAGCGTCTTGGTCCACACGCCGCCGAGGTCCAGCACCGGGCCCTGCGGGTAGTAGATGCGCGCCGAGATGCCGATCAACAACGGACGGTCCATGCTCATGGGGCGAGTGTAGTCAGCTGCGTCCCGGGCGTGCTGCTACGCTTGCGGTCATGCCATTGCCCGGGAACTGGACCGCACACGCCGATCGATGGCTCGGTCCATGGGTGCGCGAGGTGAACCGGCGCACCCTGAGGGCCGACGCCCTGGCAGGGCTGGTGGGCGCCCTGATCGTGCTGCCGCAGGGGATCGCGTTCGCCACGCTGGCCGGCCTGCCGCCAGCCTGGGGCATCTACACCAGCATCCTGCCCTGCGTCGTCGCGGCCTTGGGCGGCGCGAGCCGCCTGATGGTCTCGGGCCCCTCGAATGCGACATCCCTCGCGCTGGCCGCGATGCTGATGCCCCTGGCCGCTGCCGGCACGCCCGGCTATCTGCAGCTCGCGCTGGCGGCCACGCTGGGCCTGGGCCTGTTGCAGGCCGGGCTGGGCCTGGTGCGGCTGGGCGCCTTGGCGAACTTCGTGTCGCCCTCGGTGCTGCTGGGTTTCACCAGCGGCGCCGCGGTGCTCATCGCCTGGCATGCGGTCAAGGCCGTGGCCGGCGGCTGGCCGGAAGCGCTTGTCGCAGCGCTCACCGTGGCTGCGGCCATCGTCTCGCGCCGCTGGTTCAGGAGCGGGCAGCATCTTCTCATCGGCCTGCTGGTGGGCGCGCTCGGGGCGGCGGCGCTCGGGCTGGCGGGCATCGTGACGGCGCACGTCGATGCCATTCCCAAGTCGCTGCCGCAGATGACGCCCCCGCCGATGGATGCCGCGACGCTGCAGCGCCTGGTCGGCATCGCGGTGGCACTGGCCATCGTCTCGCTGGGTCAGACCATGGCCATCGGCAAGGCGCTGGCCGGCCGCCATGGCGAGCGCTTCGACCCCAATCGGGAGTGCCTGGCGCAGGGCGCCTCCAACATCGTCGGTTCGTTCTTTTCCTGCTTCGTGTCCAGCGGCTCGCTGAACCGCAGCCTCGTCAACGAACAGGCCGGCGCCCGCACGCCGCTGGCGGCCGTGATGTCCGCAGGCATTCTGGTGCTGCTGCTCCTGCTCGGTTCGCAGCTGCTGCTGTGGATCCCGCTGGCCACCATCGCCGGACTGCTGCTGCTGGTGGCCTGGGGGCTGTTCGACCGCTCGCACTGGCAGCGCGTGATGCGGCTCGACCGAACCGAGACCGCCATCGCCGGCGGCACCTTCGCCGCGACGCTGCTGGTCTCGCTGGAGGTGGCCGTCATCGGTGGCGTCGCGGCTTCCCTGGTGACCTACCTCTACCGCAGCGCGCGTCCCGCGCTGCGCAGCATGGGTTTCGACGTGCCGCCCGGCCACCCGGGTTACCGGCCGTTCATCGTCATCGACGAATCCACGCAGGGCGCGCTGCCCGAATGCCCGCAGCTCAAGCTGCTGCGCATGGAAGGCTCGGTCTACTTCGGCGCGGTGCCCCATGTGGCCGAGCATCTGCACCGCCTGCGCGAGGGCCCCGCGCCGCAACGACACCTGCTGGTCATGAGCAAGAGCATGAGCGCGCTCGACCTCGCCGGGGCCGACCTCTGGGAGGCCGAGCGCATCCGCCGCCTGGCCCTGGGTGGCGACCTCTACTTCCACCGCCCGCGCGCGCAGGTGATGGATCTGTGGCGCCGCAGCGGCTTCCTCGACCGCCTGGGCGCCGACCATGTCTTCGACAGCAAGCCTGCCGCGCTGGCGGGCATCGTCGCGCGGCTGGACGAAGGCATCTGCTCGCGCTGCACCGCGCGCATCTTCTCCGAATGCGCCGGGCGGCCCGGGCCGCCCACCGACCATGGACACGATCCCGCTTGAATTGCTGGCCGAAGGCCGGGCCTGTCTGCGCTGCGGCCATGTGCGCCTGCCGGGCGCCGCCGGGCCCGACTGGGCCTGCCCGGCCTGCGGCGTGGTGTACGCCAAGGCTGAAGCCGCCGCGCTAGCCGAATCCGAGGCCCGCGATGCCGAGACCGAGGCGGATCGACGGCTCGCGCAGCGTACCGCACTCGACGCGCGCGCCGATGCCGCAGAGGACGCCGCCGCAGCGCGTGAACGCCCCGACCGGCAGCGCGTGCATGCCGTCTATCTGCTCACCCTGCTGCCGTTTGTCGTGACGCAGGGCCTGGCGTTGGCGATGGCGCTGGGCATGCGCCGTCGGCTGGACGAAACCTGGCTCGGCGATCACCTGAGCTGGGTGCTGCGCACCCATCTGTACCTGGCGCTCAGCGCGGTGCCGGCATTGCTGCTGGGCCTGTACGCGCTGGTGAACTGGACGATCTTCGTGGTGATGCGCGATGCATCCCGCCTGGAGCCCGCCTTCAAGGGCGGGACGGTTGTCCTTGGCATCGTCGTCTTCGGTGGCGTCCTGTACCTCGGGCGCATGGCCTGGGGCTGGTGGCGCCTCAGCCGCCGCGAGGCGCCATGAGCGCCGGCACCACGCCGTGCTGGCGCAGCGCCTCGGGCAGCGGCTCGCCGCGCAGCAGGCTCGCGGCCAGAGCGGCCGCGCCGGCTGCGCTCTGGATGCCGTAGCCGCCCTGGCCGGCCAGCCAGAAGAGCCCGGCGGCATCGAATCCGATCACGAGTTCGCCGTCGGGCGAGAAGGTCCGCAGGCCGGCCCAGGTGCGGCGCGGGCGCCGGATGCGCAGCGTCGTGTCGGCCTCGATGGCCGCGATGCCGATGGCGATGTCGAGTTCCTCGGGCATCACGTCGTGCGCGTCCACCGGGTCGGCGTTCGCCGGGCTGCCGAGCAGCTGCCCGGCGTCGGGCTTGAAGTACCAGCTGTCGTCGATGGCGCCCGTGACGGGCCAGTCGCGCCAGACTGCATGCCCGTGCGCGCCGACCGACTGCTCGGCGGGCGGGTCGAAGGTGAACGCGCTGCGCCGTTTCGGCTGCAGGCCCGCCGGCAGGCTGCCGCAGCGCCCCGCCACGGTGTCGGCCCAGGCGCCGGCGGCGTTGACGAGCTGCCGGGTGCGCAGGATGCGCCCGTCGGCGAGCGTGAGGCGCCAGCCGTCCGCATCGCGTGCGGCGGTGGCGAGTTCTGAGTCGCACATCACCACGGCCCCTTGCCGGCGCGCGCCGCGCAGGTAGCCCTGGTGCAAGGCGTGCACATCGACGTCCATCGCGTCGGGCTCCCAGAGCGCGCCGGCCAGGCCATCGGCACGCAGCGCGGGCACGCGGCGCAGCGTGGCCGCGGCGTCCAGGCGTTCGATGGCGGTGCCGGTGGCGCGCAGGCTGGCCTCGGTGGCGTCGAGCAGGTGCTCCTGGCCCTGCCAGCCCGGGTACAGCGCGCCGCGCGGCGAGAGGATGGGCGTCTCGGTGAAGCCAGGCGGCGGCTGCTCGTAGAAGGCGCGGCTGGCACGCGTCAGGGCCCGGGCCTGGGGCGGCCCGTAGCTGGCCATGAACATCGCCGCGCTGCGGCCGGTGCTGTGCAGGCCGGGCTGCGCTTCGCGTTCGAGCAGCAGCAGCCGGGGCATCGACCCGGGCGCGTGGAGCAGGGCGTGGGCCAGAGACGCGCCGGCGATGCCGGCGCCGATGACGACGATGTCGTAGTCCGTCATGCTCCGGTCCGGCCCAGCCTCCATCTCCATCTCCATCTCCATCTCCATCTCCATCTCCATCTCCGTCTCCGTCTCCGTCTCCGTCTCCGGCCGTGGCTCGGTCGCGCTCAATTCAAGTCTCCCCTGGCGCGCTCGCCCCGCCTCATTTCCGCCTCGGTTCCGAATCAGTTCCGCATCAGCGTGCTCTTGCCGAAGAGGCTCTCGATGAGGTCCACTGCGAGCATCGCGGTCTTGTTGCGGATGTCCAGCGCCGGGTTCAGCTCCATCACGTCCAGGCTGGCCAGGCGGCCGCTGTCGGCGATCATCTCCATGCAGAGCTGGGCCTCGCGGTAGGTGGGGCCGCCGGGCACGGTGGTGCCCACGCCGGGCGCGATGTCGGGTTCCAGGAAATCGACGTCGAAGCTCACGTGCAGGTGGGTGTTGGCGTCCATCGTCGCCAGCGCCAGCTCCATCGTGTGACGCATGCCCATCTCGTCGATGTAGCGCATGTCGAAGACCTCCAGGCCGACCTGGTGCACGAAGCGCTTCTCGCCGGGGTCGACGCTGCGGATGCCGATCTGGCGCACGACTTTCGGGCTGATGGCGGGCACCGTGCCGCCGATCTCGATGAGCGCCTGCGGCCCGTGCCCGCACAGGCAGGCCACCGGCATGCCGTGGATGTTGCCGCTGGGCGTGAGCACGCTGGTGTTGAAGTCGGCGTGCGCGTCCAGCCAGAGCACGCGCAGCTTCTTGCCCGCCTCGCGGCAGTGGCGCGCCACGGCGCTGATGCTGCCGATGCCCAGACAATGGTCGCCGCCCAGCAAGATGGGCAGGTGCCCCGCCGACAACTCGGCGTGCATCGCGGCGTGCACGGCCTCGTTCCAGGCCACCACCTCGGCCAGGTGGCGGTAGCCGTCCACCGGGGGCAACCAGGGGTTGGCCGGGCCGGCGAGGTTGCCGCGGTCATGCACCTTCAGCCCGTGGGCCTCCAGTGCCGCCTGCAGGCCGGCGACGCGCAGCGCCTCCGGGCCCATGCTGGCGCCGCGCGCGCCGGCGCCGATGTCGGTGGGCGCGCCGATCAGGGAGATGGCTTGGGTCATGCGCGGATTGTGCGCGGGTTGTGCGCGAGGCACGCCGGCGTCGATCCAGCGTCCGGCGTAGCATCGCCGCCGAGAAGGCCTCTCCACCCGGGGCGGCCTGCCCGTTTACCCCGCCACTTCCCGCGGCCTCGGCCGCCAGGCACCACCCGACTTGCCGACGCCCTGTGCGGCACCTGGAGCAGACACGCCATGAACTATCCCGACACCCAGCTCTTCATCGACGGCACCTGGCAGGACGCCGCCGATGGCCGCACGCTCGCGGTCATCGACCCGTCCACGGGCCTGGAGATCGGCCGCGTGGCGCACGCCGGGCGTGCCGACCTCGACCGCGCGCTGGTGGCCGCGCGCAAGGGCTTCGAGACCTGGCGCGACATGACCGCAGCCGAGCGCAGCAAGATCATGCGGCAGGCCGCCGCGCTGATGCGCCAGCGTGCCGGCGACATCGCTGCCGTGCTGACCCAGGAGCAGGGCAAGCCCCTGGCCGAGGCCAAGGTCGAGGCGATGGCAGCGGCGGACATCATCGAGTGGTTCGCCGAAGAGGGCTTTCGCACCTACGGCCGCATCGTGCCGTCGCGCGGCAGCCTGTCCCTGCGCCAGATGGTGCTGAAGGACCCGGTGGGCCCGGTGGCGGCGTTCACGCCCTGGAACTTTCCCATCAACCAGGTGGTGCGCAAGCTGGCACCCGCGCTGGCGGCGGGCTGCTCGATGCTCGTGAAGGCCGCCGAGGAAACGCCGGCCGCCCCGGCGTGCCTGGTCCGGGCCTTCGCCGACGCCGGCCTGCCGCCGGGCGTGCTGGGCCTCGTCTACGGCAACCCGGCCGAGATCTCGGAGTACCTGATCCCGCATCCGGTCATCCGCAAGATCACCTTCACGGGCTCCACGCCGGTCGGCAAGCAACTCGCGGCGCTGGCGGGCCTGCACATGAAGCGCGTGACCATGGAGCTGGGCGGGCATGCGCCGGTCATCGTCGCGCAGGACGCGGACATCGCCCTGGCCGTCAAGGCCATCGCCGGCGCGAAGTTCCGCAACGCGGGGCAGGTCTGCATCTCCCCGACGCGATTTCTCGTGCACGAGAGCATCAAGGCCGACTTCGAGGTGGCGCTCGCCCGCCAGGCGCAGTCGCTGAAGGTGGGCAGCGGGTCGGCCGAGGGCACGCAGATGGGCCCGCTGGCCAACCCCCGCCGCGTGACGGCCATGGCCGAGCTGACCCGCGACGCCCTGGCGCGTGGCGCCCGGCTGCTGGCCGGTGGCGAGCGCATCGGCGAGGCCGGCAACTTCTGGCAACCCACCGTGCTGGCGGACGTGCCGCGCGAGGCCCGCGTCTTCAACGAGGAGCCCTTCGGCCCGCTGGCCGCGATCCAGGGCTTCAACACGCTGGATGAAGCCATCGCCGAGGCCAACCGCCTGCCGTTCGGCCTGGCGGGCTACGCCTTCACGCGGTCGCTGAAGGACGCCGATCTGCTGTCGCGGCGCCTGGAGGTGGGCATGCTGTGGATCAACACCCCGGCGATGCCGTCTGCCGAGATGCCCTTCGGCGGCCTCAAGGATTCCGGCTTCGGCTCCGAGGGCGGCCCCGAAGCCGTGGAGGCCTATCTCAACACGCGCGCGGTGGCGGTGATGAACGTCTGAGGCCGGCCTCAGGCCAGGCCGCAGCCGCGCAGGATGAGCGACACCACGTGCGTGGTTGCGCGCTCATGGTCGCGTGCCGTCAGCTTGCTGCGGCCGAGCACGGCGCGCACCTGCACGTCGAAGTCGGCGTAGGTCTGTGTGGCAGCCCAGATCGTGAAGAAGAGGTGTTCGGCGTCCACCGGCGCCATGCGGGCGGCGGCGACCCAGCCATCGATGACCTGTGCCTTGCGCCTGACCATGGTGCGCAGTTCGGTGCGCACCAGATCGCCCAGCACGGGCGCGCCGTGCAGGAGTTCGTTCGCGAAGACACGTGAGGCATCGGGCCGCGAGGCCGACAGGGCCATCTTGGCGCGGATGTAGGCCTCCAGCGCCTGGCGGGGGTCGGCGTCGGGCTGCAGGCCGTCCAGCGGCACCAGCCAGTCGTGGAGCACGCCCGAGAGCACCTCCTGGTACAGCTCGGGCTTGCTGCCGAAGTAGTAGTGCAGGTTCGCCTTGGGCAAGTCGGCCGCGGCGGCGATGGCGCCCATCGTCGCGCCGTTGAAGCCGGCGCGGGCGAAGACCTGCTCCGCCGCGGCCAGGATCCGCGCCCGGTTGGCGGCGCGGATCTGGCCCTTGGCGGGGGCGGCGGGTGCCGTCACTTCTTGGTCGCCGCCTCCCAGACGACGTGCGAGTAGCCGGCCTTGCCCGGGTCCTTCTTGATCACGGGCGTGCTGCCCGCGGCCAGCAGGACCTTGACCGTGCGCTCGTACGCTGCCGGCTCCAGGTAGCCCATCTTCGGCGTGTTGGCGGTGGTGATCAGCTTGGCCACGTTCTCCATCTGGCGTTGCTGCACCTTCTGCGTGGCGCTGCCCGAGGGGTCGGCCGCGACGACGATCTTGGCGGCGCCGGCGGGGTCCTTGACGGCGTCGTTCCAGCCCTTGAGCGTGGCGCGCACGAACTTCGCGGCGCGTGCCACGAAGGCCGGATCCTTGAGCTTGGCTTCCATCACGTACAGGCCGTCCTCCAGCGAGGCCACGCCCTGGTCTTCGTAGAAGAACGTGAC
>CAJAES010000018.1 GCA_903938815.1 uncultured beta proteobacterium
GAGTCGCCCGGCTTGAACTGCAGCGGCAGCACGCCCATGCCGATGAGGTTGCTGCGGTGGATGCGTTCGAAGCTGCGCGCCACCACGGCCTGGATGCCCAGCAGCATGGTGCCCTTGGCGGCCCAGTCGCGGCTGGAGCCCGTGCCGTATTCCTCGCCCGCGAAGATGACGGTGGGCACGCCCGCGGCCTGGTAGCGCATGGCGGCGTCGTAGATGGCCATGGGCTCGCCGCCCGGCTGGAACAGCGTGGTGCCGCCCTCCACGCGCGAGCCATCGGCGTTCGGCGGCAGCATCAGGTTCTTGATGCGCACGTTGGCGAAGGTGCCGCGCATCATGACTTCGTGGTTGCCGCGCCGCGCGCCGTAGCTGTTGAAGTCGGCCCGGGCCACGCCGTTGGCCAGCAGGTACTTGCCGGCGGGCGTGGTCTCGCGGAAGCTGCCTGCGGGGCTGATGTGGTCGGTGGTGATGCTGTCGCCGAACAGCGCCATGATGCGGGCGCTGGCCACGCCGCTCTCCACGGCCCGGGGCGCCATCGTGAAGTCGCGGAAGAACGGCGGCTCGGCGATGTAGGTGCTCTGCGGCCAGGTGTAGACCTCGCCCGTCACGCCCATGATCTTCTCCCAGAGCTTTCCGGGTTCGGTGTCCACCTGCGCGTAGTTGCGGCGGAAGGCGCCCGGGTTCATCGCGTGCTTCATCAGCGCGTGCACCTCGTCGCTGCTCGGCCAGATGTCGCCCAGGTACACATCGCGCAGCTTGCCGTCCGCGCCCTTGCCGCAGCCCACGGGCTCGGTCATCAGGTCCACGTCCATGTTGCCGGCGATGGCGTAGGCCACCACCAGCGGCGGGCTGGCCAGGAAGTTGGCCTTGAGGTTGGGGTGGATGCGCGCCTCGAAGTTGCGGTTGCCCGAGAGCACGGCGGCGCAGGTGAGGTCGTTGGCCGTGATGGCGTCATTGAACTCCGGGGGAAGGTCGCCGGCGTTGCCGATGCAGGTGGTGCAGCCGTAGGCGGCCACCGCGAACCCGAGCTTCTCGAGGTAGGGCAGCAGCCCGGCGGCCTCGAGGTACTGCGTGACGATGCGCGAGCCCGGCGCGAGCGAGGTCTTCACCTTCGGCCCCACCTTCAGGCCGGCCAGCACGGCCTTCTTCGCCAGCAGGCCGGCGGCGATCATCACGCCGGGGTTGCTGGTGTTGGTGCAGCTCGTGATGGCGGCGATCAGGACGTCGCCCTGGCGCACCAGGGTGCCGGCGGGCAGCGGCTTCGCCGGGAACTGCCCGGCAAAGCTCTGCTTGACCTGGCCGAGCTCGATGCGGTCCTGCGGCCGCTTCGGCCCCGCCAGGCTGGGCGTGACGCTGGAGAGGTCGAGCCGGATCAGCTGCGTGTAGTCGATGTCGCGCGCCAGTGGCACGCCGAACATGCCCTGCGCCCGGAAGTAGGCCTCGAACGCCTCGATCTCGGCCTTGCTGCGGCCGGTGCCGCGGAAGTAGTCGATCGTGCGCTCGTCGACGGGGAAGAAACCCATCGTGGCGCCATACTCGGGCGCCATGTTGGCGATGGTGGCGCGGTCCGGCACGGCCAGCGTGCGGGTGCCCGGGCCGCAGAACTCGACGAACTTGCCCACCACCTTGGCCTGGCGCAGGATCTCGGTGACGGTGAGCACGAGATCGGTGGCCGTGACGCCCTCGCGCAGCTGCCCGGTGAGCTCGA
>CAJAES010000019.1 GCA_903938815.1 uncultured beta proteobacterium
CCTGGTCGGCGCCGCGCCGGCACCGCCCTTCGCGGCACACGGACGCACATTGTTCGGGGCAGGGCTCGACGACGTGATCGTGGCCTCCCGCTCACGCCTGCTTCAGACAGGCGGCCGCGTCCTGCACGATCACCAGGACGGCGAACTTGCCGGCCTTTCGCCCGACCTGGGCTGCGACGGTCAGGGCTTCGCGCTCGATGGCGCCGGTCGCATGACGCTGATCCGGTTCGGCAAGCCTGCAGTGGAACTCGACGAGGCGGTCTCGCTGCTTGGCCCCTCCAGCCGGGACTACGGCCACTGGATCGGAGAGTTCCTGCCGCGGCTGTTTCTGCTCGACGCGTTGGGCCTGGCAGCGAGCGCCACGCTGCTGGTGGACAGCGGCATGCCGGCGAGCCACCGGCAGGCGCTGGCTTGGTTCGACCGGCATCGCCGTCCGGTGATCGAGATCGCCGACGGCGCCAGCGCCCGCTTGCGCCGGCTCTGGGTCGCGTCGACGCCCAGCTATGCACCCTACATGCCCATGCCTGGTGCAACGTTCGACAATGCCTGGCTGGGCGGGCAGACGAACGCCGTGGCAGCGCTTCTTGCCACCCAACGCCAGCCGGAACCGCGGCCCGGGGATCCCAAACGCCTGTTCCTCGCACGCGGCCCGGCCATGCGTCGCAAGCTCACCAATCAGGACGAGATCGAGGCGCTGTGCGTGGCGCGCGGTTTCATCGTCATCCGCCCGGAAACGCTGGCCTTCGAGGACCAGCTGAGGCTGCTGCGGCATGCGACGCACGTCGTCGGCCCGGCCGGCTCGGCCCTGCTGGCGTGCTTCCTCTTTGGCGGGCCGGGCCAGCAGGTGCTGAACCTGCACCCGCCGGCACTTGAAGAGACCCCGTCGCTGACCTCCCTGGCCGAGGCACGCGGCGTCAGCGTTCTGGTCCTGCTGGGTCAGGTGGAGAGGGCGCACCACTGGCGCCCCGGCGACAGTGATTTTTCCATCGATCTGCAGGCCGTGCAGGGAGTGCTGGATGGATGGAGCCTCACGACAGCGTTCGGGTAAGCTGACCAAGATGCCGCCTCTGCCCGCACCTCCGACCGAAACACCGCCGACCACCAGCGTCGACGGCCGCGAGGCGCCGGTGCGCTTCGCAGGCCTCACCTACGACCGCTTCCGGGCAATGGCGCAGGACCCGGCACTGTCCAGCAGCGAACGCATCGGCTACCCGGACGCCTTCCGCCGCGGCCACGAGCCGCGCCTGCTGGCCGACATCGAATCCAAGCTGCCCGCGCTGATGCGCCCCGGCAGCACGGTTCTGGACATCGGCTGCGGCTGCGACGAACTCGCGCTGCGCCTGATCGAGCGCTGCGGCGAGCGCGGGCAGACGCTGTGGCTGGTTGATTCGCCGGAGATGCTGGCCGGCCTGCCCGACGCGCCGCACCTGCGCAAGATACCGGGCCGATTCCCGGTCGAAGTGCTGCCCGCGCTGCACGCAGGCCTGCCAGGCGGCGCGGACGCCATCCTCTGCTACGGCGTGCTGCAGGTGGTCTTCCTGGAGGCCAACCCGATCAGCTTCGTCGATGACGCCGCATCGCTGCTGGCCCCCGGCGGGCGGCTGCTCTTCGGCGAGGTGCCCAACCACAGCCGCCTGCGGCGATTCCTGGCCACCGAGGCCGGCCGCGCCTTCCACCGCGCCTACATGCGCACCGACGAAGACCCGGCCGTGGCCGCCTTCGAGGCCGCCGCAGGGCGCATCGACGACGGTGTGCTGCTCGGTCTGGTGGCGCGGCTGCGCGGCGCCGGCCTGGACGCCTTCCTGCTCCCGCAGGACCCCGCGCTGCCGCTGGCCAACCGGCGCGAGGATCTGCTCGTCGGCCGCGGCTGAAGACGCCGTGAGCCTGCGCCTGGAGCCTTACGAACCCTCTCAGGCCGCGGCCTGGAATGCCTTCGTCGCCGCCAGCCGCAACGGTGTCTTCCAGGCCGACCGCGGCTTCATGGATTACCACGCAGACCGGTTCACCGACGCCTCGCTGGTGGCACGAGACGGCGACCGCATCGTGGCCCTGCTGCCCGCCCACCGCGACGGCGACACGCTGGTCAGCCACGGCGGGCTGAGCTGGGGCGGCTTCATCCTCGGCGAACGCGGCGGGCAGCGGCTGGTGCTGGCGCTGTTCGAATTGCTGGTGGCGGAACTCAGGCGCCAGGGCCTGCGCCGCCTGCGCTACAAGACCCTGCCCCTGCCCTACCACCGCTGGCCTTCGGAGGACGACCGCTACGCGCTGTTCCGGCTGGGCGCCACGCGCTGGCGCTGCGAGTTGCTGAGCATGCTGCCGCCCGAGTTCGTACCGCCAGACGGCGACCTGCGCCGCCGGCCGGCCCGCAAAACACCGGCCGGGGCGGACGAGGCCCTGCGCGAGGACGCCTGCTGGCAGGACTTCTGGCCGCTGCTGGAATCCGTGCTGGCCGAGCGGCACGACGCGCGCCCGGTGCACAGCCTGGCGGAAATCCAGCTGCTGGCAGCGCGCTTTCCGCGCGAGATCAGGCTCGTCACCGCCTGGGTCGACGGCCGCATCGCCGCCGGCGCCGTGCTGTTCGAGACGCCGCAGGTGCTGCGCACGCAGTACCTGGCGGCCGGCCCGGCAGCGCGCGCCACCAGCCTGCTCGACCGCGTGATCGACCACGCCATCGCGCAGGCACGGGCGGGCGGGCGGTGGTTCGATTTCGGCACCTCCACCGAAGACGGCGGCACGGTGCTGAACGAAGGGCTGCTGGCCTTCAAGGAGGGCTTCGGCGCGCGCACCGTCGCGCACGACGCCTACGAACTCATCATCCCCTGACACCTCCCCTGACACCATGGCCCACGTCGACGATTGCAGCCTGATCGATATCCGCTCCGTGTATGACGAGCGCGGCACGATCGCCTTCGTCGAAGGGGGCGTGGACATCGGCTTCGAGATCCGCCGCCTGTACTGGACCTTCGACATCCCCTCGCGCGCCACGCGCGCCGGCCACGCGCACCGCACGCTGCGCCAGCTCTACGTGGCGGTGTCGGGCTCGTTCGACGTGGTGCTCGACGACGGCCGCCGCACCCGCACGCTGCGCCTGAGCCGCCCGGACCAGGGCCTGACGCTGGGGCCGGGCATCTGGCGCGAGCTGCGCAACTTCTCGTCCAACGCCTGCCTGCTGGCCGCGGCCTCGGCGCCCTTCGACGAAGCCGACTACGTGCGCGAACGCGAGCGCTTCCAGGTGCTCGTCGATGCGGGCGAGTTCGAATGAAATTCGAAGTGCCCTTTCTCGACCTGCAGCAGCCGATGGCGCCGCTGCGGCCGGCGCTGGACGCCGCCTACCGGCGCGTGATGGACAGCGGGCGCTACATCCTCGGCGCGGAGGTGGAGCGCTTCGAGGAGGACTTCGCCGCCGTGGCGGGCAGCACGCACGCCGTGGGCGTAGGCAACGGCCTGGATGCACTGGCCTTCGCATTGAGCGCGGTGGGCGTGCAGGCGGGAGACGACGTGGTGGTGCCGGCGCACACCTTCATCGCCACCTGGCTCGCGGTGCGCATGGTGGGCGCGCGCCCGGTGCCGGCCGAACCGGCGCCCGGCGCCTTCAACTGCGGCCCCGAAGAGATCGCGGCGGCGCTGACACCCGCCACGCGGGCCGTGGTCGTCGTTCACCTGTACGGCGAGCCGGTGCAGGCCGAGGCCATCGCCGCCCTGTGCGCGGAGCGCGGCCTGCCGATGGTGGAAGACGCGGCGCAGGCGCACGGCGCGCAGCGCAATGGCCGGCCGGCCGGCAGCCTGGGCGCGGCGGCGGCCTTCAGCTTCTACCCCGGCAAGAACCTCGGCGCCTTCGGCGACGCGGGTGCGGTGACCTCGTCGGACCCGGCGGTCATCGAACGCGTGCAGCGGCTGCGCAACTACGGCGGCCTGGCGCACTACGACCACGCCGCGGAAGGCCGCAACTCGCGGCTCGACCCGCTGCAGGCTGCATTCCTGGCGGTGAAGCTGCCGGCGCTGTCGGCCTGGAACGAGCGCCGTCGCGCGGTGGCGGCCCGGTACGCGCAAGGCCTGGCCGGGCTGCCGGGGCTGCAATTGCCGACGACGCTGCCCGGCAACCTGCCAGCCTGGCACCTGTACGTGGTGCGCAGCCCGCGCCGCGATGCGCTGCTGGCCCACCTGGCCGCAGCCGGCGTCGAGGCGCGGCTGCACTATCCGCGGGCGGTGATCCGCTGCGCGCCATTCGCGGAGCACGCCGCGCCGTCGGAGACAGCAGCCGACCGGCTCGCAGCCGAGGTGCTGAGCCTGCCGATGGGGCCGCACCTGGACGACGCTCAGGTCGACCGCGTGATCGAGGCCGTGCGCGCCTTTCACCGGTAGAAGGCCGGCCCGCTCAGTCCAGCAGCAGCGTCGTGCGGCGGATGTCCTGCGCGATCAGCTCGGGCTCGTCGCGCAACAGAGCCGGCAGCAGGTAGCGGAACGCGCCCTCGTACGGCGCCAGGAAGGACAGCCGCAGCCCGGCCTCGGCAAAGCGGCCGGCGTCGTACAGCGCGCGACCGCCCGGCGAGTTGACATAGTGCGCGCCACCCACGGCACGCACCGCGGCGATCACGCGCTGCTCGCCGCGCAATGCCGGGTCGAGCCCGAAGGCCGAGCTGCGCTCGATGCGGGCGGGCAGACCGAGCAGCGCAGCGGTGTCGTGCAGGGTCTCCAGCAGCAGGTCGGCCAGCGGGCGGCCGTCCAGCGGGGCGGCGAGCCAGCCGCGCACGCGCTCGGCCGCCGGGCCCTGCGCCGCGGCGATCCACGGCTGCGCGCGCAGCCGTTCGTCGAACCGTGCACGCGCGTCGGCGGCGAGCCGCATGGCCGAGATCGGAGTCTCCTGCGGCGCGGGCGCCAGCGGCAGCGTCAGCCAGCTGCCGTCGGGCAGCTCGCAGCGATGGATGCGGCCCCGGCGCAGGAACTGCACGCAGTCGAAGACCACGAAGACGTCCGCAGCCTGCAGCAGCCGCCAGTAGCCGGCGTAGGGAAGCAAGTACGGCTGCATGACCGCGACGGTGAGCGGCGCTGCAGTCACCGGATACCCGTCAGGCTGCAGCCGGGGTGAGCGCCTGCACGATCGCGGCGACGACGCGCGCCACATCGTGCGAGGTCATGTCGGGCGCCACCGGCAGCCCCAGGACGGCAGGCGCCAGGCGCTCGGTGACGGGCAGAGGGTCCTGCGGCAGCGCCAGGAAGGCCGGCTGATGCTGCAGCCCGCGCCCGTACCACAGCCGCGATTCGATGCCCTGGACGGCCAGCGCCGAAGACAGCCGCGCCGCCTGTGCGCCATCGGCCGCATGGAAGAGAACGTAGCTGGATGCGACCGCCGGGTGCGTGACGCCGCGGTCGGCCAGGCCGGCTGCAGCGAACTCCGCCCGGTACCGCGCCGCGACGGCATGCAGCGCGCCGGAGTGGCGCGGCCACATCTCGAGGCTGGCGAGCCCGACGGCGGCGTGGTGCTCGCTCATCTTGCCGTTCATGCTGGGGCGGCGGCTCTCGCGCGTCATCAAGAAACCGAAGTTCAGCGCTTCGAAGGCGGCGCGCACGAGCGCCGGGTCGCGCGCCACGAGCGCGCCGCCCTCACCGGTGGCGAAGACCTTGGTCGCGTGAAAGCTCAAGGCCACAGGCACGCTGCCCAGGGTTGCGGCCGGCTCGCGCAGCAAGACCTCGAAGGCCGCCGCGCCGTCGATCACCACGGGCACGCCGGTGGCGCCGCGGAAGGCTTCCCAGGGCGCCTGCGGCACGGCGCGCCCATAGGCCGACACCGGCACGACGACGCCGGCGCGGGCCAGCATCGGGTGCCGCGCCAGGGCCAGGGGATCGAGTTGCCAGGTGGCTTCATCGACGTCGACCAGCCAGGGCTCGTAGCCGCACATCTGCAGCGCCGAGGCCGTGCCGACGAAGGTGTTGGCCGGGCACAGCGCGAGCGGCCGCTCGGGCGTGGCGCGGCCTGCCGTGGCCAGGATGCCGGCCGCCAGCGCCGCAGTGCCCGAGGCAGCGCAGACCAGTTCCTCGGGGCCGACGCCCAGGCGCCGCCCGAGCCGCTGCTCGAGTTCCGCGGCCAGTGGCCCGTGGTTGGAGTACCAGCGCCCGGAGTCGATCTGCCGCAGCCAGGGCTCGAGCCGGCTGGCGTCGGGCAGCAGCGGCCGGTAGGCCATCAGCCGCGGCGGGCGGGACGGCACGGGATCGGGCTTGACCGCCTCCCACGCCGACTCGCCCGGAGCGCCTTCGACCTGCATGCGCACGCTGGCGCCGGCCAGGCTGCCCAGCAGGCGCGCCGTGCCGTCCATCGACGGCAGGAACCGGTCGTCACGCGCAGGCCCGGCGCTGCCGTGCAGAACGTTGAACGCGATGCCGCGGCGCGCACGGGGCCACATCCGCTGCAGCACGCCGGCCATCAAGGCCCACATCGCGTCGTCGTCCCTGCCGCAGCGGTCCGTGAACAGGTCGTTGACGATCAGGAAGTCGCAGGAGAGAGCGTCCAGGGCTTCCTCGGACGCATGCAGCGGGTCGAGTTCGACCCAGGGTTCATGCGGGAATCGGGCGCGCGCGGTCGCCAGGGCAGGTGGCGATGCATCGCTGCCGATGTAGCGGATGTCGTCGCGGCCTTGCTCGCGCAGCCAGACGAGCAGTTCACCGGTGCCGCAACCCAGTTCGCAGACGACCGGCGGGGGCAGGGGCGGCGCGGCGCGCAGCGATTGCGTCAACAGCGCGAAGCGGCGTTGACGCGCGGCTTCGCCGTCTGCAGCCTCGCCTGCAGCAGTGGCCCCCTGGCGCCGGAACGGTTCCTCGCCAACGGCAAGGACAGGCCGATGGACGGCGGAGGCGGCGAGCTTCATGGTTGGGAAGATGCTAACGCAGCGGGCCAGCGACGCGACGGCCGCGCCAGGGGCCCTCTGGCAGAATCCTCCAGCAATATGACACCTCGCTCCCTGCTTCGGCGTCTCGCCGGCCAATCCCCGCGCACGACGATGCGCGGGCGCCTCGAGGGTGTCTGCAGGGGGGTCGCCTGGGGTTGGGCCATCAGCCGTGCCGCGCCCGAAGCCCCCGCCACCGTGGAGGTGCTGCTCGACGGCCAGCCGCTCGGCAGCACCGAGACCCTGGTGGTGCGCCCCGACCACAGCGGCGCCGCCGCGAGCGGGCACCGCTGCGGCTTCACCTTCGACCTGCGCCCGCACCTGCAGGGCCGCACGCGCGGCGTGCTGAGCCTGCGGGACGCCGGCACCGGCGTGCCCTTCGGCGCCGATGGCGGCATGGCCTTCGACCTCGACGGCGGCAACGGTACGCTCGACCGCTGCGAAGGCATCGACGTGATCGGCTGGGCCAGCCCGCATGGCCTTGCAACCGTCGGGCTGGAACTGGAGATCCTGGTCGATGGGCAGGTGGCCGGCATCGCCGTGCCCGACCAGCCCAGGCCCGACCTGCAGCGCGCCGGCGCGCTGCTGCTGCGCACGGGCTTTCGCTTCGGGATGCCGGCGGCCTTCCATGACGGCGAGCCCCATCAGGTGACGGCGCGGGTTCGCGCCACCGGGCAGCCGCTGCAGGCCGAGCCGCTGGTGTTCCGCGCACGCATCACCGGCTACGTCGACCTCGTGGACGGGCAACGCATCAGCGGCTGGGTGCTGAACACCGCCGACCCGATGGGCGCGGTGCGCTTCGACCTCTGGGCGGACGGCGAGCGCCTGCGCCGTAACGTCGTGCCGGACGCCCGGCGCGAGGACGTCGAACGGATGCTGCCGGGCAAGGACAGCGCCGCAGGCGCGATCGGCTTCGACATCGCCCTGCCGGGCTCCCTGCCCTGGCGCCCTGAGGGGCACCGGGTCGAACTGCGCGTGCCGGGCCGGGACGACCTTCTGCTGGAGCCGGTGCAGGAAGTGCCGGCGCGTGCGGTGGTGGGTGTCATCGAGGCCCTGTCCGCACGGCTGATGACCGACCCCGGAATCGGCGCCGAATTCAGCGGCGCCGCGCGACGGGCAGCCCGAGACGCTCTCGCTTCGGCATTGGCACAGCTGCGCGAGCGGGGCGCCCGTGTGCAGCTCGTCAACGACGAGATCGCGCAGGACCGGGCCGCACCGGTCGACGTGATCATGCCGGTCTACAAGGGCCGCGAGGAAACGCTGGCCTGCCTGGACAGCGTGCTGGCCGCGATGGCCGACGGGCCGGCGATGCAGCTCATCGTCATCCACGATCACGGCCCCGACCTCGCGCTGGCGGCCGACCTGCGCCGCCTGGCCGCCGAAGGCCGTTTCCAGCTGCTGGAAAACGAACGCAACCTGGGTTTCGTGGCCACCGTGAACCGCGGCATGCGCCTGCACCCGGGGCGCGACGTGGTGCTGCTGAACTCTGACACCGTGGTGCCGCGCGACTGGCTGCGCCGCCTGCGCGACGCGGCCTGGTCGGCGCCCAACGTGGCCACCGTGACGCCGCTGTCGAACCGCGCCACCATCTTCAGCCTGCCGCGCACCTGCGTCGACAACGATATGCCCGCCGGCATGGACGTGCACGCGATGGACGCCATCGCGGCCGCGCGCAACGCCGGCGTGCGCGCCGAGGTGCCCACCGCGATGGGCTACTGCATGTACATCCGGCGCGACGCCCTGCTGGACGTCGGCTTTTTCGACGAAGAGCGCTGGGCACAGGGCTACGCCGAGGAAAACGACTTCTCGCTGCGCGCGCTGGCACGCGGCTGGCGCCACCTGGCGGCCTGCGACCTGTTCGTGGAGCACCATGGCTCGGTGTCCTTCGGGGACGAGAAGCCGCGCCGCGTGCAGGAAAACCTGGCGCGCCTGAACGCGATCTATCCGGACTACCCCGCGCGCGTCGAGCGCTTCATCGAGCTCGACCCCATTGCCCCGGCGCGGGGGCGCATCAACATGGCGCTGCTCGGGCGTCTGTCGCCATCATGGGTGCTGTTCATCAGCCACGGTCTGGGCGGCGGAACCGACACCGCCATCGACGACCTGCGCCAGCACCACGAGCGTGAAGGCCGCCGCGTGCTGCTGCTGCGCTCCACGCCGTCGGGCCGGATGGAACTGCTGCCGCTGATCAAGCCGCACGACACCACGCTCGTCACCGAGTACCCGGAATCGACCCCGCTGGAACTGATCGCAGAGCAACTGCGCGAGCTCGGCATCGTCGGCGTGCACGTGCACCATGATCTCGGCTTTGCCGGCGATATCTGGCAGTTGCCGAAGCTGCTGGGCCTGCCCTTCGAGGCGACCCTGCACGACTACTACGCCATCTGCCCGCGCGTGACCATGATCGACGCCAGCAGCCGTTACTGCGGCGACCCCGAGGTAGCCGTCTGCGAGGGCTGCGTGAAGACCGCGCCGCGCCTGGACCGCACAGCGCAGGCGCTGCTGGCCCGCGCCGGCGGCAGCGTGGCGGGATGGCGCAGCTTCCACGCCGAGCGCCTGCAGGCCGCCACCCGCGTGGTGGCGCCGAGCCAGGATGCCACCACCCGCCTGGCGCGGCACCTGCCGGGCGTGGCGCTGCAGTGCGAGCCGCACCCCGAGGCCGCGACGCCGGTGCCCGCGCACCGCGGCGACCCGAAGCGCATCGCCGTCATCGGCGCCATCGGCCCGCACAAGGGCGTGGACCTGCTTTACGACGCCGCGGCGCTGGCTCAGCACCTGGGCCTGCCGCTGCACTTCGTGGTGATCGGCTACACCAGCCGCGAGGACGACTTCGCGCTGCTCGACAACGTCGAGATCACCGGCCGCTACCGCGCGCAGGACCTGCCCCGGCTGCTGGAGACCACCGGCTGCGGCACCGCGCTCTTCCTGAGTGTCTGGCCCGAGACCTTCAGCTACACCCTGTCCGAGGCCTGGCGCGCCGGCCTGCGCCCGCTGGCGCTGGACATCGGCGCCCAGGCCGAACGCATCCGCGAGCGCGGCGACGGCCGCCTCATTCCCTTCCCGGCCACGTCGCGCAGCGTGCTGCAGGCGCTGACGAGCGAACTCCCCTGATCCTCTGCCCGAAGCGCAGCGTCAGTTCCGCAAGAGTCGGTCGACGTGCATCCTGATCACCGACAGGTCGGCAGTCCAGGGGCTGCGCCAGTCAGGCAGGGGCTCGTTTCCGTGCTTGGCGTTGATGATGTGCGTCCGAAGTTGACGCACGCTTCCAACGAGCAGTTGATTGCGTGAGATATCACGCGCGCTGAGGCAGATGACCATGCCGCCCTCCGGCATGAAGAGCCCCATGTGAAGTGCCGAACCGTCGCAACCGGCAATCACCGCGGCGGATCCCATGAGACGGATCTGTTCGTCGAACTGAAGACGCTCCGGATGGACGATCTCGAAACCTGCCGAGGCGAAATAGGCCGCAATTTGGGCCTCGTTCTTGGCCTTTCTTGTCGTGTCCGACAGGGCTTCACGCGACAGGTAGATCCGGCGAGTCCCGTGCCGCGGCCGATCAGGACCGCAAGCGTGATCGGCAATGCGATCAAAGATCTCCGACTGGCGTCGACCGATGTACATGCCCAAAGCCATCTGTGATGTGGGCACCAGGAGGTGCTCGCAGCGCAAGTCTCGCTGGGCGAGCACCAGGTTGCCTTCGGAGACTCCAAACGCTTCGAAGATCAGCCGCACGTGCCGCTTGCGGCGAAGAGTCTCCAAGGAAACGTTGGCGTTGAGGGGATGCATCACGAAGGTCGGGCGATAGGCCGCCGTCTCGCGTGCCGCCCAAAGCCTGGCCGTTGCCTCGATGAGGAAGTGGCCGAAGTGGTCGGGCCACCAGCCGAGGTACACGCAAGGGCCATCGATCCGGAGTGCGCGCGCTGCACGAACTGGCGCCAAGGCTGCGGTATCGGCAGTCCGATAGACTGCGGCGCCGCGATACGTGGCCCCGGCAATCAGGTGGCCGTCTGCGGCGTAGATGCCACCATGTATCCCTCTCGTTTCACTGTCGAGTCGACTTGCCGTGAGCACAGCGTCGGAAATCGCCATGAACTTGAGCGGGATTTCCTGCAACGGCTTGATCTTGGTGGCGAAAGGGGCGTCAAACGCATGCAGTTCAAATGGCCCGCACGTGGATAGCGGATGCCCGCCCCGTGGGGCGGCGCGCTCGAGCGCCAGGTGACGTGAAAAGTCGATCTCGGCTTCAGTGGCCAGAAGCCCAAGCCCGTCGAGTGCTGCCGTTGCATCGGCAAGCGGCTTTCGCCTGCCGATTCCAGCAATCTGACCAAGTAGACGGCGCCCTCTGCCGCGCAGGTCCGAGAGTACCGTCGGGTCCGGCACGACCTTCGGGGGCGACGTCCTGGCCACGGGTGCCGATGTGGCGCCTGACACTGGTGCAGGTGCAGGGGTAGGTGCAGGCAAGGATGCCGCAGTCGGTGTCGATTTCCAGATCGAATGCAGAGTCCGGAGCGCGATCTGCTCGGGAGGCGACAGGACCGGACGCCGGACACCGGACGCAGGCGAGGGATCGGCATCTGCCGCGGCCCGCCCCGTGAAACAGGCCGGAACGTCGCGATGCGCCAGTTCGGCAAACAGCCGCTCGTTGCTGGCGCGATAAGTTCCGACAACAGCCAGGCGATCGGCACGTGTCATCAGTGATGGATTCGCAAACTCACCGGCACCACGAAGGAATCGGAAAAACAACTCCTGATCCGACTTCTCGACCAGTTTCATTGCATTGGCCACACGCAGCAACTCGATCAGTTCGGAAGGAATCGCGAGGTTGCTGGCAGAGGGACGCTCCAAGGCGCTGGAGCCCGCGAGGGGGTCGACTCCGCATGCCTGCAGGAAATCGTCCAGCAGGTCACCGCTGGCGAATTCGGAAGGATCGAAGACACGCAGATGAACCGCTTCCGGACCGAACACCTCGGCCCAGCGCAAGAGCATCCGATGGTAGTTTGCATGAGCACTCTGAATGGCCGCCGGATCCGTATGACGACGCATAAACTCAGCGAACGGCATCTTGAATTCGCCAACCTTGACCTGCTGCTTCCAAGCCGACTCTATGTACTGATCCTGCCGGCGAACGTAGCAAAGTACCTCGACGGAAAACGGTCGCAGGTGCTCAGCCAAGAACGCGAGTTGCTGTTCGAACAACAGGTGGTAGAAGTTCTCGCAGGACAGCAGCACGGTGCCGCAGGGCGAGTTCTCTATGTGCGACACCAGTTCACGCGCCTGCTTCTCACGACATTCGCTCAACCAGTACGCAAGCGGGTAGTGCGCAGTGATCACTTCGTCGGCCTGCGTGACCCGCTCAAGCCCGAACTCGAGGAAATCGACATCATGCTCGGCCATCAAAACTGGCCGATTCGCCAACAGGTAATTCTGGATCGAACTCGTGCCTGTCTTGCCGGTGCCAATGTGCAGGATTACCCTCTTCATGGCTCAGTCATCCACAGGAGCGCGAAGGTGGGCATCCAGATCGAGCTTGAAGCGTGTGGCCCATTCAAGGCTGCGGCGCTCACCGAGCTTGCGGAAGATTGAATCGGGCACAACTGAAGCCGCAGCGTGCGGACGGCCAATATAGGCAGCAATTCGCCGAACGACGGCGAGAACATCATGCTCGATGTCTTCATAGCTGACAGCCAATGGAAAAATGCCATTCTCGGCAAAGAAGGACTGCCATCCGCGCTCTTGCGCGACGATGTGGTCATGCCAGTGTCTGATCTTCTCGAAGTCATAGTCCAGCGCCTCAAGTTGGCCAATGGCGTCGGCGGAATGATGGACGTTGGTATGGAATACATTGGTTGCCGTGGCTCTGTACAGGGACACTGCTTGTGCGGACGGATCGCGTCGCGTCAAGTGGATGAACCGAAACTTCAAGAGGAACGCAGGTTCCTTCATCGCACGGCGAAATTCGTCGAACTGAAACCAGCTCGCTTTCAGGCCAGACACTCCGTTGGGCGTGCGAATGACTTTCAAGACCTGCCTTAGGTATTCATCTGCATCCCGGCCAGGAGCCGACCTGACAATCTCAGGAATGAACTCTTTCGACAGCATTTCGCCAGGGCGCCCCAGCTTCCTGGTGTTGCTCAGGACGTCGCAGAGGTGGCTGCTTCCGGACCTGGGCGTCATGGCGATCAAGTACAGGCTGCGTGGCTCGGGCATCGCCGCCACTTGCTCGTGGCGTTTCGGATCGCAACACGATGCGGCTAGAAGTTCGGCGACGACACTGCAGGTCATGTAGGGATGCGCGGCGGAGATCACTTGGAATTATCCCATCGGCAGCCAGGCGAACGCACTCGGGTAGACTGATCAATGATCATTTCACGAATGCCTCAAACGACATGAGCACCGAAGTCCCGAGGCCGACGCGCAGGCGCTTTCTGACTCTGGGTCGCGATCTGGGGGTTGGGCTTGGCATCAGCGGGCTGGTTTCGTCGTGCGGGGGGGGGTCCAGCGCTACACAGCCGCCCGTCGCGCGGCCGCCAGGGCTCCCTCCGAACATCGTGCTCTTCGTTGTAGACGATCTCGGAGCGGCGGATTGTGGAGTCTGCGGGAGCAGTTTCCACCGCACCCCGGCGATGGACCGAATGGCGCGCGAAGGCCTGAGGTTCGCGGATGGGTACTCGCCATCGCCCCTGTGCTCGGCAAGCCGAGCCGCGATCTTCACTGGCAAGACGCCGCATCGTCTCGGCATCACCGGCGCCATCGACTGTCGTACCAACTGCGTCCCGATCGACAAGCCGAGCCTGGATGCTACGGCCGCCGGCTGGCAGCGGGTCGTCACGCCCTCCTATCTGACACAACTGCCGCTCGGCGAGCGGACGGTTGCGGAGTACTTGCGAGAGGCAGGGTATGCCACCGCCCATGTGGGAAAGTGGCATCTGGGTGGGGCCGCCTTCAGCGCCAGCGCTCAGGGGTTCGACACCGTGATCGGCGGCGGCGACGAACCGGCTCCGGGCAGCCACTTCTCTCCTTTCGGCGTCGCGAATATTCCGGGCGATGTACCAGGCGAGTACCTCTCCGACCGCCTGACGGATGAGAGCGAGGTCTTCATCCGTGCCAAGGCCAACCGCCCCTTCTTCCTGTCGCTTTCGCACTATGGTGTCCACGTGCCGCTGCAGGGACCGGCCGATCTGACCGCGGAGTACGCCGAGCGCCGCGACGCGCGCAATGGGCAGCAAAACGCGACCTACGGCGCGATGGTCGAGAAAATTGACCAGAGCCTGGGGCGGATCCTGGAACTGATCGACGCCCTTGGGCTGGGAACCGACACGGTCGTCATCCTGACCTCCGACAACGGCGGGTTGGTGCACACGTCGCCAGACTCCTTTCTCCGACGCATCACAAGCACCGGACCATTCCGGGGCGGCAAGGCGCACATCTACGAAGGCGGCATCCGGGTACCGATGTTCTTCCGCTGGCCCTCGCGCATCGCTGCAGGCGCAGTCAGCGATGTTCCGGTTTCGGGCATCGACATCATGCCGACCGTGCTGGATATCGCTGGGCTGCCTGCAGCCGAGGTCGAGGGCATCAGCCTGCGTGGGTTGTTCGACGTGACGCGAACCCGCCCGGATCGTTCGCTGGTCTGGCACTTTCCCCACTACAACCCATCACGGCTGCAGACGGCCATACCGCGCGATGACCTCGCGATGGCGTCGTTGCCGGCCTCTGCCATTCGTCGTGGGCACTACAAGCTGGTGCGTGTCTACGGCGAAGGGCCGACGACAGCAGAAGCCTCGGAAGAACTTTATGACCTGTCTGTCGACCCGGGCGAGGTTCGAAACATCGCCGCCACCAGACCCGACCTGGTCGCCGAACTTGGGGCCTTGCTGACGGCCGATCTGACTGCGAACGGCGCATTGGTTCCCGTGGCAAACCCGGCGTTCCACGAGACGCTGGACGGCTGGCGTGCGGTAAAGCATGCCAAGGCGACGATCACACGCGGCGAGTTGATGGTTGCCGCCACCGCCGAAGATCCGCAATTGGTGAGTTCAAAGATCCTGCTCTCCGAACCCGGTGTTCTAAGGATTCGGATGCGCTCGGCACGCAAGACCACGATTCAGCTGCTGTGGTCGAACGATGACTCACCGAAGTTCGACCGAGCACGAAGCGTTTCGCTGGTCGTTGCAGCCGGTTCCATCAACACCGACAACGATCTGGCAGTGCCGGCCACTCAGACCTCACCGGTGCGTTGGCTACGCCTCGATACTGGCAGTTTGAACGACATCATCCACATCGACGAGATGTCCCTGCTGGCGTCCGCGTCTCCGAACCGCATGATTCAGCGTTGGAGATTCAACGGTTTAACGGGCCTGGGAATCGCGGGCTCCTGGTTCGCGGAGCGGGACACATTCCTCGCCCTGGGGCCCGGAAGCCTTCAGATCGACATGTCTGGCACAGCACCATCGATCCTGAGCCCGCCGGTGACCCTGTTCGCCTCAATGGTGGTGAAGATCCGCATGCGAAGCACGGGGGCGGGACGGTGCACGCTGGGATGGTCTCTGCCTCTTGACTACGTCAGCAGCACCGCACGCACTGTGGGCTTCGACGTGCCACACGATGGGCTATGGCATGAACACACGCTGCAACTCGCGGAGACATCCGAGTCGCCGGTGCAGCGCATGCTTCTGACACTCGGAAGCGCAATGGGCGTGGCCGAAATTGACTTCATCCAGGTTTTCGACACGCAAGCATCTCTTGTTGCAACCTGGGAGTTCGGGCCCGGCCAAGCGAGCGCCTGAGTGCCCATGTGGAAGCGGCTCTTCGGCGTTGAACCGGCAGGATGGACCAAGGCACCGCCTGCCGAGGGCCAGCGCGTGGTTCTGCTCGAATGGGAGCCCAACCCCAGCAGCGCCCACCTGCTGGTGCCCTGGCTGACGCAGCAGGGCAGAACACTGGTACATCAACGAGTTGACGTACCAGAGTTGCGGGACGGGGACCTCGTCGTGATCGTTCGCTACCTGACCCCGGCCGCACGCGGCGCGATCGAGGCCATGGCCAGGCGCTTGGCGGGCGTCGTCTATTTCATGGACGACGACCTCTGGGACGCTTCCGCCTGGCGCGGCCTGCCGCGCGACTACCGGCGGCGCCTGCAGGCCCGCGCGCTGTCGCATCGCCCCTGGCTGCAGCGGCATGCCAACGCGCTGTGGGTCAGCACCCCCGCGCTGGCCGCCAAGTACGCCGCATGGTCGCCGCGCACCGTGCCGCTGGTCATGAACCCGTCGCTGCTGCACGCCACAGAACCGGTCTGGGCGGCGTACCACGGCACCGCATCGCACGCCGCCGAGATCGAATGGCTGCGGCCCGTGATCGCCCAGGCGCTCGACCGCTGCCCGGTGCTGCACGTCGAGATCTTCGGCGACCGGCAGGTCGCGTCGATGTATCGCGCGCTGCCCCGCGTGGCCGTGCTGCACCCGATGACCTGGCCCGCCTACCAGGCCTACACCGGCGCCACGCGGCGCGACATCGGCCTGGCACCGCTGCGGCCGGGCGCCTTCAATGCCGCGCGCGGCGCGGTCAAGTTCCTGGACTACGCGCGCATGGGCGCCGTGGGCCTGTACAGCGATGTGCCGCCCTATGCGGGCTTCGTGCGCGACTGCATCGACGGCCTGCTGCTGCCCGACGACCCCGCCCGCTGGGCCGATGCGCTGGTGGCGCTGGCCACCGATGCGCCGCGGCGCCGTGCGCTGGCGCAGGCCGTGCGGGAGCGCGTGCTGAGCCCAGTCCCGTGACCACAAAGCCGCCGCCGCCACCGCCTGTGCAGGTGCCGCCGCGCCTGCGCTCCACCTGGCGCATCGGCCGCGTGCCGCTGATCGAGCCGCTGCTGGGCGCGCGCATCGTGCCGCGCGAATGGCCGCTGGCCCGGGTGGACGGCGTGATCGGCTGGGGCCGCAAGCTGACCGGTGAACGTGCGCTGGCGCTGGCCCGGCGCACCGGACTGCCGTGGCTGCTGGCCGAGGACGGCTTCCTGCGCTCGGTGGGCCTCGGCGACCTGGAACCCGCGTTGTCCATCGTGCTCGACGACCTGGGCATCTACTACGACGCGCACGGCCCCTCCCGGCTGGAGGCGCTGATCGCGGCCGGCCACACGCCGGCCGAGCAGGCGCGCGCCCGGGCACTGGCGGCCGCCTGGCGGGCGGGGCGGGTCTCGAAGTACAACCACGCCCGCGAGCGGCCCGGCGTGCTGGCGCCCGGCGATGTGCTGGTGGTCGACCAGACCGCCGGTGACTCGTCCATCGGCTTCGGCCTCGCTGACGCCGGCAGCTTCCATCGCATGCTGGAGGCAGCGCTGGACGAGCACCCCGGCGCGCGCATCGTCCTGAAGGTGCACCCCGACGTGATCGCGGGCCGCAAGCGCGGGCACTTCGAATCGCTGACCGCCGGCCAGGCCAGCCGCGTGCGGCTGCAGGCCACCGACGCCCACCCGCCGGGGCTGCTGGAAGCGGCGGCGGCGGTCTACTGCGTGACCTCGCAGATGGGTTTCGAAGCGATGCTCTGGGGTCGGCCGGTGCGCTGCTTCGGCATGCCCTTCTACGCCGGCTGGGGCCTCACGGGCGACGAGCTTGCAGCACCGCTGCGGCGTGGTGCGGCGTCCTTCGAGACCCTGGTGCATGCGGCCCTGATCGACTACCCGCGCTACCTGGACCCGGAGACGCGCGAACGCTGCGAACCCGAACGCCTGCTGGACTGGATGGCGCTGCAGCGACGCCAGCGCGAGCGCTTCCCGCCCGAGGTGCGTGCGATCCCGCACCAGGCCTGGCGGCGGCCGCAGCTGCGCGCCTTCTTTGCCGGCAGCACAGCAGGGCTGGACGGGCCCGGCCCAGCGGTGCATCTACGGCCCGCACCGCTGGCACCGCCGGACGGCGCAGCGCAGGCCTTGTCGGGGGTCGGCTGGCTGATGGACCCCGGCGGCGACCCGGAGGACGGCACTCAGCGGTCGGCTCTGGAGGCGCTGCTGGCACACCACGAGTTCGATGCCGGGTTGCTGGACCGCGCGCGGCGACTGCGCGAGCGCATGACGGGAGTGCCGGCGTCGCATCCGCACGGCGTGCGGCTCGTCGTCGCGGACAGCGAGGCCGAGGCGCTGGCCCTGCTGGCGGCGGTTCGCCGCGACCACCCCGCCGACACGGTGGCCTGCTGGCTCGCGCCGGGCGTGCAAACCACGCCCGCGATGCGGGCCGGGTGCGCGGCTTGGCGCCCGCCCGGCCAGCCGTGGCGGCAGGCCCTGGCCGGCGCTGCCACGGTGCATGTGCAGTCTTCGTCGCGGGGCTTCCTGGCGCTGCTGGCGGGGTACCCCGTGGTCTGCCACGGCCTGCCGTTCTATGCCGGCTGGGGCCTGACGACCGATCTCGTTGCGCCGCCCGCGCCGCGTGGCCGCGCACTGCCGCTGGACGCGCTGGTGGCCGCCGCGCTCATCCTCGCGCCCGCCTACCTGAGCCGGGTCACGGGCCGCTTCACGACGCCCGAGCGGGCGCTGGCCGAAGCGCAGTCGCCGCCGGGCGCCCTGCCGTCAGACCGGACGCTGCTGGTGCACGACCTGCTGCAGGGCGGCGCCGATCTCTGGCGCCGCCTGCGCTGACCCGGCGTCGTCCATGCCGACGGCGTCGTCGTGGGCGCGGCAGTGCTGCAGCACGATGTCCGCCGTCCGCTCGAGGTCGCGGGGCGAAAACGCCCAAGCATCGCCGGGCGCCTGGTACCAGCGCAGGACATCGCGCTTCAGCGCCAGCCCGTCGTCCTTGCGGGAGCGGTCGGCCAGCGCGTCGGCCAGGCCCTGCCTGAAGGTGCCGGGTGTCACGTGATTCACGGGTGCCGTGTCGGTGTAGAAGCTCGGCCCGAAGCACAGCACCGGCCGGCCGGCTGAAGCGGCCTCGAAGCCGACCGTGGAATTGACGCAGACGAAGACCGGGTCGAGACCGAAGAATCGCTCGAGGTTGCCGCCGACGGCCTGCGCGCCGCGCGGCATGCGGTAGCTGTCGCTGTCCATCGGGTGGCGCTTGACGAAGACGCTGGCCCCGGGCGCCACGCGAAACACCTCGGAGACGACGAAATCCAGGAAGGCCTGGTTGCCCTCGAAAGGTGAGCCCAGGCGCATCTGCGAATCGGCCGGCAACTGCAGCGGCACCACCACCACCGGCGCGCCCGGCGCGACAGGATGCCGCTTGTCGGGGTTGCGCGCGAGCTGGTGGTTGGCCCACCACTGCACTACCGCCAGCCGCACGTAGGGCGCGAATGCATACCGCTTGTGCTGCAGCATCCGGCGTCGGGGCTCCATGGTGCAGGCCAGCGCATTGCCCAGGATGAAGAGCGAGAAGCGCCAGCGCAACCCGGGCTCGAGCGGGCGGCGGCGCTTCGCCTCGTCCTCGGTGGCGCCGGCGATCTGGTGATGGGCCCGCGCACGGCCCAGGCTGAAGCGCGCGTTCAGGCCCTGCAGGCTCAGGCTCGCGGTGCGGAAGCGGTAGGCGCCGCGCTCGAAGTACATGAGCCGCACGCCCAGTTCGCACGCAGCGACGGCAGCGGCCAGCGAGAACGGCCGGGCATCGGAAAACACCATGCAGAGTTCGGTGCGTTCGGCAGCGAACTGCGCGCGGAACCAGGCCACCGCGCTCCAGAACACCCCCAGGAACCGGGCGTCGACCGTCTGCGACCAGACGGCATGCTCGGTGTCTGGTGGCAGCGGGGCGGGGTCGGCCACCTCGCCGGGGGGCCACACGAGGCTGCGGTCACCGTTCGTGTAGAGCCGGTAGGCCGACGATGACAGCAGCGCCACCACCTTGCCGCCCGTGCGCTGCACGAGCGCTGCAGACAGCGCATGGAAGTAGCTGCTGTAGGGCGGGTCGACGTAGGCGACGTTCATGGCCCGTCAGGCGCCTGCGGGCCGGGTGTTGTCGGCATCGTGGTATTCCGGCACCTGCGCCAGCAGCAATGCGCGGACGGCGGCGTCGCCGTCGGCCGAACCCAGGGCCGCGATCTCCGAGAGCAAGGTGGGCAGCGACTGCCCGGTGTCGGAGATGCGGGCCAGCAGGATGCGCGGGTTGGCGGTGGGCAGGGTGGCGTCGGCGCTGGCCATCAACTCTTCGAACAACTTCTCGCCCGGTCTCAGGCCCGTGAACTGGATGGGAATCTCGTCGATAGTGTGCCCGCTCAGGCGGATCAGCTGCCGTGCAAGATCAACGATCCGGATCGGCTTGCCCATGTCCAGCACCATCACCTGCCCGGTGTCGCCGATGGCGGCGGCCTGCAGCACCAGGCGTGCCGCCTCGGGGATGGTCATGAAGTAACGGATGATGTCGGGGTGGGTCACCGTGACCGGGCCGCCGCGCGCGATCTGCTCCTTGAACTTGGGGATCACGCTACCGCTGCTGCCCAGCACGTTGCCGAAGCGCACGGCCATGAAGCGCGTGCCCGGGTGCCGCGCCGCCAGCGCGCCGATGACCATTTCCGCCGCGCGCTTGGTGGCACCCATCACGTTGGTGGGGTTGACGGCCTTGTCGGTGCTGATGAGCACGAACCGCTCGACGCCGGCCTCGGCCGCAGCCAGCGCGGCGTGGTGCGTGCCCAGCGTGTTGTTGCGCAGCGCGGCGGCGGCGTTGTGCTCTTCCATCAGCGGCACGTGCTTGTAGGCGGCCGCATGAAAGACCACCTGCGGGCGCCAGCGGGCCATCACGGCGCGCAGCTGAGGCAGGTCCTTCACGTCGCCGATCAGGCGCACGAGCTCGACGCCGGGCGCGGTCTCGGTCAGCTCCTGCTCGATGGTGTAGAGGTTGAACTCCGACAGTTCCAGCAGCACCAGCCGGGCCGGCGCGTACTGCGCCACCTGCCGCGACAGCTCGCTGCCGATGCTGCCGCCGGCGCCGGTGATGAGCACCGTGCGCCCGGCCAGCAGGCGCCCGATGCCGGCTTCGTCCAGCTGCACCGGCTCGCGGCCGAGCAGGTCGTCGGGCTCGATCTCGCGCAGGCGCTCGAGGCGGCTGCGGCCGGTGCGCAGCTCGTCGGCGCCGGGCACGGTGACCACCGGCAGGCCGCTCTCGGCGGCGAGCGCCAGCGCACGCCGGCGCTGCTCGGCCGTGGCCGTGGGCAGCGCGACGATCACATGCGTGGCGGCGCCGCGAACCGCCTTGTCGCGCACGGCTTCCAGCGTGCCCAGCACCGGCACGCCGGCGATGCGCGCGCCGCGCTTGGCGGGGTCGTCGTCCAGCAGGCCCAGCACGATCCAGCCCTGCTGGTGGATGCCGGCCAGCAGCCGCCGCGCCGCGCCGCCGGCGCCCAGCACGATGGCGCGCCGGATCTCCTGCTGCCCGCCGGTGATGCGGCTGCGCGCGTGTTCGTAGAGCATGCGGTAGGCGATGCGCACCAGCGCCACGCCCATCAGCGCCACCACCGGGTGCAGCGCCAGCACGGCGCGCGGCACCTTCACGAGGCCCAGGCTCACCACCACCACGGCCGAGGCCGTGCCGGCCAGCGCGCAGGCCAGCGTCAGGCGCTTGATCTCGCCGAAGCCCGAGAAGCGCCACAGGCTGCGCGGCACCTGGAAGGCCACGAAGGCCGCCAGATAGGCTGTGACGATGCCGGCCAGCACCCACGCGTCGTAGCCCGGCCGGGCACTGAACCAGCGGTCGAAGCCCAGCCGGAACAGGTAGGTGATGTTCCAGCAGGCCACGATGACGAGGGCGTCGATCAGCAGCGACAGGCCGGCGCGATGCGGGCGCAGCCGCGCCAGGAACACGTCGAGGCGGTGCCAGGCGGTGGGGAGGGCGGTGGGGGCGGCGGTGGGCTCAGCCATGGCGCAGCAGCGTTCGCAAGGTGCGGGCCAGCACCTGAAGATCCGTCCAGAGCGTGGCGTGTTCGGCGTACTCGGCCGCCGCGCGCACCTTCAGCGGCAGGATCACCTCGACGTACTCGCGCTCGGGGTCGGCCGCGCGGGCCAGGCGCTCGGCTTCGTCGATGAAGGCCAGCGATGCGGGGTCGGTGATGCCGGGGCGCACCGCGAGCGCCCGCTCGCGCAGCCCCGCCGGGTACAGCGCCACGTAGCGCGGCACCTCGGGGCGCGGGCCCACCAGGCTCATCTCGCCGCGCAGCACGTCCAGCAGCTGCGGCAGCTCGTCGAGCCGTGTGCGGCGCAGCAGCTGGCCGGCCCGCGTGATGCGCGCGTCGGCGCCCACGGTCAGCTGCAGGCCCGGAGCGCCGTGCGCCATCGTGCGGAACTTGTGGATGCGAAACGGCCGGCCGCCCCGCCCGACACGCTCCTGGCGGAAGAACACCGGCCCCGGCGAATCGAGCCGGATCCACAGCGCCACGCCCAGCAGCAGCGGCGACAGCAGCACGAGGCCCAGCGCCGATGCGATCAGGTCGAACAGGCGCTTGGCCACGGCGGCGTCAGGCCAGCAGGCGGTGCAGCGTGGCGATGACGCGGTCGACATCGGCATTCGTCATGCGGGTGTACAGCGGCAGGCTGAGCATGCGCTCGTACGCGTGCTGGCTGTGCGGAAACTGCGCGGGCTGCAGCGCATAGCGCTCGCGCCAGTAGGGCTGCAGGTGCAGCGGGATGTAGTGAACGCTGCAGCCGATGCCGGCGGCGAACAGGCCCTCGATCAGCGCATCGCGCCCGAGCGGCGCGCCGTCGGCCAGGCGCAGCACGTACAGGTGCCAGGCGTGCATGTCGCCAGCCGGGCCCGTGGGGGGCGTGATCACCGGCAGGCCGCGCAGCCCGGCGTCGTAGCGCGCGGCGATCTCGGCGCGGCGGGCCTGGAACGCGTGCGCCTTCTTCAGCTGATGCAAGCCGAGCGAGGCCGCGATGTCGGTCAGGTTGTACTTGAAGCCGGGCGCAACGATCTCGTAGTACCAGCTCGGCACCTTGGCGGTGAAGCGGTCGAACGCGTCGCGGTTCATGCCGTGCAGGCGCATCACCTGCGCGCGCTTGGCCAGGGCTGCGTCGCGCGTGACGAGCATGCCGCCCTCGCCGGTGGTGATGGTCTTGTTGGCGTAGAAGCTGAAGACCGTGGCCGCGCTGTCCAGCGTGCCGACCAGCCGCCCGCCCTGCGTGGTGGGCAGGGCGTGCGCGGCGTCTTCCACCACGTGCAGGCCGTGCTGGCGGGCGATGTCGCCGATGGCGCCCATGTCGGCCGCGAGGCCGGCGTAGTGCACCGGCATGATGGCCTTGGTGCGCGGGCCGACGGCGGCCTGAACGGCGGCGGGGTCGATGTTCAGCGTGGCGGGGTCGATGTCCACCAGCTTCACGTCGGCACCCATGTAGCGCACCACCTCGGCGGTGGCGGTGAAGGTGTGCGTGGTGGTGATGACCTCGTCGCCCGGCCCGATACCCAGCGCCTCCAGCGCCAGGTGCAGGCCGGCGGTGGCCGAGTTCACGGCCACGCAGTGCAGCGCGGGGTCGCCCAGGAAGGCGGCGAAATCCTGCTCGAAGCGCCGCGCCTTGGGGCCGGTGGTGACCCAGCCCGAGCGCAAGGAATCGACGACCTCGGCGATTTCTTCTTCGCCGATCTCGGGCAACGCAAAAGGAATGAAGGGCTCGGCCATGCCCGATTATCCCGGGTACTTCAGGGGCCGAAGAGGATGTCCCCCGACGGTGTGATGCCGGCCGCACCGCGCATCAGCCCTTGCCCAACCACACCACCCGGTGCGTCCTCAACCAAGGCACCGCCCCCAGCACCGCCGGCACCCCCGGCCAGCCCGCAAACGCCCGCGCCAGCGGCGGCGCCAGCGTCACGCGCCGGGCATCCACCTTCGCCTGCGGAAACAGCGCCCGCACCTGCGCCATGTCCACACCGCGCACATCCCGGTTGCGCGGGTTGTTCCAGGTGAAGTCGTACCAGAGCACCGCGCCGCCGGGCCGCACCCAGTGCCACATGCGCTCGGCCAGGCGCTGCTGGAAGGCGTCGTCCAGCAGCGAGCTGAAGACGGTGGACTGGTAGACGATGTCGAAGCTGGCGGGCTCGAAGGGCAGCGCCAGCCCATCGCCGGGGTGCAGCGCGACGGCGGCAGGCAGGCGGCGGCGGGCTGTCTCGACGCGCTCGGGCAGCAGTTCGTTGCCGACGAGCAGCGCGGGGTCGAAGCCCAGGCCGATGAGTTCCAGCAGGTTGTCGCCGGCGCCGCAGCCCACTTCCAGGACCTTCAGCTCGCCCACCGCGCGTGGCGCGTGACGCGTCAGCAGGTCGATCAGCGCGCGCTGCCGGCCCTGGCGCTCGCGCCAGACGGCGGGCTGCAGCGGGTGGTAGCGGTCGCCCGCGCTGCGCCGCGCATAGCGCTCGGCCACGGCGCCGGGTTCGTCGTGCGCGCTCATCGCGTCAGGCGGGTGGCGGCGCTGCCAGGGGCGCGCCGCACGACCATGAAATCCCACAGCCCGCGCGCAAAGCCCAGGCCGTAGCCGAAGTGCATGCAGGCCGTGGCGGCGCCGATGCCCAGCCACTGGCCGGGCTCGCGCCAGGGCTGCGCGATCAGCGCTGCGCTGCCCAGGGCCGCCGTCATATAGACGACGCCGAGGCCCGAGAGCGCGCCCCACACGGGCGCCCACACGAAGCCCCCGAGCGCCAGCAGCGCCAGTGCCGCCACGAAGCCGAAGGGCACCAGGTGCCGCGGCGCCGCGGGCAGGCGGTGCTTGCGGATGACGGCCACCTTCCAGTAGCCGTATTGCCAGAACTGGCGGAACAGCGCCGTGAAGGAGCCACGCGGCGTGTACCAGGAGCGGATGGCCGCGCTCTGCCATACGCAACCGCCGCTTCGCACGATGCGCAATGCGAGTTCGTCGTCCTGATTGCGCACCAGCGCCTCGTCGAAGCCGCCTTGGCGCAGCAGCTCGGCGCGCCGCCAGGCGCCGAGGTAGACGGTGTCGACCTCGCCTTCCAGGTCGATCTGGCGCGAGGCCGCGCCGCCGGAGCCGAAACGGCTCTCGAACGCCCGCGCGATGGCGCGCTGCCGGCCGGCCACGCCCACCGGCCGCCACGCCCCGCCCACGCAGGCCGCGCCGGTGCGTTGCAGGGCGGCGGCGCAGGCGGCCACGTAGTCTTCGGCGTAGACGGTGTGCACGTCCATGCGCACGATGAGTTCGCCGTCGGCGCGCTCGATGGCGCGGTTCAGCGCGGCCGAGGTGATGCGGGCAGGGTTGTCAATGACGACGAGGCGCGGGTCCTGCGTGGCACGCTGGTCGAGCCGCGCACGGGTGCCGTCGTCGCTGGCGCCATCGGCCACGACGATCTGCAGGGCCAGCCCGGCTGGCAGGCGCTGCGCGAGTGCGGAATCGAGAAAGGCGTCGATGTGGCCGGCCTCGTTGCGGCAGGGCACGATGACGGAGACCACGGTGGGCGCGTCACCCGTCGCTGCAGCCTCGTGTTGCGCCATGACTTCCGACGACATCGATGCGCTCATATCGCAGCCACCCGCTGCAGCAGCGCCGTCCAGCGCGCGAAGTGCTGCGCGGGCGCGAAGTGCGTGCGGCTGCGCGCGATGCCGGCCTCGCCCATGCGCCGGCGGAGTTCGGGGTCGCGCAGCAGCGCGATCATCGCGTCGGCCAGCGCGGCGGTGTCGCCCGCAGGCGCGACGATGCCGCCGACATCGGACACGATCTCGCGCGGGCCCGTGGGGCAATCGAAAGCCACGGCCGGCAGGCCCAGCGCCTGCGCCTCCAGCAAGGCCAGCGGCATGCCTTCGTAGCGCGAGGGCAGCACGAAGAGCGCGGCGCCGCGGTACAGCGCCTCGATGTCGGGCGTGGGCGGCAGCCATTGCACGCTGCCGGCCACGCCCAGGCGCAACGCCAGCGCCTGCAACTCGGCCGTCTGCGGGCCGTCACCCGCCACCTGCAGCCGCGCCTGCGGCAGCGCCGCCTGCACGCGCACCCAGGCCTGAAGCAGCAGGTCGAGCCCCTTCTGCGCCACGTGGCGGCCCACGGCCAGCACCACCGGGTCCAGTCCGGGCACGGGTGTGGCGGCGTGCAGCGCCGATGCATTCGAGATGACTTCGGTGCGCGGGTTCAGCGCCGCGAAACGCGCGCGGTCGGCCTCGGTCAGGCTGACGATGGCGGCCACGCGCGGGTACAGCCGGGCGCGCAGCCAGCGCCAGGGGCGCGAACGGGCGTCGAAGTGGTTGTGGTCGCAGCAGACGGCGCGCCGCGCCAGGCCGGGTGCGGCCAGCAGCACGGCGCAGGCGGTGGTGAGGCCGTTGAGCAGCAGCACCTCGGCGCCTTCGGTGCGGGCCAGCGCCGCCAGAGCGCGGCCCACGCGCCACTGCCGCGAGGCCAGCGCTACGCGCCGCAGCCAGCCTGCGGCCCGGGTGGGCGGCAGGGGCGCGTGCAGCACGCGCACGCGCGCATCCAGCGCATAGGGCGGGCGGGCGCCCGCGGGCGCGGTGCTGCCGATGGCCACCGCCATGCCCTGCGCCGCCAGGTGGTTGGCCAGCGTGCAGCAGAAGCGCTCCACGCCGCCGGCTACGTCCAGCCGCTCGCAGAGCAGCAGCACACGGGTCATGGCTTGCGGGCGGTGAAGGCGGCCACGTCGATGCGCTGGTAGTCGGGCGCGGGCAGGTCCAGCGCGGCGCCGCGCCAGGCGCGAAGGCGGTCGCGGATGCGGCGCGCGCGGTCGAGCTGCCCCAGGGCCTGCAGCAGGCCGGTGGCCGCGTGCGGCTGCGCGGGCGGCGGCGTGGTGTCGCGGCCCTTCCACTCGCCCATCGCGTAGTCCGACTGCTGCGGCGGTGTGCCGGCGGGCAGGTCCGCCAGCTTGCGCGCCACCACCAGCAGATAGACCTCGTGCCCGTTGCACAGGTTCACACGCCGGCGCAGCGTCAGCGGGTTGGCCACGCGCCACCAGTGGCGCGGCTCGGTGTGGATGGCGAAGAACATCGACAGCAGCTCGAAGCCGCGCTCGGGCCGGTAGAGGTTGAAGAAGAGTTCGGGCGAGAACTGGTAAAAGCCGTGGCCGCACAGGTTGTTGGCCGGCAGCGCGTGCAGGATGTGGCCGCCGGTGCGCGTCAGGGCGACCAGATTGCGCCAGGCCGTGGGGAAATCGAACACATGCTCCAGGCAGCCGAAGTCGAGCACGGCGTCGTAGTGGCCGCGCGCCTCGTGCTGCGAGGGCCAGGGCTGGTTCATGTCATGGATGAGCGTGGCGCCTTCGTACGGCGAGGCATCCACCGAATGCGCCTGGTCCGCGCCGTACCAGCCGGTCAGCAGGGGCTCGAACCACTCGGTGGGCGCCAGCGCGGGCAGGCCGCGCCGCAGGCGGTGCTGCTCCAGCAGGCGCGGCTCCACGTGCACGGCCTGCCGGCCAATGGCCAGCGTGCGCGCGAAGCTCACGCCCTGGTCCTGCGCGTGCGCGAGCAGGTTCAGGTTGTGGATGTCGATGCCCATCGGACCCTCCAGACAATGCCCGCCAGGGCCACCACGATCACCAGCATCTCCACCCCCAGCGCCACGCGCGCCAGCACCACGGCCTGCTGCACCTGCAGCAGCGCCACCGCACCCACCCCCACCACCGCGCCGGCGATCATGCAGGCGCGGTAGGGCCCGTCGAAACGCGCGCTGCCCAGCATCCACAGGCCGATGGCCTTCCAGCCCAGCAGCAGCGGCAGCATCCACGCGCTGACGGCCAGCACGGCCGCCAGCGCCTCGGCGTTCACGCCGCCGGGCAGGCGCTGCGCGATCTGCGGCCACAGCAGCGCGCCCGCTGCCAGCGCCAGCAGCCCGGCGGCCAGGCCGGCGGCAGCCCAGCGCGCGGCCAGCGCCAGCGCGGCGCGCGCGCCCAGGCGGAACCGCTCGACGATGCGCGGGTAGACCAGCTGCGTCAGCGGCTCCGACGCCATCAGCAGCGCGCGCACCCAGCGGTCGGCCAGGTAGTACAGGCCCATCTCGGCGCGCGGCATCTGCACCGCCGCCACTGCGGGCAGCGCATAGGCATAAGCCGCGCCGGCCAGCGACACCGGCAGCATGGTGCCGCCCAGCGCCAGGCCGCTGCGGCAATCGGCGCGAGACCACAGCGCGGCCGGCGGGGGCAAATCGGCGCGCACGCGACGCCAGCCGAGCCAGGACATGACCCCGATCGCGACGGCGTTCAGCAGGAGGTAGGCATCGACGCTGTGGGCGCCGGCCACCAGCGCCGCCAGCCACACCACGCGGATGGCCCCCTCGGTGAAGGCGAAGCGGTGCAGCTGCCCGGTGGCCTGCAGGTACCAGGTGGCGGGCCAGCCGCTGGCGCAGGCCAGCACCGACAGCAGCACGGCCTCCTGCCAGCCCGGCAGCGTGAACCCGCCGATGGCCAGCGCCAGCAGGCCCACCGCCACGCTCAGCGCGCAGCGGGCGCTGAACACCTGGCGCGCCAGCTCGGCGCGCTGCGCGGCGTCGGCGCGCACCGCGTGGCGCGTGGCGGCCGCCGCGAAGCCGCCCTCCACCAGCACCGACAGCAGAGTCGCCCACACCAGCAGCTGGCTCAGGCGGCCGAACTCGTCCGGCCCCAGGCGCACGGCCATCAGCGGCAGCACCGCGAGCGGAAAGAACACCCGCAGCGCCGCCACCGCGTACACGGCCGGCAGCGCCTGCCGCATCGACGGCTGGGTGCTCATCCGCCCTTGACCAGCAGGCGCGCCGTGTAGTCCACGCGATGCAGGTAATGGGGCTGGCCGGCGAAGTATTCGTCCACGGCCTGGCGCGCGCCCTGCCAGTGGCCGTAGTCGTCGATGATGAGCACGCCGCGCGCCTGCAGCAGCGGGTACAGGTGCTGCAGCTCGTGGCGGGTGGATTCGTACCAGTCGGTGTCCAGGCGCAGCAGCGCGATGCGTTCGGGCAGCGCGGCGGGGATGGTGTCCTCGACCTTGCCGCGCACGAAGTGGAGGTTCTCACGCGGGTAGCCGGTGGACCAGAGGTTGGCCTGCACGTCGTCCAGCGAGGCCTCGCACCACACGCCCTCGCCGCGCGTGGTGGATTCCAGCTGGCGCTGGGCCGTGACGCCATCGTGGCTGAGGTCGGCCGCCGTGGGCTCGCTCATGCCCTCGAAGGTGTCGTAGAGCCAGAGGTGGCGGTGCGTCTGGCCGCGCGCCATCAGGGCCAGCGCCGCGGTCATCATGCTGCCGCCGCGCCAGACGCCGCACTCGACGATGTCGCCTTCAATGCCCTGCCGCACGATGTGGTCCACAGCGCCGATGAGGCTGGCGCGGCGGTCGAGGCTTGTCATCGTGTATGGGGCCACGCGGGCGATGATGGCGCGGTCGCCTTCGGGCAGGTCGGCCACGGCCATGTGCTCGCGGTCGGCGCGGCGGGTGAGTTCCCAGCCGCTGCGCTCGAGCAGGCTGCGGATTGTTCGTTTGATCATGGCGGGGATTTTCGCAGGCCGTAGGCGGTTTCGGCGGACGAAAGTGCGGCCTCCCAGCCGGCGGTTTGCTGTGCGGCGGCAAAGGCGGCTGTCCAGCGTGACGGTTCGGCCTGCAGCCGGTCCAGCGCCTGCAGCAGCGCGTCGGGGCTGCGCTCGTGCATCAGCAGCCCCTGCAGGCCGTGGCGGCGCATCATGTCGCCCAGGTCGCCGGTGTCGCTGCACAGGAAGCGGCAGCCTTCGTGCAGCAGCGTGTAGAGCGCGCCCGACTGCGAGGCCCGCCGGTACGGCATCACGAAGATCACCGGCCTGCGGAACAGCACACGCAGCGCAGCGGCATCCAGGAAGCCATCGACCACGCGCACGCCGGCGGCGCGAAGTTCGTCGCGCAGCGGCCGCAGCCCGGGCGCGAAGGCGCCGTGCACCTCCAGCGCCAAGCCGCGCGCGGCCCATGCCGGGGACCGGGCCAGCTCCAGCAGCAGCTCCACGCCCTTGTACGGCAGCACATTGCCCCAGAACACCAGCGCCTCGGGGGCGGGCGGCGGGCCGTAGGGCCGGGGGTCGTCGCCCGGCGCCACGGGCAGCAGGCCGTGCGGCAGCACCGTGGCGTGCGGCTGCGGGCCGTAGCGCCGCACGGCGTCGTCCTGCGTGGCGCGGCTCGGGAAGATCACGCGGCCGGCACGGCCTGCACAACCCAACAGCCAGGCCGTGGGCCGGTGGCGGGCGGCCTGCAGGCCGTGCGGCACCGCGTTGTGCAGCGTCAGCACGAAGCGCCGGCCCAGCAGCAGCGCCATCGCCAGCTCCAGCGGCCACAGGATCCCGAACTGCAGGTTGACGGCATCGAACTCGCCGCGGCGGCGCCAGACTTCGGCCCAGAGACGCAGGTAGTTCGCAACGCCGCGCCACCGCGGCGCCACGGTGCCGGAGACATCGAACACGCGCAGCTCGACACCGGGCTGGCCCCGCAATGCGTCCAGGAACTCGCCGTTGTAGCGCGTGCGGGAGGCAAACAGCGTGACGCGCCAGCCGCGCCGCGCCAGGCCCGAGACCAGGCCGTGGTCATAGGGCAGGACGAAGGACGCGCCGTCGATCACGGCCACGCGCGGCGGCACGGTGTCAGTGCGCAAACCGTCAGTGCGCAAACCAGTAGCGCCGCGACAGCCGGTAGCTGAGCTCGCCGGTGCGCTCGCCCAGGTCGCGGGCCGGGTTGCCGCCGACGATGCGGCGCTCCGGCACGTCGTGCGTCACCACCGAGCCGGCCATCACCACCGCGCCGCGGCCCAGGTGCACGCCGGGCATGATCATCGCGCCGGCAAACACCACGGCGTGGTCGTCGATTCGCACAGCCCGGGCCTTGGTGCCGAAGGCAGGGTCGTGCACATCGTGTCCCATCGTGTAGATCTTCGCGTCGTGCGCGATGGAGACATTCGCTCCCAGCGTGATGCCGCCGCGGTTGTCCAGGTACACGCCGCGGTTGACCAGCGTGCCCTCGCCGATGCTCAGGCGGCCGACGTGGAAGAAGCGCACGCCGCCCTGGACGCTGGCCGAACGGGCGATGCGAAACCCGCAGGCACGGTAGAGCAGCGGCCGCATCACGAAGGGCAGCCAGCGGTTCAATGTGTTGATGCACGCCAGCGCCAGGAAGTAGCCCTGGGCCAGCGCGTGCTCACGCCAACGCGACATGGCGCGGATTGTGGCACCGGGCTTCTACAATTCGCCCTTCCTCTTGTTCCCCTTACCGGCAGCCGCATCCGTGTCCGACGACAACCAACTCATCGCCGAGCGCCGCGAGAAGCTCGCCGCCATCCGCGCCCGTGGCGTGGCCTTCCCCAACGACTTCAAGCCCGCGCACCACGCCGCCGACCTGCACCTGCGCCACGGCCAGGTGCCCAACGAGGAGCTCGAGCCACAGGCCGTGGCCGTCTCGGTGGCCGGCCGCATGATGCTCAAGCGCGTGATGGGCAAGGCCTGCTTCGCGACGCTGCAGGACGGCAGCGGCCGCATCCAGCTGTATGTCACGCAGGACGCCATCGGCCCCGAGCTGCTGAACGATTTCAAGCACTGGGACCTCGGCGACATCGTCGGCTGCGAGGGCACGCTGTTCCGCACCCGCACCGGCGAGCTGTCGATCCACGCCACGCGCGTGCGCATGCTCACCAAGAGCCTGCGCCCGCTGCCGGACAAGTTCCACGGCATGACCGACCAGGAGCAGAAGTACCGTCAGCGCTATGTCGACCTGATGACGGACGACACCGCCCGCGCGCGCTTCGTGGCGCGCAGCAAGGCCGTCAGCTCGATCCGCGGCTTCATGGTCGAGCACGGATTCCTCGAGGTCGAGACGCCGATGCTGCACCCGATCCCCGGGGGCGCGAACGCCAAGCCCTTCACCACGCACCACAACGCGCTCGACCAGCAGATGTTCCTGCGCATCGCGCCCGAGCTCTACCTGAAGCGGCTGCTGGTGGGCGGCTTCGAGCGCGTGTTCGAGATCAACCGCAACTTCCGCAACGAAGGCATCAGCGTCCGGCACAACCCGGAATTCACGATGATGGAGTTCTACGCGGCGTACTGGACGCACCGCGAGCTGATGGACTTCACCGAGCAGGTGCTGCGCCACGCCGCGCGCCAGGCCACGGGCTCGGCCGTCGTCAGCTACGCGGGCCGCGAGGTCAACCTCGACGTGCCGTTCACGCGCCTGTCGGTGCGCGATTCGCTGGTCGAACACGCCGGGATGACGCTGGAGCAGGCCGGCGATGCCGCCGTGCTGCACGAGAAGCTGAAGTCGCTGGGCGAGGAGCCGCCGGCCCACTGGACGCTGGCCGAGCTGCAGTTCGGGCTCTTCGAGGCTGCCGTGGAGGACAAGCTCTGGCAGCCCACCTTCATCACCGACTACCCGGTGGAAGTGTCGCCGCTGGCCCGGGCCTCGGACACCGACCCCACCGTGACCGAGCGCTTCGAGCTCTTCATGACCGGCCGCGAGATCGCCAACGGCTTCTCGGAGCTGAACGACGCCGAGGACCAGGCGGCGCGCTTCCAGGCGCAGGTGGCCAACAAGGATGCCGGCGACGAGGAGGCGATGTACTACGACGCCGACTTCATCCGCGCGCTGGAATACGGCATGCCCCCGGCCGGCGGCTGCGGCATCGGCATCGACCGGCTGGTGATGCTGATCACCGACAGCCCCAGCATCCGTGACGTGATCCTGTTCCCGGCGCTGCGCAAGGAAGGCTGAGCTCCCGATGCAGCCGGCCCGGCTCGATTCGCTGCACATGATCGAGCGCGCCTGCTGGCGCGAACTGGACGGCGCGGCCCACGACCGCCTGCACCCCTGGCGTGTGCTGGTGCTGGCCACGCGGGACGGCGATCGGGCCGACGCCCGTTCGGTGGTCGTCCGAGAGGCGGTGGAAGACCGCCGCGAGCTGATCTTCTATACCGACGACCGCAGCGCCAAGGTGACGCAGATCCACGCCTGCCCGGAGGGCACGCTGGTGGCCTGGCACCCGGGCCACGGCTGGCAGATGCGCCTGAGCGTGAGGCTTCGCGTGGAAAACACCGGGCTGGACGTCAGCTCGCGCTGGGCCCGCGTGAAGTTGTCGTCCGCCGCCAACGACTACCTGGCCGCCCTGCCCCCGGGCACGCCGGTCGACCGCTACCAGCCCGAACGCGGCTCGCGCGAGCACTTCGCGGTGGTGACCGCCTCGGTGCATTCCATCGACTGGCTCGAACTGCACCCCGACGGCCACCGCCGGGCACGGCTGGCGGGAACCGACAGCCAGTGGCTGACGCCCTGACGGCGCCCCGCCCGGCCGCAACTGACGTCGGCGCCTGAATCCGGCGCCCGGAATCAGCGCTTGAAGACCGGCTTGCGCTTGGCCAGGAAGGCCTCCATGCCTTCCTTCTGGTCCGGCGTCCCGAACATCGCGTGGAACAGCCGGCGTTCCGTCAGGATGCCGTCGCTGAGCGGCGCCTCGTAGGAGCGGTTCACGCTCTCCTTGGCAGCCAGGACGCTGGCCTCGCCGAGCGCGCAGATCACCTCGCCGAGGGCCAGCGCCTCGGCCATCAGCCGGTCGGCCGGCACGATGCGCGAGACCAGGCCCGAGCGCTCTGCCTCGGCGGCGTCCATCAGGCGGCCCGAGAGCACCAGGTCCATGGCCTTGGCCTTGCCGACCGCGCGCGGCAGGCGCTGCGTGCCGCCGGCGCCGGGGATGATGCCGAGCTTGATCTCGGGCTGGCCGAACTTCGCGGTATCCGTGGCGAGGACCACGTCGCACATCATCGCCAGCTCGCAGCCGCCGCCGAGGGCAAAACCCGACACCGCGGCGATCACGGGCTTGCGCACGCGGCGGATGTGCTCCCAGTTGCGGGTGATGAGGTCCGAGGTGTAGGCGGAGATGAAGTCGTGCTGCGCGAGCACGCCGATGTCGGCGCCGGCCGCGAAGGCCTTCTCGGAGCCGGTGATCACGATGCAGCCGACCGCGGGGTCGGCGTCGAAGCGCAGCAAGGCCTCGCCCAGCGCATCCATCAGCTCGTCGTTCAGCGCATTGAGCTGCTTGGGGCGGTTCAGGGTGATCACGGCGGTGCGGCGATCGCCGTCGCCGTGCTGGGCGGTCAGGATGGTCGGTTCGGCCATGTCGGGTCTCATTTCATGAACGGATGCCGATACTACGGATGTTTCGGGGGCGCCCATCGGGTTAACCTTCGGCGTTGATCCACGAGGGCAGCCTCGGGCCGACCGCAGGGGCCACAAACCGCAAGCGCATGGCGATCGTTTACCGCAAGACGGCCAAGGGCCTGAACGAAATCGAGACGCGCGCGCACCGCCTGGTGCCGCGGCTGCGCAGCGCATTGATCGTCGTGGACGGCCGTCGCAGCGACGAGGAACTCGCCAAGCTGATGCTCCAGGATCCAGCCGGCACGCTGCAAGCCCTGGTGGAAGGCGGTTTCATCGAGGCCATCGGCACCGTGACCACGGCCGCCGAGCGCGCTGCGGCAACGGCCGCCGCATCGGCTGCCTCGGCCTCGGCGGCCGCAGCCACCCCGGCGCCGGCACGCGCCGCGCCAAGCTTCGAGCAGAGCCGCCGGGACGCCGTGCGACAGCTGACCGATCTGGTCGGCCCCGTCGCCGAAGCCCTCGCGATCCGCATGGAGCGCTCGCGCAATGCCGAGGAACTGCGCGCGCTGCTCGTCGTGGCGATGCAGATCATCGCCAACACCCGGGGCCGCCAGGCGGCCGTCGACTACGGCAATCGCTTCGGCGTCGACGCAGGCGGCTGAACCGGGCCGGGGCCGGCCTGCTCCGGCAGGCGGTCCACCAGAAGGTCGATGAAGGTTTCGGCGTCCTGCCGGATCACGATGCGCACGGGCAGGTACTGCAGCGTCGGCGCAAACCACATCTCGGCCACCAGGTCGCCACCGGTACGGGCCTCCCGGCGCGGCTGCACGCGCACGGCCTCCACCGGGCCGGCGGGCGTGAGCAGGGTCTCGGGCTCCCGGACGTCGTAGGTCCAGGTCTCGACGCGGCGCGGCAGCGCCAGCGGCACCTCCAGCACCTGGCCCGGCCGCAGCAGGTCGGGCTTCAGCGTGAAACGCCAGGTGAGCTGCACGAACTGGCTCACGGTGTCCTGCACGCCCCGCGGCTGCGGCACGCGGCGCCCGTTGGCGAGCTGCACCTCGGCGCCGTCGAACTGCAGGTTCGCGATGCGCGCGTCACGGAACGCGACCTTGGTGCGCTCGTCGTAGCGCCGCGGCACCAGGCCATCGGGGCCGAGCGTGCCGTCGCTGCTCATCTGCCGCGTCACCAGCGGCGCGAAGCCGGGGCCGATGTCGACGTCGAGGTGCACCTGGTAGCGCTGCCCGTCGCGCAGCCACTGCACCTGCGCCCGGCCGTCGACCGGGCCGCGGAAGTTGCCCTTGAGGGAATAGCTCAGCCGCGTGGAGGGCGGCCAGTCGAAGGTGGCGACTGCGGCGGATGCCGGAGCGGATGGCAGAACGGAGGCGGATGCGGTTGCCGACGCCGACGCCGACGCCGACGATGCTGCGGCGAGGACGCTGCCTTGAGCCTCGGTCGGCGGCGGGGTCGGCGCGGCAGCGGGCTGCGCCACGGTTTCCGGCACGGGAACGGACGCCTCGAGCTCGGCCACCGGTGGTGGCGTCGGTGGCGATTCAGGCACCGCTGACGCTGCCGATGCGGCGGGAGCTGGCTTGGGGGTGGCGGGCGCACGCGCAGGCGGCGGCGGGGCTGCAGCCACCGCGACCGGCGCGGTGGGCGCCAGGGTGCGCACGAAAGCCACCTCGAGCCGCCTGGGCCGCGTGTCCGCGGCGCCCGCGCCGAGCCGGGATTCCGCCATTCGGCCGGCGATCCAGCCGTGCAGGGCCGTCACCAGCAACAGCAAGGCCAACGCCGCCGTCCGGCGGCGTACCGGGTTCACGCGCCCAGCCAGGCCCGGCGCCGCGCCACCGCCGCAGCGGCGGCCCGGTCGTCCAGGCGCAGGTTGACACCGGCCACGGCCGGGGCGATGGCGGGCGGCATCCGCAGGCTGCGCACGCGCTGGTCGCGCACCAGCAGCAGTTCGAAGCCGGCGTCGGGCGCGACCCATGCCCGTGCGTCGTCCAGGCGGCGCAGGCGCCAGCCGTCGGCGGCGACGAGTTCGTCACCGGGCATCACGCCGGCCTGCTCGGCCGCGCTGCCGCGCAGCACGTGGCGCACGGTGATGCCGCTGACGGGGCCTTCGTTCAGACGCAGGCCCAGCGCGGCCGCGAAGGCGGGGGCGTCGGCCTGGCAGTCCACGCCGAATTCCGACAGCAGGCTCGCCAGCGGCAACTCTTTGGTGCCGTGCACCCAGGCCTGCAGTTCGGGCCGCAGCGAGCGGCCGGCCTCGGCGGCCAGCGCATCGGCGATGTCGTCCTCGGTCACCGGGCGCTCCAGCTTCCACAGGCGGCGCAGGGCGCCGTCCAGCGTGCCTTCTCCGGCCAGGCGCAGCGTCAGGTCCAGGCAGGCGGCCACGAGCGCACCCTTGGCGTAGTAGCTCACGGTGCCGTTGGGCGTGTATTCGTCGGGCCGGTAGTAGCGCGTCCAGGCGTCGAAGCTGGCCTGTGCCACGCTCTGCACGCGGCGCCCCGGGGTGGCCGCCACGGTGTTCAGGTGCGAGCCCAGGAGCTCCAGGTAGCGCGCGGGTTCAGCCAGGCCGGCACGGCACAACACCAGATCGTCGTAGTAGGAAGTGGCGCCCTCGAACCACCAGAGAAGGCGCGTGTAGGCCTCGCGCCCGAGATCGGGCGCGGCCAGCTCCACGGGAATCAGGCGCTTGACGTTCCAGGCATGGAAGTACTCGTGGCTGATGAGGCCCAGCAGGCGCTGGTAGCCGGTGTCACGGGCGGCGGTGCCGGCGCGGGGCAGGTCGCGGCGCGAGGCCAGGAGGGCCGTGCTGGCGCGATGCTCGAGCCCGCCGTAGCCGTCGTCGGAGGCGCGCAGCAGGAACAGGTAGCGCGTGAACGGCGGCCGGCCGCGCCCGTGCCACAGCCGGATCTGCGCCCGCGCGATGCGCGCGGTGTCGGCCAGCAGGCGCTCGCCGTCGAAGCCGGGCCAGGCACCGGTGACGACGAACTCGTGCGGCACGCCGCCAGCCTCGAAGCGGCCGCGCCAGAAGCGGCCCATCTCGACAGGGTGGTCGATCAGCTCGGCGTAGTCGGCGGCCTCGAAGACCTGCCGCCCGCGCCCGGGTAGCATGGAGGTGGCCAGTTCCCAGCCGCCCGGCAGGCGGCCGATGCTCAGGCGCTGCGGCTCGTGCGTGCGGCCCTCGGCAGCCAGGAACAGGCTGCTGCCGTTGAAGAAGCCTCGGTCGGCGTCGAGCCAGGCGCCGCGCACCGAGCTGTCGAGCGCGTGCACGCGCCAGCTCAGCTCCAGCGGCGCATCGCCTTCGCAGTGCGCCACCCAGCGGGTCTTGTCGATCTGCTCCAGACGCACGGGCCGGCCGCCCTGCGTGCCCTGCAGGTCCTGCAGGTGGCGCGCGAATTCGCGCAGCAGGTAGCTGCCGGGCAGCCACACCGGCAACGACAGCCCCTGCGCCGCCGCGGGGGCAGGCAGCGTCAGCGCAACGCGGAAGAGGTGGCTGTTGCGGTCATCGAGCGCAACGCGGTAGTGGATGGCCATCGGTCAGGGGCGCAGCAGGAGGGGCGGTGGGGCGGCAGTTGGGCGCCGTTGGGTCATGCGTTGGGTCAGCAGTGGGATCAGCAGTTGGCGGCAGCCAGCGGCGGCGTGCAGTGTGCCGCCGGTCAGGCCAGCGCGACGCCGACAGCGCAGCTGAGGGTGGCCACTGTGCTCAGCGCGCGCCGCATCGGCAGCCAGGCGCCCAGGCCATGGCGCGGGTAGGCGCGGTGGTCGACGGCGTAGCAGAGCACCAGCGTGCAGGCCAGCAGCGCCAGACCGGCGGACACCGGCAGCAAAAGCGCCGGCCACGCCAGCAGCGAGGGCACGACGCCCCAGGCCAGGCGGCCGGTGGACGGGCCGCCCGGCACGGCGAAGGCCAGGCCCCAGTGGATGCCGCCCAGGAAGGAAACGATGGTGGCGGCGTAGGCGGCGAGCGCCTGCGCCGCAAGGGCCTGCTGGCCGGCCGGGCCGGCCGCCAGCCAGACCGCGCCGCCCACGAAGGGCAGCAACCCGGCGTACCCCAGGGCCAGTGCCGTGCGCGACGGTGCGCTGCCCACGGCGGTGTTCAGGACTTCTTCGACGCGGCCACGAGCAGTTGCTCGATCTGCGCCGCCGGCAGTGCGCCGGGCTTGCGCACGCCGTTCTCGAACACCACCGCCGGCGTGCCCTGGACCCGGTACTTCCGGCCCAGCTCGACGTTGCGGTCCAGCGCCGCGGTATCGCAACTGCCGACGTTCTTGGGCGGCGTCACGCCGTCCACCATCCAGCTGCGCCAGACCTTGGCCGAATCCTTGGCGCACCAGATGTCGCGCGACTTGACGGTGGAATCGGGCCCGAGGATGGGGTACAGGAAGGTGTAGATCGTCACGTCCTTCAGGGTCGCAAGATCGCGCTCGAAGCGCTTGCAGTAGCCGCAGTTCGGGTCGCCGAAGACCACCAGCTTGCGGGCGCCGCTGCCCTGCTTGATGACCACGGCGTCCTTGAACGGCAGTGTGGAGAAGTCGATGGCCGTGAGCTTCTCGATGCGCTCCTCGGTCAGGTTGGCGCGCGTGCGGGTGTCGATCAGGGAGCCCTGGATCAGGTGGTTGCCCTGCTCGTCCGTGTAGAGGATCTCGCTGCCGATGCGGACTTCGTACAACCCGGGGATCGGGGTCTTGGTGATCTCGTCGATCTTCGGAAAGTTGGGCAGCCGCTCGGCGAGGTTCTTGCGGATCACGGCGTCCTGCGCCATGGCCGCACCAGCGGCCAGCAGGCCGGCCACGGCCAGCGCAAGGAGGTTCAGCGACTTCATCAGATGGCCTTTCGGGGGAGGGTTCAGGCCTGGCGCGCCGCAGCGACCAGCCAGCGTTTGAGAGGGGGGAGGTTATCCACCAGAGTCAGTCCGCGGTTGCGAAGTTCCCGCAGCACCGGCTGATCGCTGGCGAAGAGATGCAGCAGCCCGTCGGTGAGGCGCCCCATCGCGGCGGTGGGCACGGCGCGGCGGCGCGCGTAGCGCTGCAGCAGCCGCGGGTCGCCCAGCGGGCGCCAGGCTTCGCGCGCGGCCAGCACATCGTCGAGCGCGACCACGTCGGCCAGCCCCAGGTTCAGCCCCTGGCCGGCCAACGGGTGCACGAGGTGCGCCGCATCGCCCAGCAGCACCCAGCCGGGGCCGCTGACGGGGTCGGCCTGCGCCAGCGCGAGCGGCCAGGCGGCGCGGTCGCTGACCAGGCGCAGGGCGCCGGCGGTGCCGCCGGTGGCGTCCATCAGGGCCTGCTCGAAGGCGGGTGCGGGCAAGTCCAGCAGTTCACGGGCCCGCGCATCGGGCACCGACCACACCAGGCCGTAGCTGCAGCCGGGCTCGGGGCGGTCGAAGGGCAGCAGCGCCAGCACGTCGGGGCTGCGGAACCACTGCCGCGCGAGGCCGGCATGCGGCGCGTCGGCCACCAGGCGGGCGGCCACGCCGTGCTGGCCGTACAGGGCGCGCGGCATGCTGACGCCGCGTTCGGCGCGGGCGGCGGAATCCCGGCCCTCGGCGAGCACGCGCAGATCGGCGGGCACAGGGCCGGGGCCGACGAGTTCCACGTGCGGCGCGAAGCGCAGCGCGGTGCGAAGCGCGGCTTCGAGTTCGGCGGCGTCGACGATCCAGGCCAGCGCGTCGAGTGCGCCGCTCCAGGCTGAGAAGTGAAGCACCGCGCCGGGCCGGTCGCCGTGGATGCGCATGTCCTGCACGGCGGTGCGGGCGTCGGCGGGCAGGGCATCCCAGACCTTCAGGGTCTGCAGCAGCGCCACCGACGCTGCGCTGAGGGCATAGGTGCGCACGTCCACGCGCGGCTGGGCCAGGTCGGCCTGCAGCGCCACGCGCAGGCCACGCCGGCCCAGCGCCAGTGCCGCAGCCAGCGCCACCGCGCCCGAACCCTGTACGCAAACCTCGTATTGCCCCATGCGGCGATTGTAGGGAGACGGCACAATCCGGCCTCCTTCGAGGATCGATGACCGTGACAGACCTCTCCTGCACGCTGGCCGCGATCGGCCTGCACCCCGTCAAGTCGTGCGGCGCACTGGCGCCGCGCGAGGCGCTGCTCACTGAAACCGGCCTCGACCTCGACCGCGCCTGGATGGTGACCGACCCGCAGGGCGAGATGCTCACCCAGCGCGAACTGCCCGCGATGGCGCTGATCCGCCCGACGATGCGCCTGTCCGATCTGGTGCTGCGCGCGCCGGGCATGCTGGGCCTGCACCTGTCGCTGGACGCGGTGGAGACGCTCACCCGGGTCCGGGTCTGGGACGACATCGTCCGGGCATGGGACATGGGCGCCCTGGCCGCGCAGTGGTTCACCGACTACCTGGGCCGCCCGGCGCGACTGGTGCGCTTCGACCCCGACGAGCAGCGCCTGGCCGACCGCCAGTGGACGGGCGAGGCCGAGGCCCCGACCGCCTTCGCCGATGGCTTCCCGCTGCTGGTGACGTCCACCGCCTCGCTGGCGGAGCTCAACCGCCGCCTCGCCGAAGGCGGCCACGCCCCGGTGGGCCCGGACCGCTTCCGCGCCAACCTCGTGCTCGACGGCCTGCAGGCTTTCGAGGAAGACCACATCGACGAACTCGTCCTCGACACCGATGGCGGCCCGGTGCGGCTGAAGCTCGTGAAGCCCTGCAGCCGCTGCCAGATCCCGAACATCGACCCCGCCACGGGCACCATGGGCGCGGAGCCCGGCCGCACGCTGGCGGGCTTCCGCTCGGACGCGCGGGTGGGTGGCGCCGTGACCTTCGGCATGAACGCCATCGTCCTGGAAGGCGCCGACCGCCTGCTGCGCGTGGGCCAGACAGCCCACGCCAGCCTGAAGTTCTAGCCCGGGGCCGCACCGCATGACGCAACTGCCCGCGTGGCAGCTTTTCGCGCTGGCCGTCGGGATCTGGGGCACCACCTGGCACGCCATCACCTACCAGCTGGCCGATACACCGCCGGAGCTGGGCGTGGCGCTGCGCTTCACGATCGCGGCGGTGGTGGTGCTGGCGTTCGCGGCCTGGCGCGGCGAGCGAATGCGGTTTCCGTGGCGCGCCCACGCCCTGTTCGCGCTGCAGGGCACGTTCATGTACGGGCTGTCCTACATCTGCGTCTATCACGCCGAGAAGCACGTGCCCTCGGGCCTGGTCGCGGTGGGCTACTCGGCGTCGCCGCTGCTGACCGGCCTGGGCGCGCGCCTTCTCTGGGGCGCGCCGGCGGGCGGCCGATTCCTGCTGGGCGGAACGCTCGGCGTGGCCGGGGTGGCGCTGATCTTCTGGCCGGAGCTGACGCAGGTCGAGGCGCGCCCCGGCGCCAGCCTGGGACTGCTGTACACGGTGGCCTCGGTGCTGCTGTCGACCGTGGGGTCGCTGGCCGCCAGCCGCAACCGCGAGCACGGCCTGCCCTTCTGGCCGGCGCTCGGCTGGGGCCTGGCGTGGGGCGCGGGCACGGCGGTCGTGATCGCGGTGGCGAGCCACCCCTTGCCGACCTCGCTGCCCACGGCGCCGGCCTGGTGGCTCTCGCTGATCTATCTGTCCGTGGCGGGCACGGTGATCGCCTTCGCCGCCTTTCTGGCGCTCCAGCAGCGCCTGGGGGCCGGCAAGTCCGGCACCGTCGGCGTGATGACGCCGGTGGTGGCGTTGGCTGTATCGGCCCTGTTCGAAGGCTACGAGCCGGGCCTCGCGACCGTGGCCGGCATGGCGCTGGCCGTGCTGGGCAACGTGCTGATGCTTAGGCGCTGATGCAGGCGCGCCGGTAAAGACGCGCTGGTGCCGAGACGCTGACCGGGCGCGCCGGCGGCAGGCCCGGGCGGCGGCTCAGCGCGGCGGCAGCGGAATGAACTCCGTCTCGCCGGGCACGGGCGCGAATCGGCCGGCGGCCCAGTCGTCTGCGGCCTGGTCGATGCGTTCCTTGCGGCTGGAGACGAAGTTCCACCACACGAAGCGCGGGCCGAGCGGCTCGCCACCCACCAGCGCGATGCGCACGCCCGCTTCGGCCGAGACCAGCGGTTCGACGCCCTCGGCCAGTACCACCAGGGTCTGCGGCGCCACGGGTTCGCCGTCGAGCAGGAAGCCGCCGTCGACGCCATAGAGCGCACGCTCGGTGGCCAGCGGCACCGGGAAGGCATCGCCCGGCGCCAGCAGCGCATCGATGAAGAGCGTGGGCGACGCGGCCTGCACCGGCGACACCACGCCGAAGGCCTCGCCCACCAGCACCCGCAACTGCGCCCCGCCCACTTCCAGCTGCGGGATCGCCTCGGCCGCCGTGTGCGCGAAGGCGGGCTCGGTTTCCTCCAGCCCGGCCGGCAGGGCCAGCCATATCTGCAGGCCGTGGCTGCGCCGGGCGCGGGCGCGCAGGTTGTCGGGCGTGCGCTCGGAATGCACGATGCCGCGGCCGGCGGTCATCCAGTTGACGGCCCCCGGCTCGATGCGCTGCACGGCGCCGGTGGAATCGCGATGCATCATCGCGCCCTCGTACAGATAGGTCACGGTGGCCAGACCGATGTGCGGGTGCGGCCGCACATCGTGCTGGCTGTCGGGGCCCGCGTCGACCGGCCCGAAGTGATCGAAGAACACGAAGGGGCCGACCGAGCGCAACCCCGCCGCAGGCAGGGCCCGGCGCACGGTGAAGCCGCCGCCCAGGTCGTGGACGCGGGGCGTCAGGGTGGTTCGTTCGCTCACGGGATGCTCCTGTCGATTGGCCAAGGCTTGTGAGTTGTCACGAGCCTGTCTTGGTTGATCCGTAAACTGAACGGATGCCCGATCGCAACGCCAACACGCCTCCACTGCTGAACCGGGAGCGTTCGATCCTCGAATTCAACCGGCGTGTCCTGGCGCAGGCCCTGCGCGAGGATGTCCCGCTGCTCGAGCGGCTGCGCTACATCACCATCGTATCGTCCAATCTGGACGAATTCTTCGAAGTTCGCGTGGCGGACGTGATCGAGGCCGCCCGGGCGCGCGGGTCGAACGCTGAACTCGAGGGCGTGGCGGCCGAGGTGCATGCCCTGATCGACGAGCAGTACGCCGTCTTCAACGAGGTGCTGACGCCGGCCCTGCGCCGCGAGCGCATCGAGATCATCAACCACGCCGAGCGCGACGACGCGCAGCGCGCGTGGGTGCAGAATTTCTTCGAGCAGCAGGTGCGGCCGCTGCTGGTGCCGGTGGCGATGGATCCGTCGCACCCGTTCCCGATGGTGGCCAACAAGTCGCTGAACTTCATCGCCCGGCTGACCGGGCGCGATGCCTTCGGCCGCGAGAACACGATCGCCATCGTGAAGGTGCCGCGCGTGCTGCCCCGCGTGATCCGCATGCCCGACTCGGTGTGCCCGGGGCGCCAGGGCTTCGTGCTGCTGACGAGCGTGATCCGCGCGCACCTGGGCGAGCTGTTCCCCGGCCGCACGGTGGAGGCCTTCTCGCAGTTCCGCGTCACGCGCGACTCCGACCTCGAGGTGACCGACAGCGACGTCACCAACCTGCGCCAGGCGCTGCGCACCGGCCTCACGACGCGCCACTTCGGCCAGGCCATCCGGCTCGAGGTGGTGAACACCTGCCCGCAGGAGCTGTCGGACTTCCTGCTCGCGCAGTTCGAGCTGCCGCTCGCGGCGCTGTACCGGGTCAACGGCCCGGTGAACCTGGTGCGCCTGAACGAGCTGATCGACCAGGCCGTGGCCGACCGCCTGCGCTTCAAGACCTACACCCCCGCCTGGCCCGAGGACCGGCTACCACGCGGCAGCTCCATCTTCGACCGGCTGCGCCGCCAGGACATCCTGCTGCACCACCCCTTCGAGAGTTTCGAGCCCGTGGTGCAGCTGCTGCGCGAGGCCGTGCAGGACCCCGACGTTCTGGCCATCAAGCAGACCATCTACCGCACCGGCGCGCAGAGCGTGCTGATGGACCTGCTGCTCGAGGCCGCGCGGCGCGGCAAGGAAGTGATGTGCGTGGTGGAGCTGAAGGCGCGCTTCGACGAGGAAGCCAACATCAACTGGGCCGAACGCCTGGAGGCCGTGGGCGCGCAGGTGGTCTACGGCGTGGTGGGCCTGAAGACGCATGCCAAGCTGCTGCTCGTGACCCGCCGCGAGGGCACGCGGCTGCGGCGCTACGCGCACCTGTCCACCGGCAACTACAACCCGAAGACGGCGCGCATGTACACCGACGTCGGCTATCTGACGGCCGACGCGGCGCTGACGGCCGACGCCGACAGCGTGTTCCACCAGATCGCGAGCCAGACGCGCATGCGCAGGCCCGCCCACCTGCTGTCGGCGCCGTTCCAGCTGCACAAGCGCATGGTGCGCTTCGTCGACCAGGTGGCCACGGCCGCGGCGGCGGGGCAACCGGCGCGCATCGTGGTCAAGGTCAACGCGCTCACGGACCCGGGCCTGATCCAGGCGCTGCTGCGCGCGGGCCAGGCCGGCGCGTCGATCGACCTCATCGTGCGCGGCGCCTGCATGCTGCCGCCGGGCCTGCCGGGCGTCAGCGACAACATCCGCGTGCGCTCGGTCATCGGGCGCTTCCTGGAGCACTCGCGCGTCATCTACTTCCGCTGGGGCGCGGGCGCCGACGACGAAGTGGTCTACCTGTCCAGCGCCGACTGGATGAGCCGCAACATGTTCGGCCGCATCGAGGTGGCATGGCCCGTGCGCGACGCCGTGCTGCGCCAGCGCGTGATCGACGAATGCCTCGTGCCCTACCTGCGCGACGAGCGCGACGCCTGGACGCTGGGCCCGGACGGCCAGTATTCGCGGGTGGCGCAGGAAGGCGTCAGCGCGCAGTTCGCGCTGATGAAGCGCTACGGCAGCCAGTGACGAGGTCTGCGATGGACCTGATCCTCTGGCGCCACGCCGAAGCCTTTGAACTGCGGGAGCTGTGCGACGACCTCGACCGCGCCCTCACGCCCAAGGGTGAGCGCCAGGCGCAGCGCATGGCCGACTGGCTCAACCGTCAGCTGCCCGCGGGAACGCGCGTGCTCGCCAGCCCGGCGCGGCGCGCGCAGCAGACGGCCGCTGCGCTCGACCGCCGCGTGAAGACCGTGCCCGCGCTCGCGCCAGACGGCACCGTGGACGGCCTGCTGGCGGCAGCCCGCTGGCCCGATGCGCGGGAGCCCGTGCTCGTGATCGGCCACCAGCCCACGCTGGGCCTGGCGGCCGGCTACCTGATGACGGGGCTGGCGCAACCCTGGACGCTGCGCAAGGGCGCCTTCATCTGGCTGCGCGCGCGTGACCGCGAAGGCGTGACGCAGGTGGTGCTGCACGCGTCGCTGGGCGTGGACCTGCTGTAGCCGTCGGGCCCGGACCTTCCGCAGACCGCACGCCCGGGCCTTGCGCAGCCAGCAGGCGCGCAAGCCAGCCGCCCCGGCCTCAGGGAAGGGCCAACTTCAACGTGCCATTGCGCGCCCAGGCCTCGGCCTCCTCGCGCAGCAGGAACAGCGTGCGCGGGTGCGTGTCGGCCCACTTGGCCGTGAAGCCCAGGTGGGCGTCGCGGCCCTTGGCGCGCAGGCTTAGGGCGCGCCGGTCGACCGGGCCGCGCGCATGGCACTTGATGGCGGCCAGGCGCAGGCAGAGCACCTGCCACGCGAAGGCCGGGCTGGCGAGCGGCCCCTCCACCTTGCGCAGCCCGCCGCGCTGCCCCAGCACCAGCTCGGCGATGCGCCGCTGCTGGCTCTGCGAGAAGCCCGGCGCATCGACGTGGTCGAGCAGGTACGCGCTGTGGCGGTGGTGGTCGTGGTGCGACACCATGAGGCCGATCTCGTGCAGGTCGCAGGCCCAGCCCAGTTCGCGCAGCGTGTCGGAGTCGGCCTGCGGCGACACATGGGCATGCAGCGCCAGTGCCACGCTGCGCACGCGGCCGGCCTGCTCGGCGTCCACCGCGAAACGGCGCTGCAGTTCAGCCACGGAGCGGTCCCGCATGTCGCCGGGGCGCGCATGGTGCAGGACGGACAGCCGCTCGTGCAGGTCGATGATGACGCCCTGGCGCAGCGCGCCCTTCGCGGGGCGGATCTCCGGGATACGGAAGTTGGCCAGCAGCGTGTACAGGATCGCCAGCCCGCCGGGCAGCACGGCGCGGCGCTCGGCCTTGAGCCCAGGGAAGGCCAGGCGGTCGATGTGGCCGAACTCGATGCAGCGGGCGATGCACCAGCGCAGGCCCTCGGGCGTGATGCGGCCGTCGCTGATGCCCGCGGACTCGAGGATCTGCGAAACGGCGCCCACGGTGCCCGACGAACCCAGCGCGGTCTGCCAGTACTCGGGCGCGAAAGGTTGAAGGCCTTCCTCGAGCTCGGCGCCCGCGGCCACCTGCGCGGCACGGAAGCCCTCCGCCGTGATGTGGCCGTCGGGAAAGTAGCGCATGGACAGGCTGACGCAGCCCACCTGGAACGATTCGGCGGTGCCGGGCACCCGGCCGCGCCCGAGAATCATCTCGGTGGACCGGCCGCCGATGTCGATCACGAGCCGCGGTTCGTCGGCGGGCTGCAGGTGGGCCACGCCCGCGTAGATCAGCCGCGCTTCCTCGCGCCCTGAGATCACCTCGATCGGGTGCCCCAGCGCGGCCTGCGCCCGCTCGAGAAAGGCGTTGCGGTTCCTGGCCTCGCGCAGCGTCTGCGTGGCCACCGCGCGGATCTGCCCGCTGCCGAAATCCCGCAGGCGCTCGGCGAAACGCCGCAGGCAGGCCAGGCCGCGCTCGGCGGCGTCGTCGGTGAGCATGCCGGAGGCATCGAGGCCGCCACCCAGGCGAACCATTTCCTTGAGGTAGTCGAGCCGGCGGTAGCGCCCGTGCTGCAACTGCCCGATCTCGAGCCGGAAGCTGTTGGACCCCATGTCGATGGCGGCCAGGGGTTCGGTGAGGGAGGGCAGCGGCGTCGGCATGGACAAGATTGTGCCCCCGTGCGAACGGCGCGCCGGCTTTCTAGAATGCACCGCCATCACACCGAGGAGTCACCGATGCTGAAGCAGGATGTCGACAGTCTGGTCCCGGGCCGCGCGTTTTCGCGCCGCGACTTCGTCAGGACCTCGGTGGGCAGCGGGTTCGCCGCCGCCGTGCTGCCCGTGACGGCGCAGACCGTCGTCAAGACCGACACCGTCGGCCTGATCGCCGGCGAGGTGACCATCCCGGTCGGCGACTTCAGGATGCCGGCCTACCGCGCCGCGCCGGCGGGCAAGGCCAATGCGCCGGTGGTTCTGGTCATCAGCGAGATCTTCGGCGTGCACGAACACATTGCCGATGTCGCACGGCGCTTCGCGAAGGCGGGCTACTTCGCCATCGCGCCCGAGCTCTTCGTGCGCCAGGGCGACGCCGAGTCCTATGGCGAGATCGCCAAGCTCATCGCGGAGGTGATCTCCAAGGTGCCCGATGCACAGGTGATGAACGACCTCGACGCCAGCGTCGCCTGGGCCCGGGGCCAGGGTGCGGACACCGGCAAGCTGGGCATCACGGGCTTCTGCTGGGGCGGGCGCATCACCTGGCTCTACACCGCGCACAACCCGGCCGTGAAGGCCGGCGTGGCCTGGTATGGCCGCCTCGTGGGGCAGCCCAACCCGCTGCAGCCGAGCAACCCGGTGGAACTGGCCGGCAAGCTGAACGGCCCGGTGCTGGGCCTGTACGGCGGGCAGGACCCCGGCATCCCTCTGGCCACCGTGGAGCAGATGAAGGCGGCCCTCGCGAATGGCAGCGGCCAGGCGAAGTCCTCGGCCTTCCATGTCTACCCCGACGCACCGCATGCGTTTCACGCCGACTACCGCCCCAGCTTCCGGGCCGACGCGGCAGTCGATGGCTGGAAGCGTTGTCTGGCCTGGTTCACCCAGAACGGCGTGGCCTGACGCCAAGGCCGAGCCTGCAAGGCGCGGGCGTGCCGCAGAAGCACGCCCAGGCGGCTTCAGCGCACCACCAGCACGGGCAGCGTGCTGTGCGTCAGCACCTTCTGCGTCTCGCTGCCAAGCAGCAGCGCCGCGACGCCGCGCCGGCCGTGCGACGCCATCACGATGAGGTCGCAGCCCTTGGCCTTGGCGTGGTCGATGATGGCTTCCCAGGGGTGCAGCGCCTCCACGGTGTGACCTTCGCAGGTCACGCCGGCCGCGCTGGCTGCTTCCATCACGGCCTTCACATGGGTGCTGGCAATGCGCTCCTGGGCGTCGAAGAATTCCTGCGGGGGCACCGGCTGCATCTCGGAGATGGCGCTGTAGGGAAACGGCTCCTTGACGCCGATCGTCATCAGCGTGGCCTTGGACAGCGCGGCCAACTCGATCGCGGTCTGCACCGCCTTGCCGGTGATGTCGGATCCATCGGTGGGAACCAGAATGCGTTGGTACATGGCGGGGCTCCTGTGGCGCGGCGCTGCGAAAGCAGCACCCAGCGAGTCACAGTGTGCACCCGTCGCGCGGCGCCGTCTTGACGGTTGTCAACCCCGTGCGACCGGGCGCGACGGATCGGCGCACCACTCGCTCCAGGAGCCGGGGTAGAGCCGGCTGCCCGGCAGGCCCGCGTGCGCCATGGCCAGCAGGTTATGGCACGCCGTGACGCCCGAGCCGCACTGGTGCACCACCTCGGCCGCGGGTGTGCCCCAGGCCGCGAATTCGGCGTGCAGCACCTGGGACGGCTTGAAGCGGCCGTCGGCCTGAAGGTTGTCCTTGAAGCAGCGCAGCGTGGCGCCGGGAATGTGCCCGGCCACCGGGTCCAGCGGCTCCACCTCGCCGCGGAACCGTTCGCCGGCCCGCGCGTCGACCAGCCGCACGCGGCCCAGCTGCGCCAGCAGCGCTGCCGCGTCCAGCGTGGGCATGGCGGGCTCGGCCGTGGCCGGGTAGGCCGCCGGGTAGGCCGCCGAAGGGGCAGGCACCCCCGCGGCGGCGGCGTCCACGGCGCCCCCGGCGGCGCGCCAGGCGGAAAAGCCGCCGTCGAGCACGGCCACGGCGTCGTGCCCCAGCCAGCGCAGCATCCACCACAGGCGCGCGGCATAGGCGCCGCCCTGGTCGTCATAGGCCACGACCTGGACACCGGGCGCGATGCCCTGGGCGCCGGCCCAGGCGGCGAATGCGGCGCGATCCGGCAGCGGGTGGCGCCCGTTGGTGCCACTCTTCGAGCCGGAAAGGTCGGTGTCAAGATGGGCGTAGCGCGCGCCGGGAACGTGCCCCGCCACGTACGCGGTCTGGCCGGCGGCGGGCTGGCCGAGATCGAAGCGGGCGTCGATCACGACGGTCGGGGTGCCGGCGGACAGGCGCGCGGCGAGCGCCTGGGCGCTGATCAGGGTGCGGTGGGTGTCCATGCCGGCATTGTCACGCGGCGTCCGCGGGCCCGCTGGCGTCGGGGGCGACGCGGGCCCGCAGGAACGTGGCGGCGAGGCCGGCGACGACGATCAGCCCGATGCCGACCAGCGCCATGAGCGTGATCTCGTCGTCGAAGACCAGCGCGCCGAAGGCGAACGCGAAGGCGATACCGGTGTACTGCAGCGCCGCGTTCGACAGCGTGGTGCCGATGGCATAGGCGCGCGTCATCATCAGCTGCGCAGTGGTGGCCAGCAGGCCGATGGCGACCAGCAACAGGGCGCCGAGCGGCGTGTGCTGCCCGAAACCGTTGGCCAGGCCCAGCGAGAACCCGGCCACGCAGCCGCCGAGCGAGAAATAGAAGACGATGCGGAAGTCGGGCTCGCCGGTCCGGCCGAGCGCCGTGACCTGCAGGTAGGCCAGCGCCGCCAGCACGCCCGACATCAGGCCCGCGAAGCCGTGCCAGAGCTGCTGCTGATCGATGGTGGGCCGCAGCACCAGCGCCACGCCGGCAAAGCCCAGCAGCACCGACCCCACCAGCCGGCTGTCGACGCGGGCGCCGCCCGTGGCGATCGCGCCCCCGATCAGGAACAGCGCCATCCAGACCGAGGACATGTAGTTCAGCGTCATCGCCGTGGCGAGCGGCAGGTTGCCGATGGCGTAGAACCAGAGAACCAGCGCCGTCACGCCCACGGCGGCGCGCCAGGCGTGCATGCCCGGCACCGTGGTGCGCAGGCTGCCGCGCCGCCAGCGCGCCAGCAGCACGATGCAGACCGCGCCGACGATGCTGCGGTACATGACGATCTCCCCTGCCCCGTACTGCGCCGACGCCAGCTTGACGCAGACCCCCATCAGCGCGAACAGGAACGAGGAGCCGAGCATCAGCCACGGCGCCCTGTTCGGCGCATGGGAGTGCTCGTTCAAGCCGGTCTCGAAGCGGACATCAGCGCAGGACGCCGCCCATCTTGCGGCGGTACCACTCGTGGAAGTGCTGCATGCCGTCTTCCATCGGGCTCTGGTACGGGCCGGCTTCGTCGTCGCCGCGCAGCATCAGGGCCCTGCGGCCGGCGTCCATGCGCAGCGCGATCTCGTCGTCCTCGACGCAGGTCTCCATGTAGGCGGCCTGCTGGGCCTCGACGAGCTCGCGCTCGAAGTAGGCCACCTCCTCGGGGTAGTAGAACTCGACGACATTGACCGTCTTCTGCGGCGACACCGCGTGCAGAGAGGACACCGTCAGCACGCCCGGGTACCACTCCACCATCACCGTGGGGTAGAGCGTCAGCCAGATGGCGCCCTGCGCAGGCCGTGCGCCCCGCTGCCAGCGCTGAAGGGCGTCGTGGTAGCGGCGGTACACCGCCGAGCCTGGGCGTTCGAGCGAAGGCTTCAGGCCGACCGTCTGCACGGAGTACTGTTCCCCGAACTCCCATCGCAGGTCGTCGCAGGTCACGAGATTGCCGAGGCCGGGGTGGAACGGGCCGACGTGGTAATCCTCCAGATAGACCTCGATGAAGGTCTTCCAGTTGTAGTCGCACTCGTGCACCACCGCGCGGTCGAACACATAGCCAGAGAAATCGAGCGCCGAGGCCGGGCCCAGGCCGAGCAGTTCGGCATCCACGCGGCGGCCGCGGTCCTCGAACAGCAGGCCGTTCCATTGCTGCAGAGGCCAGTTGCGCAGGCTCAGGCAGGGGTCCTGCTCGAAATGCGGGGCGCCGCGAAGCTTGCCGTCGAGGCCGTAGGTCCAGCGGTGGAGCGGGCATACCACCTGCCCGCCCGTGTTGCCGCGGCCCTGGAGCATCACCGCCTGGCGGTGCCGGCACACGTTGGACACCAGCTGCACGCCTTCGGGCGAGCGCACCAGCGCGCGGCCGTTGCCCTCGTGCTCGAGCACGTGGAAGTCGCCGACCTCGGGCACCGCGAGCGCGTGCCCCACGTAGCGCGGCCCGTCATCGAAGATCAGTCGCTGTTCCTCGCGGAACAGCGCCTCGTCGAAATACGAGGTGACCGACAGCTGCGTGCGGCTGTGGTGCAGTGCTTCGAGACTGATGCTCAGGTCCGACATGATCCGAAAGGATCCTCCATGCCCAAGAAGTCGTGAAACCCACCCGGCAGACCCGGGGTTGGGCCTGTGCCCGCTCGAGCGACCGGCGTTGGCGATCCGACCGTCTCTGCATACCGCGTATGTGCGGGGCCGGCGATTGTAGCCAGGGGGGGTGGCCCACGCCCGGAAGGTCATTTGTTGTGAGGACCCGCCACGCACCACACCGGGGCTGAGGGGCTCGGGTGTCCGACTAGAATGAATGGTTGATTTCCCGCAAAGAAATGGTCAAGTCCTCCGCCGCGTCACCGCCAGCCCCCGCCACCTACGAGCAGGCTCTCGCCGAGCTCGACCGTCTGGTGCAGGCGATGGAGTCGGGTCAGCTGCCGCTGGACCAGCTGCTCGACAGCTACCGGCGCGGCGCGGAACTGCTGCAGTTCTGCCGCGGCCGCCTGGAGGCCGTGGAGCAGCAGGTGCAGGTGCTCGAGGACGGCCAGCTCAAGCCCTGGGGGCCCCAGGGATGAAACCCGAAGACTTTGGTTCCTGGAGCCGGCAGGCGCTGGCGGAAGTGGAGCAGGCGCTCTCGACCTGGGTGCCGGCCGAGGCACCGGCCGGGTTGGGCGATGCCATGCGCTACGGCGTGCTCGACGGCGGCAAGCGGCTGCGCCCGCTGCTGGTGCTCGCCGCGTGCGATGCCCTCGCCGGCCACCGCGAGGCCGCGATGCGCGCGGCCGTGGCCGTCGAGCTCATCCACGCGTACTCGCTGATCCACGACGACATGCCCTGCATGGACAACGACGTCCTGCGCCGCGGCAAGCCCACGGTGCACGTGAAGTTCGGCGAAGCGCCGGCCATGCTGGCCGGCGACGCGATGCAGGCCCTGGCCTTCGAGGTGCTGACGCCGGACGAGAGCCTGGTGCCGCTGGCGCTGCAGGCGCGCCTGGTCGGCCTGCTTGCGCGCGCCGCGGGCCAGTCGGGCATGGCGGGCGGCCAGGCCATCGACCTCGCCGCGACCGGGCAGCCCATGCAGGAATCCGCGCTGCAGGACATGCACCGCCGCAAGACCGGCGCCCTTCTGCAGGCCAGCGTGCTGATGGGTGCGGCCTGCGGCAGCCCCGACGCGCGGGCCTGGCAGGCGCTGGGCAACTACGGTGCGGCCATCGGCCTGGCCTTCCAGGTGGTGGACGACATTCTCGACGTGACCCAGGCTTCCGAAATTCTCGGCAAGACAGCCGGCAAGGACCTGGACGCCAACAAACCCACCTATGTCAGCGTGCTGGGGCTCGACGCGGCGCGGCGCCGCGCCGACGAACTGCACGCCCAGGCCCAGGCCGCGCTGCGAGACAGCGCGCTGGCCGACACCGTCGCCCTGGCGATGCTGGCCGACAAGGTCGTCGATCGGGACAGCTAGGCATGACCTCATTCAAACTGCTTGAACGCATCCAGTCCCCGGCCGACCTGCGCCGCCTGAGCCGCAGCGAACTGCCGGCGCTGGCCGCCCAGTTGCGCGAGTTCGTGCTGCAGACCGTCAGCCAGACCGGTGGCCACCTGGGCAGCAACCTGGGCACGGTCGAACTCACCGTGGCCCTGCACTACGTCTACAACACGCCCTGGGACCGACTGGTCTGGGACGTGGGCCACCAGACCTACCCGCACAAGATCCTCACGGGCCGGCGCGAGCGCATGAACTCGTTGCGCCAGATCGGCGGCATCGCCGGCTTCCCGAAGCGCGACGAGAGCGAATACGACGCCTTCGGCACCGCGCACAGCTCCACCAGCATCAGCGCGGCGTTGGGCATGGCGCTGGGCGCACAGCTCAAGGGCGAGGAGCGCAAGGCGGTCGCGATCATCGGCGACGGCGCCATGAGCGCCGGCATGGCCTTCGAGGCGCTGAACAACGCCGGCGTGACCCACGCGGGCCTCAACGCCGACATCCTCGTGGTGCTGAACGACAACGACATGTCGATCAGCCCGCCCGTGGGTGCGCTGAACAAGTACCTGGCGCGCCTCATGAGCGGGCAGTTCTACGCGGCCGCCCGCGAAGGCGCGAAGGCCGTGCTGAAGGCCGCGCCGCCGCTGTTCGAGCTGGCGCGGCGTTTCGAGGAACACGCCAAGGGCATGGTCGTGCCGGGCACAATCTTCGAGGAGTTCGGCTTCAACTACGTCGGCCCGATCGACGGCCACGACCTCGACTCCCTGATCCCGACGCTGGAGAACCTGCGCGGCAAGAAGGGCCCGCAGTTCCTGCACGTGGTCACGAAGAAGGGCTACGGCTACAAGCTGGCCGAGGCCGACCCGGTGAAGTACCACGCCGCCAGCGGCAAGTTCAACCCGGCCGAGGGCTTCCCCAAGGCCACCGGCCCCGCGAAGCCCACCTTCACGCAGATCTTCGGCAACTGGCTGTGCGACATGGCCGAGGCCGACCCGCGGCTGGTGGGCATCACGCCGGCCATGCGCGAGGGCTCGGGCATGGTCGAGTTCCACAAGCGCTTCCCCGAGCGCTACCACGACGTCGGCATCGCGGAACAGCACGCCGTCACCTTCGCCGCCGGCCTGGCGTGCGAGGGGCTGAAGCCCGTGGTCGCGATCTACTCCACGTTCCTTCAGCGCGGCTACGACCAGCTCATCCACGACGTGGCCCTGCAGAACCTGCCGGTGGTGTTCGCACTCGACCGCGCCGGCATCGTCGGCGCCGACGGCCCCACGCATGCCGGGGCGTACGACATCGCCTTCACGCGCTGCATCCCGAACATGAGCGTGCTGACCCCGGCCGACGAAGCCGAGTGCCGTCAGGCCCTCACCACCGCGTTCCGCCAGAACCACCCTGTCACCGTGCGGTACCCGCGCGGCAGCGGCGCGGGCGTCCCGGTGGAACAGGCCCTGACCGATTGGCCCTGGGGCAAGGGCGAAGTGCGCCGCCGCGGCGAACGCATCGCGATCCTGGCGTTCGGCACGCTGCTGTACCCGGCGCTCAAGGCGGCCGAGACCCTGGACGCCACCGTGGCCAACATGCGTTTCGCCAAGCCGCTCGACGCCGAACTGGTGCTCGAACTCGCGCGCACGCACGACGCCCTCGTGACCGTTGAAGAAGGCTGCCTGCCCGGCGGCGCCGGCAGTGCCGTGGCCGAGTGCCTGGCGGCGGCCGGCGTGCTGGTGCCGCTGCTGTCACTGGGCCTGCCCGATGTCTTCACGGACCACGGCGATCCGGCCAAGCTGATGTCGCTGCTGGGGCTGGACGCCGCCGGCATCGAGAACAGCATCCGCCAGCGTTTCGGCAGCCGCCCGGCCCTGGTGCGGCCGGCTGCCAACAGCTGATTCAAGGACTTCGAACGGCGTCGTGACACCCGGGCGGCGACAAGGTCGACCGTTTGGTGCCATGCTCTCACCCGAATCATGACGAACCTGACCGACGCCCTCCACATTCCCGACACGCAAAGCGCGCGCGACGAACGACACCTTCCCATCCAGCGCGTGGGCGTGAAGGATGTCCGCTACCCGCTGCAGGTGCGCGTGGCCGGCGCCGTGCAGAGCACCGCCGCACGCTGGTCGCTGGATGTCGCCCTGCCGGCCGAGCAGAAGGGCACGCACATGTCGCGCTTCGTGGCGTGGCTCGATGCGCTGGCACTGGACGCCGAGCCGCTGGATGCCGCCTCGCTGCGCACGCGCCACGCCGAGATGCTGGAGCGCCTGCACGCCGCCGAGGGCCGCATCGAGGCCGCCTTCGAGTTCTTCATCCGCAAGCGCGCACCGGTGTCGGGCCTGGCGAGCCTGCTCGACTACCAGGGTCGCTGGGTCGCCGAGACGCGTGCCGGCGCCACCACCATCTGGGCCGAAGTGGCCGTGCCGGTGAAGAGCCTGTGCCCGTGCTCGAAGGAGATATCGGACTACGGCGCGCACAACCAGCGCTCCGTGGTCACCATCCGCGTCGAACTGCTGCAGCCCGTGGAATGGCACGAACTCGTGCGTTTCGCCGAGGACGAAGCCAGCAGCGAGATCTGGCCCATGCTCAAGCGCGCCGACGAGAAGTGGGTCACCGAGCGTGCCTACGAAAACCCGAAGTTCGTCGAGGACCTGGTCCGGGACGTCGCCCTGCGCCTGAACGGCGACGCCCGCATCGGCCGTTACACGGTAGATGTCGAGAACTTCGAGTCGATCCACAACCACAGTGCGTGGGCTCGCATCGAACGCTGAGTGCGCGCTGGCGCTGGGCCCTAAAATCACGGGCTTCCCCGAACCCAGCGAAAGCCCCCGATGAGCCTTCAGTGCGGCATCGTCGGACTGCCGAACGTCGGCAAGTCCACTCTCTTCAACGCGCTCACCAAGGCCGGCATCGCTGCCGAGAACTACCCGTTCTGCACGATCGAGCCCAATGTCGGCGTGGTCGAACTGCCCGACCCGCGCCTGGCGGCGCTCTCCGCCATCGTCAAGCCCGAGCGCGTGGTGCCGGCGATCGTCGAGTTCGTCGACATCGCGGGCCTCGTGGCCGGTGCGTCCAAGGGTGAAGGCCTGGGCAACCAGTTCCTGAGCCACATCCGCGAAACGGACGCCATCGTCAACGTGGTGCGCTGCTTCGAGGACGAGAACGTCATCCACGTCGCGGGCAAGGTCGACCCGATCTCCGACATCGAGGTCATCCAGACCGAACTCTGCCTGGCCGACCTCGGCACGGTCGAGAAGAGCCTGCACCGCTACGTGAAGGCGGCGCGCTCCGGCAACGACAAGGAAGCCGCGGCGCTGGTGAAGGTGCTCGAGAAGTGCCAGGCGGCGCTTGACCAGGCCCGGCCCGTGCGCAGCATCGACTTCAGCAAGGAGGAGCACGTCATCCTCAAGCCGCTGTGCCTGATCACCGCCAAGCCGGCGATGTTCGTCGGCAACGTGGCCGAGGACGGCTTCGAGAACAACCCCTTCCTGGACCGCCTGCGCGAGTACGCCGCCGCCCAGAACGCCCCGGTGGTGGCCATCTGCGCCAAGACCGAGGCGGAGCTGGCCGACATGGCCGACGAGGACCGGGCCATGTTCCTCGCCGAGATGGGCCAGGACGAGCCCGGGCTGAACCGGCTGATCCGCGCCGCCTTCAAGCTGCTGGGCCTGCAGACCTACTTCACCGCCGGCGTGAAGGAAGTTCGCGCCTGGACCATCCACATCGGCGACACCGCGCCGCAGGCCGCGGGCGTCATCCACACCGACTTCGAACGCGGCTTCATCCGCGCGCAGACCATCGCCTTCGACGACTTCATCGCCTTCAAGGGCGAACAAGGCGCCAAGGACGCGGGCAAGATGCGCGCCGAAGGCAAGGAATACGTGGTCAAGGACGGTGACGTCCTGAACTTCCTCTTCAACGTCTGATGACGCTGTCCGCCCTGGTCGCGGGCACATGGAGGCTGGCAGAACGCGGCTGGAGCGCGGCCGAAACGCTGCGCTGGATCGAGCAGGCAGCCGACCGGGGCGTGACGAGCTTCGACCACGCCGACATCTACGGCGACTATCGCGTCGAGGCCCTGTTCGGCGAGGCACTCGCGCATGCGCCCGGGCTGCGCGAACGCCTGCAGTTGGTCAGCAAGTGCGGCATCCGGCTCACAGGGCATGAACGCGGCGCGGCGCGCATCAAGCACTACGACACCAGCCGTGCGCACATCGTGGCCAGCGTCGAGCAATCGCTGCGCGCGCTGCGCACCGACCGGCTCGACCTGCTGCTGCTGCACCGGCCCGATCCGCTCATGGACGCGGCCGAGGTCGCCGCCACCATCGCCGGGCTGAAGCAGGCGGGCAAGGTGCTGGCGTTCGGCGTCTCGAACTTCGAACCGCGTGGCTTCGAGCTGCTCGACTCACTGACCCCGCTGGCCACGAACCAGATCGAGCTGCACCCGCTGCGGCGCGAGCCGCTGCACGACGGCACGCTCGACCAGCTCCAGCAGCGCGGGCGGCGCCCGATGGTCTGGTCTCCGCTGGCCGGTGGGCGCCTGCTGGGCGGCGACGAATCGCCGGCGGCCCAGCGCGTGCGCTGGGTGCTGGGCGACATCGGCGCGCGGCTGGGCGTGGCGCCGGCCACCGTGGCCTATGCCTGGCTGCTGCGGCACCCGACACGGCCGCATCCCATCGTGGGCTCGATGCGGCTGGAAGGCCTGCTGGAGGCTCGCGCGGCGCTGGAGCTGAACCTCGATGCCGAGACCTGGACCGAACTCTGGCAGGCAGGCGCCGGCCAGCCCGTTGCGTGAACAGTTGGGGCAATACCTCGCGGAGTGCTAGCCTGCGGGCACTTGCACCCATGAACACCCGTCTGTCTCCGACCACTGGCGTGGTGGTCGCCCTGCTCACGGCACTGGCCTACGCGCTCGTCGGCTGGATCGCACTGCGCATGGCGATTCCGCCCAGCTACGCCAGCCCGATCTATCCGTCCGCCGGCATCGCGCTCGCGGCATCGCTGGTCTATGGCCGCTGGGGCATCCTGGGCGCCGCACTGGGCTCGTTGTCCGTGAACTACGGCCTGAGCGCCGAGCGCGGGCAGCTGGGGCTGGACGCCGCCTGGGTCGGCATGGTGCTCGCGGGCGGTGCGGCTCTGCAGGCAGGCCTGGGGCGGGCGCTGATCCAGCGCTACTGCAGCCAGCCGCTGACCCTGTCAGAACCCCGTGACCTGGCGCGCTTCTATGCTTTCGGGGCGCCGGTGGCCTGCCTTGCCAGCGCCAGCGTGGCGACGGCGACACTCACCGCAGCAGGCGTCCTGACCGTCGGGCAGGCGCCATTTGCCTGGTGGACCTGGTGGATGGGGGACACACTCGGGGTGCTCATCGCCGCGCCGATCGGGCTGACGATCATCGGCCGTCCGAAGGCCGACTGGGTGCGGCGACGGGTGGTGGTCGCGCTGCCCATGCTCCTGGCCACGGCACTGCTCGCCGGCGCCACCGCCTGGGTGCTCTCGGAGCACGAGGAGCGCGTGCAGACCGCCTTCGAGCGCGACGCCTGGGCGTTGGGCGAACGGCTGGAGTCCCAGTTGCTCGGCCCGCAGCGCGCATTGATCGCGATGCACAGCCTCTTCGACACCCAGCAATACGTGGATCCGAACGAGATGCGCAAGGCGTCGCGCGCATGGCTGGACGACCAGCCCTTCCTGGCGGCCGTCGGCTACAGCGAGCGCGTGCCGCGCAGCGGTATCGGGGCTTTCGAGGCCCGCGTGCGCGTCGCCGGCCCCGTACCGGACTACAGTGTCTTCGACCGCAGCGAAGGCGATGCCGCCAAGGACGACCCGGATGTGGTTGCCATCCGCTACATCGAGCCCCAGGAACCGAATCGCCGGGCGCTGGGCGTCAACGCAATGTCCATTCCGGCAGCCCGGGAGGCCATCGAGCGAGCGCTCGTCTCCGGCAGCAGCGCGGCCACGGCCGGCTTCCGGCTGACGCAGTCCGCAACCGACGAGACGGGCATCGTGCTGTATCGGCCGCTCTACCGGGGCGAGCCCGCCACGGAGGAAGAGCGCCGCAGCGCGTTCATCGGGCTGGTCTTCGTGACCCTGCGGCTGGACGCGATGCTGAACGAGCTGTTCCGGGTCCATCCGACTTATCTGTCGTGGTGCCTGGTCGATGCCGATCCGGCAGCGCCGCGCCAGCGCCTCGCGGGCCCGGGCGGCTGCGAGCGGGCCGCCATGGCACCCTTGCACTACGAACGCACGCTGATGATGGGTGGGCGCCCCTACGTGCTGAAGGTCGGCGCCACGACCGGCAGCGTTCCCGGGCTGGCCGACGGGGGCGGCTGGATGTTCTCGGTGATCGGGCTGCTCGCAACCTCGCTGCTGGGCGCGCTGCTGCTCACCGTGTCGGGCCGGCAGCAGCGCATCGAGGCCGCGGTGGCCGCCCGCACGGCCGACCTGCAAGGCGCCAGCCAGGCCCTGAGCGAGAGCCAGGAACGGCTGCGCAACATCGTCGACCACGTGCCGATCGGCGTTGTCTATGCCGACACCGACGGCCGCGTGCTCGAAGCCAACCCCAGCCTGCTGGCGATGCTCGGCCTGATGGCGCTGCCGGACCCGCCACCCAGCCTGACCGACTGGACGCATCCGCCCGACCGCGAAGAGGTCGCTGCGCTGCTCATCGAGTTGGCGACGGGCCGCCAGGCGCTGGCGCGGCACCGGGTTCGCCTGCAGGGCATCGGCGGCGAGCCGCTGATGGTGCAGCTCGGGCTGTCCGCGCTGCACGACAGCGCGGGCCGGCCGCGCCGGGTGGTCGGCGTGGTCGAGGACATCGGCGAGCACCTGCGGCTGCAGGCCAGCGAGCGCGCGCGCGAGCAGGCGGAAGCCTCGAGCCGGGCCAAGAGCGACTTCGTCAGCCGCATGAGCCATGAATTGCGCACGCCGCTGAACGCGATGCTTGGCTTCGCGCAGTTGCTGGCACGCGACCCTTCACCGCCGCTGGTGGCGCACCAGCAGCGCTGGACGGGCCAGATCCAGGATGCCGGGTGGCACCTGCTGAACATGATCAACGACACGCTGGACCTGTCGATGATCGAATCGGGCTCGCTGCGCCTGACGCCGCGCGCACTCGACCCCTTGCAACTGCTGGACGCCACGATGTCCCTGGTGGCGGCCGCCGCCGACCGGCGCGGCGTGCGGCTGATGCCGGCCCGGATCACGGCCCGCAACGCCTTGATCCGGGGCGACGAGACCCGCGTGAAGCAGATCCTGACGAACCTTCTCTCGAACGCCGTCAAGTACAACGTCGACGGCGGGCGCGTCCAGGTCGAGGTGCACCGCGAAGACGCCGAAAGCGGCCAGGACATGCTGGAGATCCTGGTGCATGACACCGGGCTCGGGCTCTCGGCGGAGCAGCGCGAGAACCTGTTCCAGCCCTTCAACCGCCTGGGCCGCGAGGGCTCGAACGTCGAGGGCACCGGCATCGGCCTCGTGATCAGCCGGCGCCTGGCGGAATTGATGGGCGGCTCGCTCGACGTTCGCAGCGCGAGCGGCCAGGGCTCCACCTTCGTGCTCAGGTTGCCGCTGGCCGAGCCCGCCGCGCCCGAAGCCGACGCCGAACTGCCCACGCTCACGGGCAACAGCTACCGGCAGCGGCATGTGCACTACGTCGAGGACAACGAGACCAACGTGTTGCTGATGCGCGGCATGCTGGCGCAGCGGCCGCAGATCGAGCTCACGGTGTCGGGCCTGGGGCTGGACGCGCTGATGGCGATCCGAAGCCGCACGCCCGACCTGCTTCTGCTGGACATGCACCTGCCCGACATCGACGGCATGGACCTGCTGCGCCACCTGAAGAACGACGACGCCACCGCCGGCCTGCAGGTGCTGGTGCTGTCGGCCGATGCGACCCGGGAACGAATCGAGCGCGCGATGACCGAAGGGGCGGCGGGCTACCTGTCCAAGCCGCTGAATCTGGCCGAACTGCTCAGCCGCATCGATGAGTTGCTGGCCCAGGTGGATACACGCTGGGGTTGAGTGAGCGCAAGCTCACTTTGCAACGCGGCCGAGCATCAGCACTCACCGCCAGCGAGTGCTAATATTGTGGAACCAAAGGGTTCTACCCGAGTCAAACCGCCCATGAACATGTCCCCCACTGCTGTTTCGGTCCGCGACCCCTGGTCGATGGTGCCTTCCATCGGCAATCTGGACGCCTACATCAGCGCCGTGAACCGGCTGCCGATGCTGACGCCCCAGGAGGAGAGTTCCTTTGCGCGCCGCCTGCGGGACGAGGGTGACCTCGGGTCCGCCGGACGTCTGGTGCTGTCGCACCTTCGGCTGGTGGTGTCCGTGGCCCGGCAGTACCTGGGTTACGGCCTGCCCCACGGCGACCTGATCCAGGAAGGCAACGTCGGCCTGATGAAGGCGGTCAAGCGCTTCGACCCGGAGCAGGGGGTGCGGCTGGTGAGCTACGCGTTGCACTGGATCAAGGCCGAGATCCACGAGTACATCCTGAAGAACTGGCGGATGGTGAAGGTGGCCACCACGAAGGCGCAGCGCAAGCTGTTCTTCAACCTCCGCTCGATGAAGCAGGCCCTGAAGGGCGAGGCGCTGGACGCCGACACGCACCGCAACACGCTGACACCCACCGAGGTGGAAGGCATCGCGCGCGAGCTGAACGTGAAGCCCGACGAGGTCATCGAGATGGAAACGCGCCTGTCGGGTGGCGATGTCGCGCTCGACCCGCCTTCCGAGGACGGCGAAGAGGCCTTCGGCCCGATCGCCTACCTGGCAGACGACAGCCTGGAGCCGACGCGCGCCATCGAGTCGCGCCACCGGGACTGGCTGGCCGGCGACGGCATCACGCAGGCGCTGGACGTGCTGGACGCACGCAGCCGCCGCATCGTCGAGGAGCGCTGGCTGAAGGTGAACGACGACAGTTCCGGCGGCATGACGCTGCACGAACTGGCGGCGGAGTACGGCGTCAGCGCCGAACGCATCCGTCAGATCGAGGTGGCCGCGATGAAGAAGATGCGCAAGGCGCTCGAAGTGGCCGCCTGAAGCCAGGCTGGGCGCTCTGCCCGGATTCCCCGAATCACCTCGACAACCCGCTGATGCGGGTTGTCCGCATTTCGGGAAGCCGGATCTGCTTCAGGGCTTTTCGGCCAGCAGGATCTTCAGATCGTGCGTGAGAGCCTCGGCGCCCGTGCCGTAGCGCGTGAACAGCCGCACCTTGCCCTGGCGGTCGAACACATAGGACCCCGCCGTGTGATCCATCGTGTAGCTGCCGTCCGTCTTGCCCGGCACCTTGGCATAGAAGACCTTGAACGCCTTCGCGGCCGCCTTGGTCTGCTCGTCGTCGCCCCGCAGGGCCACGAAGTCGGCCCCGAAGTTGCCGACATAGGCCTTCAGGATGGCGGGGGTGTCACGCGTGGGATCGATCGAGACGAAGACACCCTGCACATCGGCGCCGGCCGCTCCCAGGCTCTGCTTCACGGCTGCCAGTTCAGCGAGAGTGGAGGGGCAGACGTCCGGGCACTGGGTGAAGCCGAAGAACACCACCGCGACCTTGCCCTTGAAGTCGGCCAGCGAGCGCATACGCCCCTCGGCATCCGGCAGGTTCAGGGTCTGCGCGTAGTCGGCGCCCGTGATGTCCACGGCCTTGAAGGACGATGCGGCCGGGCCGCCCTTGTCGCAGCCGCCCAGCAGGCCGGCACTCAGGAGCGCCGCAGCCAGCAACGGGAACAGGGCGCGGCGGGGGGTCAGGCGAGCCATGGCATCAGGTAGTGGTCGAGCAGCAGCGCGGCGAACAGCAGCGACAGGTGCCAGAGTGAGAAACGGAAGGTGCGGCGCGCCAGCGCGTCGCTGTACTCGCGCCACAACTTCCAGGCCAGGACGATGAACCACACGCCCAGCACCAGCGCAGCCGCCAGATAGATGCCGCCGCTCATGCCCTGGATGAAGGGCAGCAGCGTGGAGGCGAAGAGCACCAGCGTGTACAGGAAGACCTGTAATCGGGTGAACTCCTGGCCGTGGGTGACGGGCAGCATCGGCAGGCCGGCACGGCGGTAGTCCTCGACGCGGTACAGCGCCAGCGCCCAGAAGTGCGGCGGCGTCCACAGGAAGATGATCAGGAACAGGATCCAGGCCTCGGCCCCGGTGTCGCCCCGCATCGCGGCCCAGCCGAGAACGGGCGGCATTGCGCCCGAGGCGCCACCGATGACGATGTTCTGCGGCGTCAGCGGCTTGAGCACCACCGTGTAGATGATCGCGTAGCCCACGAAGGTGGCCAGCGTCAGCCACATCGTCAGCGCGTTGACGGTGGCGAACAGCACGCCACAGCCGGCCGCGCACAGAAGGCCCGAGAACAACAGCGTCTGCGTGTTGGTGAGCTGGCCCTTGGCCGTGGGGCGCCAGGCCGTGCGCAGCATGCGCGCGTCGATGTGCTGCTCGACGATGCAGTTGAAGGCGGCGGCGGCACTCGCCACGAGCCAGATGCCCAGGCTGGCCAGCGCGACGGTGCGCCAGTCGGGCCACCCCGGTTCGGCCAGCAGCATGCCGATGAGTGCGCAGAAGACGATCAGCTGGACCACGCGCGGCTTGGTGAGCGCGTAGAACTGGGCCCAGCGGGTGCCGCGGGACGTGGGAGCGGCCAGGGAAGTGGACATGGTGGGTGCGCGATTCTAGGTGCCGGCCGACGCCAGACGGGGGCTCGACACTTCGGCGCGGCGACGCTGGCTGCTGCGCGCCAGCAGCAGCGTGAGCAGCAGCACCAGGGCCGCGGCGCCTGCGGTGTGCGCCAAGGCCGCGGCCAGCGGCCAACCCAGCACCACGTTGGACAAGCCGCTGAGCAGCTGCGCCGCGAGCAAGGCGGCCAGGCCGCCCCCGAAACGTTGCTGTCCGGCAGCCCACAGCCGCCATGCCAGCGTGGACAGCAGAACGACGACCACCACCGCGAAGGCCCGATGCACGAAGTGGATGGCCACGAGTGCGTCGAAACCGAGCAGCGTGCCGTCGCCCGCATAGCCGAGTGCGCGCAGCACGGTGAAGCCGTCGGCGAAGTTCATCTGCGGCCACCACTGCCCGTTGCAGGCCGGAAAACCGCTGCAGGCCAGCACCGCGTAGTTGGTGCTGACCCAGCCGCCGAGCGCGATCTGCGTGGCCAGCGCCGCCAGCCCGAACATCGCAAGCCGGCGCAGCGGCCGGGCGAGCGCGATGGCGCGGTCGCGGAAGGCTTCGTGCTGCACGGCCAGCAGTGCCAGCAGGGCCAGCCCGCCGAGCAGGTGCAGCGTGACGATGGCCGGGTAGAGCTTGAGCGTCACGGTGTACTTGCCGAAGAGGCCCTGCACGATCACCCAGACGAGTGTCGCGGTCGCCCACCACGGAGATTGCGGCAGCCGCCGGCGCTCGATCCAGCTGAAGGCAGCCATCACCAGGATCAGCACGCCCACCGTCATGGCCAGGTAGCGATGGATCATCTCGATCCAGGCCTTGGAAAACGTGACGGGGCCCGTGGGCATGGCGGTCTGGGCGGCGTGGATCTCGTCGCGCGCGCCGATCGGGCTGGCGCTGCCGTAGCAGCCGGGCCAGTCTGGGCAGCCCAGGCCTGAATCGGTGAGGCGGGTGAAGGCGCCGAAGGCGATGAGGTCGAACGTGAGGAAGAGCGTCAGCAGCGTCAGTGCGGCCAGCCGCGCGCGCGGCTCGGCGCGGCGCTGGCGCAGCCACCACCAGGACAGGGGCAGCAGCGCCACCACCAGCGCCAGCAGCAGCAGGCGCAGCGTGGGCGCGAAGTCGACGAGCGGGACGGCTGTTTCCATCGGGGGTCAGCGTCCGGCGCGGTCCCAGGAGGAGGACGCACGCAGCACCTTGTCGAGATCGCGCTTCAGGCGGCCGGGCTCGGGGTCGGCCGGCGCACGGAGCATCCATTCGCCCATCGGGTCGACGATGTAGACGTGGTCTTCCAGCGCACGACCCGCCTCGGGTGCGAGCCAGCGGGCCAGGGCCTCGCGGTCGACGCGCAGCAGGGTCAGCGGCGCCTTGGCGCTGGCGGCCTGCACGAGGGCCGGCGACGGCGCACCGGTGCCGGTGACGAGCCAGACGCGATCGATGCGATCACGTTCGCGGCCCATCATGTCGCGCAGCTGGCGCTGCAGATACACGCGCTTCTCGCAGGAGGCGTCGCAGGTGGCATCGCCCGTGATCACCATCAGCCACTGGCCGCGCAGCGACGCCGGGTCGACCGGCTGGCCCTCGAGCGTGCGCAGTGCCAGGTCGGCCGGCAGCGTGCGGGAGGGCTGGATCAGCGTGCTGTAGTTGGTCCGGCCGTCGGGCCGGACGACGTAATAGGTGAAGTACGACGCGATGACCGGCGCCGCGCATGCCAGCAGGATCAACAGCATCCGCAGGCGACCCGTGACGACGCGCTTGCGCTTCGCCGCGGCATCGGGGGCGGGCATGCCATGCACCGTGAAGCTCAGGGCTTCAGGTGCGGCGTCGCGGGCGGAGGATTCGGAACCAGACATGGAGACCGCCGATCAGCGCACAGAGCGCAAACCACTGGAAGGCATAACCGTAGTGCTTGTGTACATCGGCGGCTGGACGGGGCCAGTCGCGTTGCAGGCCGTCCCCGGGGGAAGGCGATTCCTGCAGCAGTGACACCGGCCGCAGCCGCAACCCGGTTTCGCGGGCATAAGCGTCAAGGTCGAGATTTTGCCGGATAGCGCCCTCGGCTGCGCCGTCGAACTCATACAACCGGGCCGGGCCGCGGGCCAATCGACCCGCCACTTCCACCGTGCCGGTGGGCGTGGGCACCGGGGTCAGGCGCGAACGGTCGATGAAGTCCCGCCCGCGCCACCCTCGCTGGACCATCACGGCGCTGCCGTCGGGCAGTTGCAGCGGGGTCAGCACGAAGAAGCCGACACGTCCGCTCATCTGCCGGTTGTCGAGGTGAACCGTGAAGTCCGGCAGCCAGGTACCGGTCAGCACCGCCTTGCGATGCACCTGGGCGTCGACCTGAGCGGCATCGGGAGCGAGCCCGGTGGCCAGTTCGGCGGCCGTCAGCGGTGGCATCTGCCCGCGCTGGTCCAGGCCGGTCTGCAACCGGACCTTCTGGTCGGCACGGTCGAGCTGCCAGACGCCGAGGCGCGCCGTCAGCGCCATGGAGGCCACGGTGGCGACCAGCACGATCCAGTCGCGGCCCTTCATGAACGGCCCCGCGGCGGATAATGCGCACCGATGAAAACAGTGATGGTTCTGATGCTCGTGGCCGTGCTCATCGCACTGGCCGGTGCGGGGATGTTCATGCTTCGAAAGGGCCGGACGCCGGGCGAGACGAACCGGGCCATGGCGCGCGCACTCGCGCTGCGCGTGGGCCTGTCCGTCGCCTTGTTCCTGTTCATCCTGCTGTCCTGGTACATGGGCTGGGTGCGCCCCAACGGCATCCCCGTCGGACCCTGAAAGCGCGAAACGCCGCTGACGCGGCGTTTCGCAGGGTCAGCAAGGCGGTCAGAGCCAGTACACGAGGAAGTACAGGCCGAGCCAGACCACGTCCACGAAGTGCCAGTACCACGCGGCGCCTTCGAAGCCGAAGTGACGGTCCGCGGTGAAGTGGCCCTTCATCAGCCGGATGGTGATGAACAGCAGCATCAGCATGCCGACCAGCACGTGAAAGCCGTGGAAGCCGGTCAGCAGGAAGAAGGTCGAGCCGAAGATGCCGGAGCTGAGCTTGAGGTTCAGGTCGCGGTAGGCATGGATGTACTCGAAGGCCTGCACACCCACGAACGTGGCGCCCAGGATCACGGTGACCCACATCCAGAAGATCGTCTTGGCGCGCTGGCTGGCGATCAGCGCGTGGTGCGCGATCGTGAGCGTGACGCCGGAGGTCAGCAGCAGGGCGGTGTTGATCGTCGGCAACGGCCACGGGCCGATGGTCGAGAACGGTTCCACGGTGCCAGCCGGAGAGGCAGTGACGCCGCCGCCGGCGCTGGGCCAGACTGCCTTGAAGTCGGGCCACAGCACCTGGTGATCCAGGTTGCCCAGCATGGGAAGCGCGTGCACGCGGGCCCAGTACAGGGCGCCGAAGAAGGCGGCGAAGAACATCACCTCCGAGAAGATGAACCAGCTCATGCTCCAGCGGAAGCTGACGTCGATGCGGTCCGAGTACAGGCCGCTCTCGCTCTCGCGCACGGCCTCGCTGAACCACTGGAACAGCACGGTCAGCCAGACCACCATGCCGGCGAGCAGCGCGTAGGCGCCCCAGCCGTGGCCGTTGACCCACTGGCCTGCGCCGAGGATCACGAGGAACAGGCCGCAGGCCATCAGCACCGGATGGCGCGACGGGGCTGGGATGTAGTAGTACGGGGTGGTGCCCGCTGGGGTCATGGCCGCCATGGAATGTTCTCTCCTCGAACCGGAATCTTGATGGGTTGAATGGGGCTCAGGTCGCGACGCCGCTACCGACCACCCAGCGCACGAGCAGCACGATGGTCAGCACGAACAGCACGGCGCCGATGATGCCGGCCACGATGACGTGGACCGGATTGAGTCTCTGGATGTCCTGCTGGTAGCCGGAGCCCTTGCGCAGGCCCACGAAGGACCATGCCACGGCCTTGACCGTCTGCAGGAACGACAGCGGGCGCTCGGCGAGCTGCTTCAGGTCCTGGCTCATGTGCGTCCCGGCGCCGGCTCCACGACCGCCGCGGTGGGGGCAGCAGGCACCTTGCCGCCGACCTCGAAGAAGGTGTAGGACAGCGTGATCGTCGTGACGTCCTTGGGCAGCTTGGGATCGATCACGAACACCACCGGCCACTGCTTCTTTTCACCCGGCTGCAGGATGTATTCGTTGAAGCAGAAGCACTCGAGCTTGTTGAAATGCGCGCTCGCCTGGCGCGGCGCGTAGCTGGGAATGGCCTGGGCCGCCATGACCCGGTTCTGCACGTTGCGGAACTCGTACATCACGGTCGTCAGCTCGCCCGGGTGCACCTGCAGCGACGACACCGCAGGCTTGAACTCCCAGGGGCCGCGCGCGTTCGCGTCGAACTCGACGGTGATCGTGCGGCTGGTATCGACCTGGGTGTTGTTGCCCTTCGACTTGCTGCCACCCAACCAACCCTGCGCGATGCGCTGCTCCGACACCGACAGGACGTTGATTCCGAGCGCATCACAGATGGCGCGGTACATGGGCACGAGCGCGTAGCCGAACCCGAACATCAGGGCCGCAACCACCGCCAGCTTTCCCAGCATGCGGCGGTTGTCGCCACTCAGCGTGCGGCGTTCAGCCATGATTCAGTTCGGCCCCATGAGTGAGATCTTCGCAAAGAAGCCGATCGCGAACACGATCGCCACCGTGGCCAGGATCAGGCCCAGCCGCAGATTCGCCTTGCGTTGACGTTCGTCGGTCATGGCCCGGGTCTCAGCCGATCACCTTGGTGGCGGTGGCGTCGAGCTTCGGGGGGCTCTCGAAGGTGTGCCACGGCGCGGGCGACGGGACTTCCCACTCCAGGCCTTCGGCGCCACGACCGTCGGGGTCGTTCCACGGACGCTGCGGGGCGGTCTTGCCCTTGCCGCGCATCATCGGCAGCACGACGAAGACGAAGAAGTACACCTGCATGAAGCCGAAACCGAAGGCGCCCACGGAAGCCAGCGCGTTGAAGTCGGCGAACTGCATCGGGTAGTCGGCGTAGCGGCGGGGCATGCCGGCAAGACCCAGGAAGTGCATCGGGAAGAAGGTGACGTTGAAGAACACCAGCGAGCCCCAGAAGTGGATCTTGCCGCGTGTCTCGGAGTACATGACGCCGGTCCACTTCGGGCCCCAGTAATAGACTCCCGCGAACAACGCGAACAGCGAGCCCGCGACCAGCACGTAGTGGAAGTGCGCCACGACGTAGTAGGTGTCCTGCAGCTGGATGTCGATCGGGGCCATGGCCAGGATCAGGCCCGTGAAGCCGCCCATCGAGAACACGAACAGGAAGCCGACGGCCCACAGCATGGGGGTCTCGAAGGTCATCTCGCCGCGCCACATCGTGGCCAGCCAGTTGAAGACCTTCACGCCCGTGGGAACCGCGATCAGCATCGTCGCGTACATGAAGAAGAGCTGGCCCGTCACCGGCATGCCGGTGGTGTACATGTGGTGCGCCCACACGATGAAGGACAGGATGGCGATCGAGGCCGTCGCGTACACCATCGACGCATAGCCGAACAGCGGCTTGCGCGCGAATGCCGGGATGATGGCGCTGACGATGCCGAACGCCGGCAGGATCATGATGTAGAACTCTGGGTGCCCGAAGAACCAGAAGATGTGCTGGTACATGTCAGGGTCGCCACCCCCGGCCGGATTGTAGAAGCTGGTGACGAAGTGGCGGTCGGTCAGCGTCATGGTGATCGCGCCAGCCAACACAGGCATCACCGCGATCAGCAGGTAGGCCGTGATCAGCCAGGTCCAGGCGAACAGCGGCATCTTCAGCAGGCCCATGCCCGGCGCGCGCAGGTTCATGATCGTGACGATGATGTTGATCGCGCCCATGATCGACGAGGCGCCCGCGAGGTGGATCGCGAAGATCGCGAGCGGGAACGCATC
>CAJAES010000020.1 GCA_903938815.1 uncultured beta proteobacterium
GCAGGCGCCAGCTGTGGCGGTCAGCCCTGCGGGCTGACTACCCTGCGCTGCTCGCCTCGAGGGGGCGCCGCAAAACTCGCTACGCGGGCTGCGCCCGCTGCGCTCGGACAGCTGCGGCGAGCTAGTTCACGAAGCGCGCTGCGCGCGCCCCCCTCGAGGCTGCGCTGCTCGGCGCCCCACATGGCGCCCGCCCCGCGCACCGCCTGCCGCTCAAGGCTGCGTTGTGGCGTTCGGGCCGAAAGCCCGCCTTGCTGGTTGCAAGGGGATGTGCGCGCGCGGATGGGACAAACATCCGTAAAGGGCCTGGACCGGCCTCTACCCACCCTCAGACGCCGCGCCCCGGAAATCGAGTCACGCGCTGCGGCTTCAGGTGCAGCGTGTGGCCAGGCAGCAGGCCGATGCGCTGCCGCAAGGCCGCCGCTTCCGCGCGTGGCAGCTCCACGTCGATGAAGCCGCTGCCGTCCGCGCGCCGGCATTCGAGCCGTGTGTAGGCGCCGACCGTGAGCGTCTGCCCCAGAGTGACCGCCTCGGTGCCTTCGCCCGCCTCGGTTTGCACGGCCAGGTCGCGCGGGCGCACGAAGCCGTCGCCCCAGCGCGCCACGTCCGACAGGAACTGCAGCACGAACGGCGTCGCTGGCGTGTCGTAGAGCTCGTCGGGCGTGCCCTGCTGCTCGATGCGGCCCTGGTTCATCACGACCACGCGGTCAGCCACCTCCATCGCCTCTTCCTGGTCGTGCGTGACGAAGACGCTGGTCAGGTGAACCTCGTCGTGCAGGCGGCGCAGCCAGCGGCGCAACTCCTTGCGCACCTTGGCGTCGAGTGCACCGAAGGGTTCGTCGAGCAGCAGCACCTTGGGCTCGACGGCCAGTGCCCGTGCGAGCGCGATGCGCTGGCGCTGGCCACCGGAGAGCTGGTGCGGGAAGCGCCCGCCCACGCTGTCCAGCTGCACCAGCTGCAGCAGTTCGGTCACCTTGCGCCGGATCTCGGCGTCGCTCGGGCGTGATTCCTTCGGGCGCACGCGCAGGCCGAAGGCCACGTTCTCGAAGATCGTCATGTGGCCGAACAGCGCGTAGTGCTGGAACACGAAGCCCACCTGGCGGTCGCGCACATCGGTGTGGGTGGTCTCCTCACCATGGAACAGCACGCTGCCGGCATCCGGCACTTCCAGCCCCGCGATGATGCGCAGCAGGGTCGTCTTGCCCGAGCCCGATGGGCCGAGCAGCGCGACCAGCTCGCCGGAGGCGATGTCCAGGTTCAGGTGATCGCACACCACCACCGCGCCGAATTTCTTGGCGAGCCCTCGGACTTCAATGCTCATGGTTGGGCCTCATCTCCGCTTTCACGCGTTGTTCGACGATGTACTTCAGCACCAGGGTCACCAGCGCCAGCAGCGCCAGCAGCGAGGCCACCGCGAAGGCGGCTGCGAACTGGTATTCGTTGTAGAGGATCTCGATGTGCAGCGGCATCGTGTTGGTCTGGCCGCGGATGTGGCCGCTGACCACGCTCACGGCGCCGAACTCGCCCATCGCCCGCGCATTGCACAGGATCACGCCGTAGAGCAGCGCCCACTTCACGTTGGGCAGCGTCACGCGGCGGAAGATCTGCCAGCCGTTGGCGCCCAGCACGCGCGCGGCTTCTTCCTGCTCCACGCCCTGCGCCTGCATCAGCGGGATCAGTTCTCGCGCGACGAACGGGAATGTCACGAAGACCGTCGCCAGCACGATGCCGGGAACGGCGAACACCACCTTCAGGTCGTGGTCGCGTAGCCATTCGCCGAACCAGCCCTGCAGCCCGAAGACCAGCACGTAGATCAGGCCGGCGATCACGGGGCTGACGGAGAAGGGCAGGTCGATCAGCGTCAGCAGCGCGTTCTTGCCGCGGAAGTCGAACTTCGCGATGGCCCAGGCCGCTGAAATGCCGAACACCAGGTTCAGCGGCACCGCGATGCCGGCGGCCAGCAGCGTCAGCTTAACCGCGGAGAGGGCGTCGTCCTCCACCAGCGCTGCGAGGTACACGTCGATGCCCTTGCGGAAGGCCTCGAAGAACACCGTGGCCAGCGGCACGAAGAGGAACAGCGTCATGAAGGCCAGCGCAATGCCGATCAGCAGGCGCCGCACCCAGGGCGGCTCGTGGGTGGCGGTGGCCGTGCTCATATGCCCCCCTGGCGCTTGCGCGCCCAGGCCTGAAGGCTGTTGATGACGAGCAGCAGCACGAAGGCCGCGACCAGCATCACGACCGAGATGGCGGTCGCGCCAGCGTAGTCGTACTGTTCGAGCTTGGTGATGATCAGCAGCGGCGTGATCTCGCTGACCATGGGCATGTTGCCGGCGATGAAGATGACGGAGCCGTACTCGCCCAGCGCGCGTGCGAATGCCAGGGCGAAGCCCGTGAGCAGCGCCGGCATCACGATGGGCAGGATCACGTGGCGGAAGGTCTGCCAGCGCGATGCACCCAGCGTGGCGGCGGCCTCCTCGAGTTCGCGGTTCACGTCCTCCAGCACCGGCTGAACGGTGCGCACCACGAAGGGCAGGCCGATGAACACCAGGGCCACGAACACCCCGATGGGCGTGAAGCTGACCTTGAAGGGCAGGAACTGGCCGATCCAGCCGTTCTGCGCATACAGCGCCGTCAGCGCGATGCCGGCCACGGCCGTGGGCAGCGCGAAGGGCAGGTCCACCAGCGCGTCGACGACACGCTTGAACGGGAAGTTGTAGCGCACCAGCACCCACGCCACGACGAGCCCGAACACGGCATTCAGCGAGGCGGCCGCCAGCGACGCGCCGAAGGTCAGCCGGTACGACGCCAGCACGCGCGGCGTGGCCACGGCGTCGAGGAACTGCGCCCAGGTGAGCGTGAAGGTCTTGAGGAAGGCGGCCGACAGCGGGATGAGCACCAGCAGGCTCACGTACAGCAGCGCGAAGCCGAGTGCGAGATCGAAGCCGGGAAGCACGCTGTGGCGCTTGAGCAGCGCACGCGAGAGCAGCATGTCAGCGCTTCGTATAGATCTGGTCGAAGCTGCCGCCGTCGTCGAAGTGCGTCTTCTGTGCCTTGGCCCAGCCGCCGAACACCGCGTCGATGGTGAACAGATTCACCTTCGGGAAGGTCTTCGCGTACTTCGCCGCCGCAGCCGGGTCGATCGGGCGGTAGTAGTTCTGGCCGGCGATGTCCTGGCCCTCGGGCGAGTACAGGTACTGCAGGTAGGCCGTGGCCACTTCACGCGTGCCGCGCTTGTCGGCCACCTTGTCCACCAGCGTCACCGGCGGCTCCGCGAGGATGCTGACCGAGGGCACGATGATCTCGAACTTGTCCGGGCCCAGTTCCTTCTGCGCGAGGAAGGCCTCGTTCTCCCAGGAGATGAACACGTCGCCGATGCCTCGCTCGACGAAGGTGGTAGTGGAGCCGCGAGCGCCCGAGTCGAGCACCGGCACGTTGGCGAAGATGGCCCGGACGAAGTCGCGCGCCTTGTCTTCGCTGCCCGTCTTGCGCAGCTGGTAGCCCCAGGCCGCGAGGTAGTTCCAGCGCGCGCCGCCCGAGGTCTTCGGGTTGGGCGTGATCACCGAGACGCCGGGCTTGGCCAGGTCGTCCCAGTCCTTGATGCCCTTGGGGTTGCCCTTGCGCACCAGCAGCACGATGGTGCTGGTGTAGGGGCTGCTGTTGTGCGGCAGGCGCTTCTGCCAGTCGGGCGGCAGCAGTCTGGCCTTTTCGCTGATGGCGTCGATGTCGTAGGCGAGCGCTAGCGTGACGACGTCAGCCTCGAGCCCGTCGATCACCGAGCGCGCCTGGCGCGCCGCCCCGCCGTGCGACTGCTTGACGGTGACGTTGTCGCCAGTCTTCGCCTTCCAGTGCGCGGCGAAGGCCTTGTTGAAGTCCTGGTAGAGCTCGCGGGTCGGGTCGTAGGAGACGTTCAGGAGCGTGATGTCCTTCGCCGATGCGGTGAGGGCGGCGAGCGTCAGAGCGACTGCGAGGAGCGTGGGGAATCGTTTCATTCGCTCATCCTAGGAACGACAGTCCGATCGGCCAACGAATCAAATCGCCGATCGATATCCGGAAATCAAGGATCCGGGCGCGCCAGCCGGCGCCGCGTACGATCGATGCCTGTTCAATGTCGCTGTGCTGCCGGGTGAACTCCGGGCCGCGCTGCATGAAAGCCCGGCCGTGAGCCCCTTGACCCAGACTTCACCGCAGGCCGTGCGCGACGCGCTGCGGCAGCGCCGCGAGATCGCGCTGATCGACCTGCGCGAGGAAGACGAATTCGCGCTCGGGCATCCGCTCTTTGCCGTGCAGTTGCCGGCACGGCGGTTGGCTGCGGATGCTCCCTGGCGATTGCCGCGGCGCGACGTGCCGGTGGTGCTGTACGACGACGGCCAGGGCCTGGTCGAGCCCGCGGCGCGCTGGCTTCATGGCCAGGGCTGGTCGCAGGTCAGCGCCCTGGCCGGGGGCCTGGAGGGCTGGCGGCACGAGGACGGCGAACTCTTCATCGACGTGAACGTGCCGAGCAAGGCTTTCGGCGAACTGGTGGAGCACGAGGCCGGCACGCCTTCCCTGCCGGCGTCGGAAGTGAAGAGCCTGCTGGACCGTGGCGCCGATGTCGTGGTGCTCGATGCGCGCCGTTTCGACGAGTTCCAGACGATGAGCATCCCGCAGGGCGTCAGCGTGCCCGGCGGTGAACTGCTGCTGCGCGCCCGCAGCCTGGCGCCCGACCCGCGCACGCACATCATCGTCAACTGCGCGGGGCGCACGCGCAGCCTCATCGGCGCGCAGACCCTGGTCAATGCCGGGCTCCCGAACCCGGTGCACGCGCTGCGCAACGGCACCATCGGCTGGCTGCTCGCGGGCTTCACGCTGGCCCACGGCGAGCAGCGCCGCTTCGGCCCCACGCCGCACGCCCAGCGCGCCGAGGCGCAGTCCCGCGCGCATGCGCTGGCCGGCCGTGCCGGTGCGCTGCGCATCGACGCCGGCACGCTGGCGCATTGGCAGGCAGACGCCACGCGCACGCTGTACCGCTGGGATGTGCGCACGCCCGAGGAATATGCGGCCGGCCATCGGCCCGGCTTCGGCAGCGCCCCCGGCGGGCAACTGGTGCAGGAGACCGATGTCTTCTGTGCCGTGCGCGGCGCGCGCGTCGTGCTCGCCGACGACGACGGCGTGCGCGCGGCCGTCACGGCGCACTGGCTGGCCCAGATGGGCTGGGAGGTGGCCTGGCTCGACGACACCGACGGCCTGACCGAGACCGGCCTCTGGCAACCCGTGGCCGATGGCCATGAGGCCTGGCCGGGCTCTCGCGCAAGGCGCTATCGCCGCCCCTACGAAGGCACCGACGCGCCGCCCGAGGCCATGCAGGCCTACCTCGACTGGGAGTTCGGCCTCGTCGCGCAACTCGCGCGCGACGGCACGCACGGCTTTCGCGTGCTGCGCGCCGCCATCGAAGCCTAGGACGCTGTCTTGTAGTAGATGTTCTGCGGATGCTCGGCTTCCGCGAAGAAGCCCCAGCGCTCCAGCAGCAGGCCGGCTGCCTGCGATGCCAGCGCCAGCAGCAGCACCAGGCCGGCGCTCGACCAGCTCAGCAGCAACACAGGCACGACGAAGCCCAGCAACAACCCGCCCAGCGAACGCCTGCTCAGCGCCAGCGGCGTGTGGCCGTGGAAGAACTCATGGGTGTTGAAGGCCCGGCCCGTGAAGCCCATCGAGCGCTGCTCGATGCGCGGGTGGCGGATGCCGATGGCTGTCTGTGGCGTGGAGCGCGGCACGATGCGCGCATTGCGCCAGCGCGTGGCCGCGCGCGCCGCCAGCGCCACCAGCGTGAACAGCAGCGCGTGCTGCGCGAAGAAGTTCACGAGCGAGGGCGAGAACACGGAAGCCAGAAGCGCCGCCAGCAAGGCGCCCGGCGCGATGCCCTGCAGCACGAAGTTGACGGCCGTCCAGGGCGTGGCCCAGGCCTGCAGGAAAGGCAGCGCCATGTAGATCATCGCGGTGCAGGCGTACAGCGCCAGCGCCAGCAGCACCACCGCCAGGCCGGCGGCGGGCCACAACGCCCAGGCCGCGACCGAGGCGATGAACATCGGCAGCACGATGACCTCGCGCGAGAGCCACGAGGTGCGCCACATCGCGGCCGCGCGCCAGGCGCGCTCCGGTCGGCCGAGGTGGAAGAACGAGGCCGCGAGGCCCCCTAGCGAGAGTGCGATCACCAGCGCCGCGCCGGGCAGGCGCAGCGCTGCGGCCTGGTGGAACATCGCAGCGCTGCCCACCAGCGCCAGGGCCAGGCCCTGCGCGCTGCCGGCCAGCACCGTGAACGAGACGACGGACCAGGCGGGCCTCATGTGGTGTGGTCCTCACGGCCGGGGCCGTTGTCGAATTCGGCGTCGATCTGCAGCGGGCTGTCGGCGCGCTCCAGGTCTTCCGGGCGCAGCGTGGCGCCGGTGCGGCGGCGCGGCAGGTAGTGGTTGGCGGGGCGCGTGTTCCATTCCGGCATCAGCGCGTAGCCGCCGCGCTCACGGATGGCCACGGACACCACCGAATCGGCGTCGTGCACGTCGCCGAAGAGCCGGGCGTTCGTCGGGCACGCCAGCACGCAGGCGGGCTTGCGCTCGGCCTCCGGCAGGGTCTTGTCGGTGACGCGGTCCACGCACAGCGTGCACTTCGTCATCACCTGCCGCTCCTCGTCGAGCTCGCGTGCGCCGTAGGGGCAGGCCCACGCGCAGTACTTGCAGCCGATGCACTTGTCGTAGTCCACCAGCACGATGCCGTCCTCGGGGCGCTTGTAGCTCGCGCCGGTGGGGCAGACGGGCACGCAGGGCGGGTCCTCGCAGTGCAGGCAGCTCTTCGGGAAGTGCACCGTCTGCGTCTCGGGGTACTCGCCCACCTCGAAGCTCAGCACGCGGTTGAAGAAGGTGCCCCCCGGCGTGGTGCCGTAGGGGTCCTGGTCGGTCAGCGGCCCGGCGCTGCCGGAGGTGTTCCACTGCTTGCAGCTCGTCACGCAGGCATGGCAGCCCACGCAGACGTTCAGGTCGATCACCAGCGCCAGTTGGGTCATCGCTTGGCTCCTGCGTTCCAGCCCAGCCACTGCATGGCCTTGGCCGCCATGCCGGGCATCGCGCCCAGCGGTTCGGTCTGCGGCAGCGTGGTCTGGCCATCGTCCTCGGCCGGGCGGATGCGCACCCGCACGTCGTACCAGCCCGCCTGCCCGGTCACGGGGTCGGCATTCGCCACGCGGCGCTTGCTGCCGGGCACCGGCAGTTCATCGGTGATCAGGTGGTTCAGCAGGAAGCCTTCGCGCGATTCGTCGGCGTCCGGGGCCAGCGCCCAGGCGCCGGAGGCCTTGCCGATGGCGTTCCAGGTCCATACCGTGCCCGGCTCCACGGCCTCGCTGTGCCGGCACTGGCAGCGCACCTTGCCCCAGGGTGACTCCACCCACATCCAGGCGCCATCGGCAATGCCCGCGGCGCGCGCGGTGGCGCCGTTGACATACAGCCAGTTGCGCGAGTGGATCTGCCGCAGCCAGGCGTTCTGCGAATCCCAGGAGTGGTACATCGCCATTGGCCGCTGCGTGATGGCGGCCAGCGGGTAGGCGGCGGTGTCGATGGCCTGCACCTCGAGCGAGGGCTCCCAGAAGGGCAGGGGGTCGAAGTGGTGCGCCACGCGCTCGCGCAGCCGGTCGGGCGGCTGCCGTCCCTTGCCCTTGCCCTCGGCCGCGAGGCGGAAGCGCTGCAGGAACTCCGAGTACAGGTGGATGATGATGGGGTCGTTGTCGCGCCGCAGCCCGTTGGATTGCGCCCAGGCCATGTACTCGCGGTTCCAGTTGCGCATGTACTGGATCTGCGGCGGCATCGGGGTGTGGTGCACGCAGTTGTTGGCGGCGTACATCTCCCACTGCCGGGGGTTGGGTTCGCCGCGCAGGCTCTTGCTGCCGTCCTTGCCGCGCCAGCCCGAAAGGAAACCGATGCCCGAACCGGGTGCGGTCTCGTAGTTGATGATGAAGTCGGGGTAATCGCGGTACTTGCGCGTGCCCTTGAGCTCGCCGTCCTGGTGCACGAAGGCCGGCAGCTTCAGGCGCGTGGCCAGTTCTACCAGCACCTCCTGGAAGGGCTTGCACTGCCCGGTGGGCGGCAGCACCGGGACGCGCACGGAATCGGTCGGCCCGTCGAACTCCGAGATCGGCCGGTCGAGCAGCGACATGCAGTCGTGGCGCTCGAGGTAGGTGGTGTCGGGCAGGATCAGGTCGGCGAAGGCCGTGGTCTCCGACTGGAACGCGTCGCACACCACCAGGAACGGGATCTTGTAGGCGCCGTCCTCGCGCTTGTCGGTCAGCATGGTGCGGATCTCGGACGTGTTCATCGTCGAGTTCCAGGCCATGTTGGCCATGAAGATCAGCAGCGTGTCGATCGGGTACGGGTCGCCGCGCCAGGCGTTCGTCACCACGGTGTGCATCAGGCCGTGCGCCGACAGCGGGTACTCCCACGAGAAGCCCTTGTCGATGCGCACAGGCTCCCCGGCGGCATCGACGAACAGGTCTTCCGGCCCCTCGGGCCAGCCCAGCGGCGCGCCGGCCAGCGGGGTGTCGGGCTGCACCGCCTCGGGGCCCTTGGGCGGGCGGGCGTTCGGAGGCACCGCGCGCGGATACGGCGCCTTGTGGCGGAACCCGCCCGGGCGGTCGATGGTGCCCAGCAGCGACATCAGGATGGCCAGCGAGCGCGTGGCCTGGAAGCCGTTGGAGTGCGCGGCCAGGCCCCGCATCGCGTGGAAGGCCACGGGCCGGCCGGTCACGGAGCGGTGCTCGCGGCCCCACCAGTCGGTCCAGGCGATGGGCAGCTCGATGCGCTGGTCGCGCGCGGTGACGCCGATCTCCTGTGCCAGCCGGCGGATGGTCGCGGCCGGGATGCCGGTGATGCCTTCGGCCCACTCCGGCGTCTTGCCGTCCACGCGCTCCTTGAGCAGCTGGAACGCGGGCACGGCCGGCGTGCCGTCGGGCATCGTGAAGCGGCCGCGCAGCATGGGGTCGACGCCCTCGGTGTGGTCGGCCACGGGGCGCTGGGTGGCGCGGTCCCACCACAGGAAGTTGTGCGGGCGCAGCGGGTTGACGATGTCGCCATCGGGGTTGCGCAGCATCAGCCCGAAGTCGTCGGACGCCGGGTCCTGGTTCACGAGCTGCGCGCCGTTGGTGTAGCGCACGACGAAGTCGCGGTCGTACAGGCCGTTGGCCAGCACCTCGTGCGTGATGGCCAGCAGCAGCGCGCCGTCGGTGCCCGGGCGGATCGGGATCCACTCGTCGGCGATGGCGGCATAGCCGGTGCGGATGGGGTTGATCGCGATGAAGCGCCCGCCGCTGCGCTTGAACTTCGACAGCGCCATCTTCATGGGGTTGCTGTGATGGTCCTCGGCGGTGCCGAGCATCACGAACAGCTTGGCGCGGTCCAGGTCGGGCCCGCCGAACTCCCAGAACGAGCCGCCGATGGTGTACAGCATGCCCGCGGCCATGTTCACCGAGCAGAAGCCGCCGTGCGCCGCGTAGTTGGGCGTGCCGAACTGGCGCGCGAACAGGCCCGTGAGCGCCTGCATCTGGTCGCGCCCCGTGAACAGCGCGAACTTCTTGGGGTCGGTGCGGCGGATGTCGCCCAGGCGCTCGGTGAGCAGCGCGAAGGTCTCTTCCCACGAGATGGGCTCGAACTCGCCGGCGCCGCGCTCGCTGCCGGGCTTGCGCCGCAGGGGCTGCGTGAGCCGGGCGGGCGAGTACTGCTTCATGATGCCCGCCGAGCCCTTGGCGCACAGCACGCCCTGGTTCAGCGGGTGCTCGGGGTTGCCCTCGATGTAGCGCACCTCGGGCCCGTTGCCGCCGTCCCGCAGATGCACGCGGATGCCGCATCGGCAGGCGCACATGTAGCAGGTGGTGGTCTTGACCTCGGTGTGGGCACCGGGTTGGGGATCGGCGGTCGGGTCGTGCAGCGGCTGACTTGGCATGCCGCCGATGCTAAGCGGCCGCGGCGTCTTCCAGACTCGGGTAATCCGTGTACCCGGCGGCCCCGCCGCCGTAGAAGGTGGCGCGGTCGGGCGTGTTCAGCGGCGCGTTCTCGCGCAGACGGCGCACGAGGTCGGGGTTGGCGATGTACGGGCGGCCGAAGGCCACCAGGTCGGCGCCGTCGGCCACGGCCTGCTCGGCCATCGCCTTGTCGTAGCCGTTGTTCACCATCCAGGCGCCCCGGCCGCCGGCGGCGCGATAGGCGGCCTTGAGCGCAGCGTAGTCGAAGGGACGCTCGGGCAGCACCCGCGGGCCGCCGGTGGAGCCCTCGATCACGTGCACGTAGGCCAGCCCCAGCGGTGCCAAGCCGCGCGCCACGTGCGCGAACAGGGGCGCGGGGTCTTCCTCGGCCGCATCGTTGGCCGGCGTCACCGGCGACAGGCGGATGCCCGTGCGGCCGCCGCCGATGGCGCCGACGATGGCCTGAGTCACTTCCAGCAGGAAGCGCGCGCGGTTCTCGATCGAGCCGCCGTACATGTCGGTGCGCTGGTTGCTGCCGGTCTTGAGGAACTGGTCGATCAGGTAGCCGTTGGCACCGTGGATCTCCACGCCGTCGAAGCCCGCTTCGATGGCAGCCACGGCAGCACGTCGGTAGTCGTCGACGATGCCCGGGATCTCGGCCGTCTCGAGCGCGCGCGGCGCTGATGTTTCGATGAAGACCGCCTTGCCGTCGCGGAACAGCACGGTCTTGGCCTTGGCCGGAATGGCCGAGGGCGCGACCGGCGCCGCGTTGCCGGGCTGCAGGTCTGTGTGCGAGATGCGGCCCACGTGCCAGAGCTGCACCACGATGCGCCCGCCGGCGGCGTGCACGGCCTCGGTCACGCGCTTCCAGCCCGCGATCTGCGCGGGCGCATAGAGCCCGGGCACGTCGGCATAGCCCTGGCCCTGCTGGGTGATGGCGGTGGCTTCGGTGATGAGCAGGCCCGCGCTGGCGCGCTGCGCGTAATACGTCGCCACGAGTTCGGGCGGCACGGCGTCCGGCGAGCGGTTGCGTGTCAGGGGCGCCATCACGATGCGGTTGGCGAGTTGCAGGTCGCCGGCGGTGGAGGGGTCGAAGAGTGTGGTCATCGCGGTATGCTGCCAGATATGAAAGACATCGCCCCCTTCCACCTCGCATTCCCCGTCCACGATCTCGATGCCACGCGGCAGTTCTACGGCGGCCTGCTCGGCTGCCCCGAGGGTCGCTCCAGCGACGAGTGGATCGACTTCGATCTGTTCGGCCATCAGATCGTCGCCCATCTGGCGCCGCCCAAGGCCGAGGATCACCACAACGAGGTCGACGGCCACGACGTGCCGGTGCCTCACTTCGGCGTCGTGCTCGGCTGGGATGAGTTCCATGCCTGGGCCGAACGCCTGAAGGCCGGCGGCCTGAAGTTCGTCATCGAGCCCTACATCCGCTTTGCGGGGCTGGTCGGCGAGCAGGCCACGATGTTCTTCCGCGATCCCTCGGGCAACGCGCTCGAGTTCAAGGCCTTCAAGGACCGCTCGCAGCTCTTCGCGAAATAGGCTCACTGGGGTCAATCCCCGTGGCCCGGCACGCTTGATGCTCCTAGACTTCGTCACGCGCGGCGCGCACACCTTTGGTGCGGGCTGGCATTCATCATCGATCAGGAGCACAAACGATGAAATCACCGTGGATCCGTTCCCTGGCCCTGGCGGCCGCACTGGCCGTCCCGGCCCTCGCCGCCCACGCCGGCCCGACACTGGACGCGATCAAGAGCAAGGGTGTGCTTCGCTGCGGCGTCAACACCGGCCTGCTCGGTTTCTCGGCACCTGACAGCCAGGGCAAGTGGACCGGCATCGACGCCGATTTCTGCCGCGCCGTGGCCACCGCCATCCTGGGCGACCCCAACAAGGTGCAGTACGTGCCCACGAACGCGCAGAACCGGTTCACGGCGCTGCAGTCCGGTGAAGTCGACATGCTGTCGCGCAACACCACCTGGACTTCCTCGCGCGATGCGACGCTGGGTTCGGTCTTCGCGGGCGTGCTCTTCTACGACGGCCAGGGCTTCATGGTGAAGAAGTCCTCCAACATCACGAAGGCGAGCCAGCTCAACGGCGCCACGATCTGCGTGCAGCCGGGCACCACGACCGAGCTGAACCTGAGCGACTACTTCCGCGTCAAGCGCATGAGCTTCAAGCCGGTCGTCATCGCCGAGCTGAACCAGATCGAGCAGGCGTTCTTCGCCGGCCGCTGCGACGTCTACACGACCGACCGTTCCGGCCTGGCCGCCACGCGCCTGAAGGCACCGAAGCCCGACGACTACATCGTGCTGCCGGAAGCCATCAGCAAGGAGCCGCTGGGCCCGATGATCCGTCGCGGCGACTGGGAGTTCTTCACCATCGTGCGCTGGACTCTCAACGGCCTGATCGAAGCCGAGGAGTACGGCATGGCCGCCGCGAACGCCGACAAGCTGCGCGCCGAGAGCAAGGACCCGCCGATCATGCGTCTGGTGGGTACCTCCGGTGATGTCGGCAAGGGCATGGGCCTGGACAACGACTGGCTGGTCAAGGTGATCAAGGCTGTCGGCAACTACGGCGAGATGTACACGCGCAACATCGGGCCCCTGGGCCTGGCGCGCGGCCAGAACGCGCTGTGGACCGACGACGGCCTGATGTACGCCCCGCCGCTGCGCTGATCCTTCCCTGCCACGCCCGGCCCGCCCAGCGCGGGTCGGGCCTCTGATCGCCCCCATGTTCAAGAGCGAACGCGCGCGCGGACTGCTGTACCAGGGCCTGCTGCTGGCCGTGGTCATCGGCATCGGCTGGTACCTGGTCTCCAACACCCTGCACAACCTGGCCTCGCGCCAGATCCAGGTGGGCTTCGGCTTCCTCACGAAGGAAGCCGGGTTCGAGATCGCCGAAAAGGCCATCGTCTACGACCCGTCGGACAGCTACGGCCGCGCGTTCACGGTCGGGCTCGTCAACACGCTGACGGTCGCGGCGCTCGGCGTGTTCTTCGCCACCCTCATCGGCACGCTGGTCGGTATCGGCCGGCTGTCCTCGAACTGGCTGCTCGCGAAGTTCAGCTCCGCCTACGTGGAGGTCATGCGCAACGTGCCGCTGCTGCTGCAGCTGTTCGTCTGGTACGGCCTCTTCACCGAACTCCTGCCCGGCGTGCGCGAAGCCATCGACGTCGGTGGCTGGCTCTTCATCAGCCAGCGCGGCTTCCGGTTCGCCTGGCCCGAGGCGCATGCAGCCTGGTCGGCCGTGCCCTGGGCCGTTCTGGCCGGCGTGGCCGCGTCCATCGCCTTCCGCTTCTACGCGCGCCGCAGGCAGCGCGAGACGGGGCAGTTGCTGCCGGTCGGCTGGGTGTCTTCGGGCCTGATCCTCGGCCTGCCGGTGCTGGCCTGGGCCGTGCTGGGCGCGCCCACCGCGATCCAGATTCCCGCGCTCGCCGGCTTCGACTACGAAGGCGGCAAGGTGCTGTCGCCCGAGTTCATGGCCCTGCTGATCGGGCTGTCCACCTACACCGCGGCCTTCATTGCCGAGGTGGTGCGAGCCGGCATCCTGGCCGTGGACCGCGGGCAGGGCGAGGCCGCCATGGCACTGGGCCTGACGCCGGGCCAGCGTCTGCGCCTCGTGACGCTGCCGCAGGCGCTGCGCGTGATCATCCCGCCGATGACCAGCCAGTACCTGAACCTGACCAAGAACTCATCGCTCGCCGTGGCCATCGGCTACCCCGACCTCGTGGCCATCGCCAACACGACGATGAACCAGACCGGGCAGGCCATCGAGGCCATCGCGATCCTGATGGGCGTGTACCTCACCATCAGCCTGCTGATCTCGCTGTTCATGAACTGGTACAACGACCGCGTGCGTCTGGTGGAGCGATGACATGAGCGCCTCTGTCTCCACCGCTCCCGGCGGCCGCGGCGCCGGCCACTGGCTGCGCACCAACCTCTTCTCCAGCCCCGTCAACAGCGCCATCACGGTGCTGATGCTGGTGTTCCTGGCGTGGTCCGTTCCCAAGGTGCTCGGCTGGACCGTGTTCAACGCGGTCTGGGGCCACGCCACCATCGCGCAGTGCGATGCCGTGCGCGGGCAGGGCGCCTGCTGGGCCGTGGTGTGGGAGAAGTTCCGCTTCATGATGTTCGGCGTCTACCCCTTCGAGGAGCAGTGGCGCCCGGGTATCGCGATCGGCGTCATGCTGCTGCTGCTGGGCGTCTCTGCGCTCAAGCGCTTCTGGACGCGCTGGCTGGCCCTGATCTGGGTGGCTGGCATGGGCATCACCTTCTGGCTGATGGGCGGCGGCCTCGGCCTGCTGCCGGTGCGCACGGAGCAGTGGGGCGGCCTGCCGGTCACGCTGATCCTCGCGATCTTCGGCATCGGCTTCGCGTTCCCGCTCGGCGTGCTGCTGGCGCTGGGCCGGCGCTCGCGCCTGCCCATCATCCGCGCTGCGAGCATCATCTACATTGAGGTGGTGCGGGGCGTGCCCCTGATCACGGTGCTCTTCATGGCGTCGGTGATGTTCGCGCTCTTCCTGCCGGAAGGCGTGCGCATCGACCAGCTGCTGCGCGCGCAGGTGGCGATCATCCTGTTCGTCGCCGCCTACCTGGCCGAGGCCGTGCGCGGCGGCCTGCAGGCCGTGCCCAAGGGGCAGATCGAAGCCGCCGAGGCGCTGGGCCTGCCCTACTGGCGCATGATGGGTCTGGTCGTGCTGCCGCAGGCGCTGCGCATCTCCATCCCGCCCATCGTCAACAGCTTCATCTCGCTGTTCAAGGACACCTCGCTCGTCGTGATCATCGCGATCTACGACTTCGCGTATGCGGTGAAGAAGTCGGTCGAGACCGACTTCGCCTGGAAGAAGTACTTCATCGAGGCCTTCCTGTTCTCGATCCTGATCTACTGGATCTTCTGCTTCGCGATGAGCAAATACAGCCAGCGGCTGGAGCGCGAACTTGCGCGCGGCCACCAGCGTTGAGTCACAAGGACCCCCACATGGCCGAATCGGCGATCCATATCCAGGGCCTGAACAAGTGGTTCGGTGAGTTCCAGGTCCTGAAGAACATCGACCTCGACGTCGCCAAGGGCGAACGCATCGTGGTCTGCGGGCCCTCGGGTTCGGGCAAGAGCACGCTCATCCGCTGCATCAACCGGCTCGAGACGCACCAGAAGGGCCAGATCGTCGTCGAGGGCGTCGAGCTGACGGACAACCTGAAGAACATCGACACCGTGCGCTCCGAAGTGGGCATGGTGTTCCAGCACTTCAACCTGTTCCCCCACCTCACGGTGCTCGAGAACTGCACGCTCGCGCCCATCTGGGTCAAGAAGCGCCCTCAGGCCGAGGCCGAGGCCACGGCGCGCAAGTACCTCGAGCGCGTGCGCATCCTGGAGCAGGCGCCCAAGTACCCGGGGCAACTGTCCGGCGGGCAGCAGCAGCGCGTGGCGATCGCGCGGGCGCTGTGCATGAACCCGTCCATCATGCTGTTCGACGAGCCCACTTCCGCGCTCGACCCCGAGATGGTCAAGGAAGTGCTCGACACCATGATCGACCTCGCCAAGGAAGGCATGACCATGCTGTGCGTGACGCACGAGATGGGCTTTGCCAAGGCCGTGGCCGACCGCGTGATCTTCATGGACCGCGGCGAGATCGTCGAGCAGAACACGCCGCACGAGTTCTTCTCGGCGCCGAAGAACGAACGCACGCAGCAGTTCCTGAGCCAGATCCTGGACCGTTGACCGTGCCATGACCGGGTTGCCTGCCGCCCCGGACACCGCCGCGCGTGTGGATGAGTTGCTGGGCATGGCGTATCGCAGCCGTCACGACGACACGCGCAAGGCGCTGGGCTTCGCGCGTCAGGCCCATGAGCTGTCGGACCGGACAGGGCACGCCCCGGGTCGGGCCTGGGCGCTGCTGCGCATGGCCCTGTGCGAGCACATCCTGGCGGATCCGAAGCGGCAATACGAGCAGCGCCTGGGCGAGAGCATCGCGCTGATGCGCGACCTGGGTGACCAGGCGGGCGAGGCCGAGGCGATGAACCTGCTGGGCAGCATCCTCAATACCCGCGGCGAGCACGAGGCCGCGCTCGACCTGTACCGCCGCTGTCGCGAACTGCGCGAAACCCTCGGCGACCTCTCTGGCGTGACCGCGGCAATGAACAACGTCGGCCTGACGCTGCGCATGCTCTCGCGCACCGGCGAGGCGCTGGATTGGCTGGGCCGCAGCCTGGAGATCGCGCTGGCGCAGGCCGACACGCTTCGCATCGCCTATGCGCATCTCAACCTGGGCGAGGTCTTTCTCGACCTCGACGACGCCGCCACGGCGATCGAGCACCTGGAGCAGGCCTTCTCGCGCGTGGCGCGCACCGAGGACCGCGCGCTGGAGTGCAGCATCCTCATCGGCCTGGCGCGCTCACGCGCGTTGCAGGGCGCGAACGACGCTGCGCTGGGCCTGCTGCAGCATGCGCAGGGGCTGGCGCTTCGCACCGGCAATGTGCGTGACCAGGCGCGCGTTGCCATGGCGCAGGCTGCGGTGGAGCAAGGGCGCGGCGGCCACGCCGCTGCCGAGGCGCATCTGCACGCCACCCTGGCCAGCCTGCGCCGCGCCGAAGAGCGCACGCTCGAAGCCGATGTGCTGGTGCGTCTGGCGCACAGCCAGTGGCAGCTCGGCCGGGCCGATGCGGCCCTCGGGTGGCTGGAGCGCGCGCTCGAACTCGCATCGTCCACCGGCCAGGCGCTGGTGGCGGATTCGGCCCGGCGGCTGACCAGCCAGATCCGCCTGGCGGGCTGATCAGCCCTTCGGAATCGGCGCCAGCGGTTCGAACTCCGGCGCCGACTTCGCCTTCCAGCCCGCGATGGCGCGGGACATCTCGTCGATGTCGAAGATGGCGCTCTGCAGCAGGGTCATCTGCTGCAGAGCTTCGTGCGTGGTGTGGTCGCGGGCGAAGTTCAGCGCCCGCTTGCTGCCGGCGATGGCCAGCGGTGACTTCTCGGCGATCTGGCGCGCCAGATCCAGCGCATGCGCCTGCAGCGCGGCCGCGTCGGGCAGCACCGCGTTGACGAGCCCGATGGCCAGCGCGCGCTCGGCGCCGACGCGCTCGCCCGTGAACGCCATCTGCCGTGCCACGCCGGGCGGCACGATCTTGGGCAGCCGCTGCAGGACGCCGAGGTCGGCGGCCATGCCGATGTGGATTTCCTGCACGGTGAAGAAGGCGTCGGCGCTGGCCACGCGCAGGTCGCAGGCCGTGGCCAGATCGAGCGCGCCGCCGATGCAGCCGCCCTGGATGGCGGCGATGACGGGGAAGCGCGCTTCCTCGAGCACGTCCATGCTGGCCATCAGGCGGCGCAGGCCGTCCTGGAAGGCCAGCCGCCGGCGCGCGGTGCCGGTGTCGAGCATCGGCATGCCGCCTTCGAAGACGTCCAGCGCCATGCCGGCGCTGAAGTGCCGCCCGGTGGACGAGATCACGAGCACGCGGGTCTCGCCGGCATCGTCGAGCGCCTGCACCGCTTCGCGAAAGGCCGGAAAGAAGGGCGGCGCCAGCGTGTTCAGCCGCTCGGGGCGGTTGAGCTGCAGGTGGGCCACGCCGGGCGCGGGGGTGTCGATGCGGAAAAAGCCGTTGTCCATGCGCACGAGCATAGCGGCGCCCATGCTCCAATCCCCCGCATGGAAACGCTGACCCTCGCCGACGGAACCGAATTGCGCCTTCACGCCTGGCCCCCAACGGCCGCGCGCCGGGGGCAGGTGCTCATCGTGCACGGCCTGGGCGAGCACGCCGGGCGCTACGTCCACGTGGCGGCGGCGCTCAATGCGCAGGGGTGGCAGGTGAACGCCTACGACCAGCGGGGGCACGGCGCCAGCACCGGCGCCCGTGGCGCACTGCCGGGCGCCGAGGCGCTCTGCGAGGATCTGGCCGCCGTGATCGGCCGCGTGCGATCGGGCCCCGGGCCGTTCGTGCTGCTGGGGCACAGCATGGGCGGCCTGCTGGCGGCCCGGTATGTGGCCGAGGCGCTGGCGCAGAAGCCCGCGCTGTGGTCGCGGCCCGTGGATGCGCTGGTGCTGTCGTCCCCGGCGCTGGAAGCGGACCTCACGACCGCGCAGAAGCTTCAACTGGCCATGGCCGGCACGCTGGCGCCGAACATGGCGCTGGGCAACGGGCTGAAGCCGGAGTGGGTCTCGCGCGATCCGGCCGTGGTGCGGGCCTATGTGGCCGACCCGCTGAACCACGACCGCATCACGCCGCGCCTGGCGCGCTTCATCGTCGATGGCGGGGTGCTGGTGCGCGCCCGGGCGCCGCAGTGGCGCGTGCCGACCCTGCTGATGTGGGCGGGCGCCGACCGGTGTGTCGCTCCGGCGGGATCGGCTGCGTTCGCCGCAGACGCGCCGAAGGCCGTCGTGCAGCATCGCTGCTTCGACGGCCTGGCGCACGAGATCTTCAACGAGCCGGAGCAGGCCGAGGTGCTCTCGCACCTGACCCGCTGGCTCGAAGGCCTTACTTCGCCGACTGCGCCAGTCGCAGGGCCGGGCGGGCGTTGAACTCGTAGACCTCGCCGTTGATGGCGTCGATCTCGCCGCTGTCGCGCGCGGCCAGCGTGGCAGCCACGACTTCGGCACGCGTCCTGGAGACCTTCAGCGGCTCCATGTAGGTCGAGCTGCTGAACTTGATCGTGCCGTCCTTGCGGGCCTGGAAGAGTTCAGCCTGCACTTCGGCGCGGCTCTTGGTGACGCTGGCGTTCATCCACGCATCGGAGGTGGCTTCCTGCGCGAAGGCGGGGGCCGAGCCGATGAAGGCGAGGGTGGCGACGGCAATCAGTTGCTGGGTGTTCATGAAAAGCTCCTGGTGAAACAGTGGATCGGAAGTTCGGTGAGTCGGGTTTCTTGGAGGGCTCATCGATGAAGTGAACTGTAGGCATTGCTTGTAGTGGAAGAAAGCCTTTGAGAATGAACAGTTCATTTCAATACAGTCAATAATCAAGGCATGGATCAGTTCAGAGCAATGCGTGTGTTCGCCCGTGTGGCCGACGAAGGCAGCTTTGCCGCTGCCGCCCGCGGCCTCGACATGGCGCCTGCCGTGGTGACACGTGTGGTGGCCGAACTCGAGGAGCACCTGGGCGCGCGGCTGATGAACCGCACGACGCGCAAGCTGGCCCTGACGGACGTGGGCGCCGACTACCTGGACCGCGTGCGCCGCATCCTCTCCGACGTGGACGAGGCCGAGGCGATGGCCGGAGCCAACACGCAGGAGGCGCGCGGCACGGTCCGGCTCCTCGTGCCGCCCGCGGTGTCGGTGCATCAGCTGGCCAAGCATCTGCCGCGCTTCTACAGGCAGTACCCGCATGTGCAGCTGGAGATCGACGCCTTCGGCCCGGTGGAGGCCGCCAGCGAGGCGCACGACATCGCCATCGTCTGGACGCGGGCGCCCCTGGAGGGCGAGTTCATCGCCCGCCGGCTCGCGCGCACCGAGACCATCGTCTGTGCCTCGCCCGAGTACCTGGACCGCCACGGCCGCCCGGAGCATCCGCAGGAGCTCTCGGATCATGTGGCGATGCTGCCGCCGATCGGCGATTTTCAGCGCGGCCTGACGTTCCATCGCGGCCCCTGGGGCGACGACGAGCCCGGCGGCGAGCAGGTGACGGTGGTGCCGCGCCGCCCCGTGCTGGTCACCTCCCACGTGGACACCAACTACGCGGCTGCCCTGGCCGGGGTGGGCATCACCGGCCTGCCGTCCTATGTGGCGGAGGACGCGCTGATGGAGCATGCGCTGGAGCGCGTGCTGTGCGAGTGGCACCTCTTCAGCGCCACGCTGTGGGCGACGATGCCTTCGCGCCAGCACCTGCCTGCGCGCACCCGGGCCGTGCTGGACTTCCTGCTCACCATCTTCGGCGGGGAAGACCGGGACCCCTGGCTCGCCGCCGCCGGCTGTGAGACAGTGCGCAAGATCTGAAGGAGACCCCCGCATGAACGCCCGCGACCCGAACCTCCCCCTGCAGCCTGACGAAGCCAGCGCCCTCGGCCGATTTGCCGACGCCGCCTGGGACGAGCGCATCGTGCCCGCGCTCACCGACTACATCGCCGTGCCCTCCAAGAGCCCGATGTTCGACGCCGACTGGGCCGCCAACGGGCTGCTCGAGCGCGTGGTGCGCGACGCCGCGCAGTGGGTCGAGTCGCGCAAGGTGCCCGGCCTGACACTGGAAATCGTGCGCATCGAGGGCCGCACGCCCGTCATCTTCTTCGAGATCCCCGCCACCAAGGCCGGCAGCAGCGACACCGTCCTGCTCTACGGCCACCTGGACAAGCAGCCCGAGTTCAACGGCTGGCGGCGCGACCTCGGCCCGTGGACCCCGAAGTACGAGAACGGCCTGCTGTACGGCCGCGGCGGCGCCGACGACGGCTACGCGGTCTATGCCGCCATCTCCGCCATCGAGGCGCTGCAGGCGCAGGGCCTGCCGCACCCGCGCTGCGTGGGCCTCATCGAGACCTGCGAGGAAAGCGGCTCCTACGACCTGCCCGTGTACCTGGACGCGCTGCGGCCGCGCCTGGGTGCCGTGAGCCTCGTCGTGTGCCTGGACAGCGGCGCCGGCAACTACGACCAGCTCTGGCTGACCACCAGCCTGCGCGGCATGGTCAGCGGCGTGCTGAAGGTGGAGATCCTCAGCGAAGGCATCCACTCCGGCGACGCCAGCGGCCTGGTGCCCAGCAGCTTCCGCATCCTGCGCCAGGTGCTCGACCGGCTGGAAGATTCGAAGACCGGGAACCTGCTGCCCGAGAGCTTCCACTGCGAGGTGCCTGCCGCCCGGCTGGCGCAGGCGCAGGCCACCGCGGCCATCCTGGGCGACGAGGTCTGGAAGCGCATGCCATGGGCCTGCGGCGCCGACGGCGGCCCCACGCTGCCCACCACCACCGACCCGGTCCAGGGTCTGCTGAACCGCACCTGGCGCCCCACGCTCAGCGTCACCGGCGTCGACGGCTTCCCGGAACTCAAGAATGCCGGCAACGTGCTGCGCCCCTACACGGCGTTCAAGCTCAGCCTGCGCCTGCCGCCGCTGGTCGACGGCAACGAGGCGAGCCTGAAGCTCAAGGCCCTGCTGGAGGACAACGCGCCCTACAACGCCAAGGTCACCTTCCATGCCGACGGCCGTGCCGGTGCGCTGGGCGCGACCGGCTGGAGCGCCCCCGAGCTGGCGCCGTGGCTCTACAACGCGCTGAATGCGGCCTCGAACACCCATTTCGGCGCGCCGGTGGGCTACATCGGGCAGGGCGGCACGATCCCGCTGATGAGCATGCTGCAGCAGGGCTTCCCGGCCGCGCAGATGATGGTCTGCGGCGTGCTGGGCCCGAAGAGCAACGCCCACGGCCCGAACGAATTCCTGCACGTGCCCTACGCCAAGCGCCTGACGGCCGCGGTGGCGCAGGTGATCGCCGCCTGCCCCTGAGGCGGCGCGTCCGGCTCACGCTCTACACCGGGCTGGCCGGGGCCACTGAAGGGACAGCGATCTTGACCTGATTTCGGCCGCCTTCCTTGGCTTGGTACAGGGCCAGATCGGCCCGCTTCAACCCAGCGTCGAGGCCTGCATCTGTGGCCAGGCACATGGCCACGCCGATTGAGACTGTAAGGCTCACCGTTTGGCCGGTCGGGAGCACCACCGACAGCGATGCCAGCGACTGACGCAGCCGATCCGCGACCTCTGCAGCACTCTCGACGGTCGTTTCCGGCAGCATGAGGGCAAATTCCTCGCCTCCAACCCGCGCTACAAGGTCGATATTGCGCAGCACGGCCGTGCAGGACTTGGCCACTTCCGCGAGGACAAGATCGCCCCCATCATGGCCATACCGGTCATTGATGGTCTTGAAGTGGTCGATATCCATCATGAGCACCGCCAACGATGCCGCATGACGTTGGTGGCGCCGCAGTTCGCGTTCGCCCCTCTCGACGAAGTCGCGCAGGTTGCTCAGACCGGTGAGCGTATCGGTTCGAGCCAGCAGGTTGAGCTGGGCCTCCAGGCGCTTGTGCTCCGTGATGTCGAACACCGTGGATCGGCTGCTGATCAGGTTTCCCTCGGCATCCTTGATGGCAGTCGCGTTGATCGATGCAGGGAAGGTCGATCCGTCCTTGCGCACCAGCATCAACTCGACACCCTCGATGTGTTCGGTCTGGAGGAATCTCGGGAACGTTTCAGTGAATCGGGCTTGGCTGTCCGGGGTGAGCAGATCCATCATCGGGCGGCCTTGTACTTCGTCCCAACGGTAGCCGAGCCATCCCAGTGCGGTCGCGTTCATTCGCACTAGGCGACCTTGGCGGTCCAGCGAGTGGTAACCGCAAGGTGCGTTCTCATAGAGATCGAAGACCTCATCACGCTGGGCGCGGGCCGCGAACATCTGCTTCGTCGATTCGGCCTCGCGGTCCTGCACCGCCGTCACGCCACGAAGGAGGGCGGTGAACTCATTCACCCCCAATGCCACAGGGGCCCGCAACACAACTGGCTGTGCCTTGACCGCGTCGACCAGCACTTGCGCCTGGCGGATGATGTAGGTACCAAAGGCGTACGCCATCGTCAACGCCAGAGCGAACCACAGCAATCCAAACCCGGCGAGTTCCGCGAGGGCCCGGTCAAGTGGCGCGCCTAGAACCGATTCAGGCACGGACAAGCCCAGAAACCAGTCACCACCTTGCACCGGCATGACCACGAAGGTGGTTCGGACTCCCTCCAACGTACTGCCCTTGAAGGGTTTCCCGCCGCCACGCCGCATGCCTTCCAGGAATGACGCCGATGCGGGCGTTCCCACGAATTTCTCCGACCCCAGAGATCGAGCCAGCAGCGTTCCGCGGCTGTCGGTGACCCCGGCGACCCAATCCTCGGGCAATTTGGCCTCGGCCAGGAGACTGTCGATGGATTCCGTCAGGATGATGGCGCGAAGCACATGGCGAATTTGCCCGCCTTGCATCAAAGGCACCGACACCGCGACGACCGATTTGGGGCTGATGGGCGCCTTGAACGCGCCCGAAACGCTGATGCGTCCTTGCTGCAGGGCGGCATCCACCGAAGCCTTGTCGTTGGCCTTGAACAAGGCGACGCCGAAGGGCGTGCTGGTATGGAAGATCACGTCGCCATTCCCGTCGACCAAGGACACGGCACGTACCGGCCCGTCGTGCGAGATCGACCGCTTGGCCTGGTCGTACAGCCCTCGCCAGTCACCAGTTTGCGCACTGTCGCTGTCTGCCAGGACGCCAACGGTGGTCGTGGCGACCTTGATCATCTGTTCCAGAGATTGCTGCAGCGCCGTTGATCGGTGCTCCAGGTTGTCGATCACGGCGGCGCGCGCAACCCGGTCGAACTCGAGAATCGCATGGCCCGCGAAGACCAGTGCGGGGAGCAACGCCGAGAGAGTCAGGTAGAACAGCCAGCGTCGGAGTCCGATGGGCTTCTTGAAGGGTGCCAGCATCTGGAGTTATCGGGCCAAGTTCAGGATAACTGGAGCACCCTTCATGTAAAGGCATGGAGGGCGATAAGCGCACAGAGGCCGAAGAGCCTCTGCTTCGGCGACCTTCGAGGACCGCCTTCGCGCCCGCTCGTAGAGTGCGAGCGTGAAGTTCATGCCGAAATGCAGTATCACACCTGCGGTGTCGCTCGCGGGCTGGCGACATCGGGCTGCGGGCGCCCAACCGGCGGTGTTTCGCTTCGTGGCGACGCTGCTTGCCGGCACCTCGGCCGCTGGGCCTGCATTGCCGGCGAACCGGGCGGCTTGTGTGACGCTTTCCTGGCCAGCGTGCTGGCAAGTGTCAGCTACAGGGCGCCAGGGCGTGTGCAACGGCTGACGGCTCAGAGACGTCAGCGCGCCCAGCCCAACGAGATTCGGTTGCCGCAAAGCTGGCGGTGCTCGTGCCGCAGCATGGGTAGCGGCCGAGCCGGATTGACCTCGCCGGGATCACCTCCGACCCGGTTGGAGCCGTACCCTTCGACCCCACCGGCATGTGTGGCCAGGTCAGCCGCGAGAACTGGCGCCTGCCAGTCGGAATCTTGTGGCGCGAGCCGCCGTTCATTCTGCGCCCTGCGACTCGACCGGGCCCGCAGGCCCCGTTTGTGTATCGAGAAGAAACGAACGGGTTTCCATAAAAACCATGCAGTTGACTATGTGAACTGATCAGTTCACATTTCGGTCTCGCCAGTAACGGCGTCGTATCTGCAGCGGGCCCTCGGGTTTCGCCGCAGGTGCGGCAGGCACGGTTACCGGTCTCCGATCCGTCAACCCAAGGAAGTATCCCCATGAAGAAGCTCATCCTCGCCTCCGCCCTGGCCGCCTGTGCATTCGCCGCCCAGGCCAAGGACATCGTCGACACGGCTGTCGCCGCCGGCAACTTCAAGACCCTGGCCGTGGCGCTGCAGGCCGCCGGTCTGGTCGAGACCCTGAAGGGCAAGGGCCCGTTCACCGTGTTCGCGCCCACCGACGAAGCCTTCGCCAAGATCCCCAAGGACCAGCTCGACGCGCTGCTGAAGGACAAGGCCAAGCTGACGGCCGTGCTGACGTACCACGTGGTGCCGGGCAAGGTGATGGCCAAGGACGTCAAGGCCGGCATGGTCAAGACCGTCCAGGGCAGCTCGCTGACGATCTCCACGACGGGTGGCGTCAAGGTCGACGCCGCCAACGTGACCAAGACCGACATCGTGGCCGACAACGGCGTCATCCACGTGATCGACTCGGTCGTGCTGCCGAAGTAATCCCGCTGCCGCGCCACTCCGGGCGTCAGTCGCGCCCCGGCACCTTCGCGGGTGCCGGGGCGTTTCTCAATTCCCGGCGCAGGATCTTGCCGATGGTGCTCTTGGGCAGCGGCTCGGTGCGGAACTCGATGATGCGCGGCATCTTGTAGCCCGTCAGGTGCTGCTTGCAGTGCGCGAGCAGTTCCGCCTCGGTCAGGTTGGGGTCCTGGCGCACCACCACCACCTTGACGGCTTCACCGGAGCGCTCGTCGGGCACGCCGATCGCGCCGGCCTCCAGAACGCCCGGGTGCATGGTCAGGACGTCCTCGACCTCGTTCGGGAACACCTTGAAGCCCGACACGACGATCATGTCCTTCTTGCGGTCGGTCAGGCGGATGCCACCGCGCTCGTCCATGATGCCCATGTCGCCCGTGCGCAGCCATCCGTCGGCCGTGAAGACCTCGGCCGTCTCGGCGGGCCGGTTCCAGTAGCCCTTCATCACCTGGGGCCCGCGCAGGCAGATCTCGCCCACCTGGCCCAGCTCCACGGGCTGGCCGGCATCGTCGAGGATGCCCACGTCCGTGCTGGGCAGCGGCACGCCGATCTGCCCGCTCCATTCCTGGATCGTCACCGGGTTGGCGATGGCCACGGGCGCCGTCTCCGTCAGGCCGTAGCCCTCCACCAGCGGAATGCCGGTGCGTTCCTTCCAGCGGTGCGCCACCACGTGCTGCACCGCCATGCCGCCGGCCACGGCGAGCTTCAGGCGGCTCAGGTCGACCTCGGCGAAGCCGGGCGCGTCGAGCAGCGCACGGAACAGCGTGTTCACGCCGATGATGGCGCTGAAGGGAACCTGCCGCAGCGTCTGCAGGAAGGCTGGCATGTCGCGCGGGTTGGCCACCAGCACCGTCTGCGCGCCCTTGGTGAAGAAGGACAGGCAGCCCGTCAACGCGAACACGTGGTACAGCGGCAGCGGGATGACGACCGTCTCCTCGCCGTCCTTCAGGTTCGGCAGCACCCACGCCGCCACCTGCAGCACGTTGGCGACCATGTTGCCGTGGGTGAGCATGGTGCCCTTGGCCACGCCGGTCGTGCCCCCCGTGTACTGCAGGAAGGCGAGGTCTTCGCGCGCCAGCGACACCTCGTCGGGCGGCTGGCGGCGGCCCGCGGCGAGCGCGCTGCGGAAGTCCACCGACCCGGGCAGCCGCCAGGGCGGCACCATCTTCTTCACGTGCTTCACGACGGCGTTGGTCAGAAGGCGCCTGAACGCCGGCAGCATGTCGCCCACCTGGGTCGTGACCACGGTGCGCAGCGGCGTCGACCCGATCACCTGCGCCAGGGTGTGCGCGAAGTTCTCGACCACCACGATGGCCGTCGCGCCGGAGTCCTTGAGCTGGTGCTCGAGTTCGCGTGCCGTGTACAGCGGGTTGACGTTGACCACCACCATGCCCGCGCGCAGGACGCCGAAGAGCGCCACCGGGTACTGCAGCAGGTTGGGCATCATCAGCGCGACGCGGTCGCCTCGCTTGAGCCCCGCCACTTTCTGCAGGTAGGCCGCGAAGGCGCGGCTGGCTTCGTCGAGTTGCCGGAAGCTCAGCACGGTGCCCATCGAGTTGTAGGCAGGCAGGTCGGCGAAGCGCCCGCAGCAGGACGTCAGCACGTCCTTCAGCGAAGCGAACGCTCCGACATCGATCTCCGCCGGCACGCCGGCCGGATACTGGACGAGCCAAGGCTTGTGCATCGCTTCCATTCCCTTCTGGCGGGAGAGGATCCCGCCTCGATGCGCGGCGGGCCTGAGCGAGCTCAGTCCTCGCCCAGAAAACCGCCGCTCTGGTGGGCCCACAGGCCGGCGTAGTGGCCGCCGAGCTTCAGCAGTTCGGCGTGCGAGCCCTGCTCGACGATGCGCCCGGCCTCCAGCACGACCAGGCGGTCCATGCGGGCGATGGTCGACAGCCGGTGCGCGATCGCGATCACCGTCTTGCCTTCCATCAGGTTCAGCAACTGGTCCTGGATGGCGATCTCGACCTCGCTGTCCAGCGCCGAGGTGGCTTCGTCCAGCACCAGGATCGGCGCGTCCTTCAGGACCACGCGTGCGATCGAGATGCGCTGGCGCTGCCCGCCCGAGAGCTTGACGCCGCGCTCGCCCACCTGCGCGTCGTAGCCGGTGCGGCCCTTCCAGTCCTGCAGGCCGAGGATGAAGTCGTGCGCCTGTGCCTTCTTCGCCGCGGCCACGATCTCGTCCATCGTGGCGCCGGGTCGGCCGTAGCGGATGTTCTCGGCAATGGAACGGTGCAGCAGCGAGGTGTCCTGCGTCACCATGCCGATGGCCATGCGCAGGCTCTCCTGCGTCACGGTGCGGATGTCCTGGCCGTCGATGCGGATCGCGCCCTGCTCCAGTTCATGGAAGCGCAGCAGCAGGTTCACGAGCGTGCTCTTGCCGGCGCCGGAGCGGCCCACCAGGCCCACGCGCTCGCCGGGGCGGATGTCGAGGTCGAAGTCCGACAGCACCTGGCGGCCGTCGGTGCGCCCGTAGGTGTAGGTGAGGTGCTCGAACCGGATGCCGCCCTGCGGTACGTCCAGGTCGCGTGCGCCGGGCGCGTCGACCAGCGAGTGCGGCACCGCGATGGTCTCCATGCCTTCCTGCACGACGCCGATGTTCTCGAAGATGCTGGTCACTTCCCAGCTCACCCAGCCGGCCACGTTGGCGATCGTCCAGGCCAGTGGCAGCGCGGTGGCCACGGTGCCTGCATCGATGACACCCTGCGCCCACAGCGTGACGCCGATGGCGCCGGTGCCCACCAGCAGCATGGCGTTGAGCATCGACAGCGTCGTCATGAAGCGCGTGATGAGCTTCATGTGCGCCGCGATGGCGTCGGTGTGCTCGTCGATCACCTCGCGCACGTAGGCGTCCTCGTCCTGCGCGCGGGCGAAGAGCTTGACGGTGAGGATGTTGGTGTAGCTGTCCACCACGCGCCCCATGACCTTGGAGCGCACTTCGCTGCTGATCTTGGAGAGGTCACGCACCTGCGGCACGAAGTGGCGCAGGAAGAACACGTAGCCGGTGAACCACAGCACGGTGGGGATGGCCAGCCGCCAGTCGCTGCTGCCCATCAGGAACAGCGCCGAGATGCCGTAGGCGATGATGTACCAGACGCCCCGGATGCTCGAGACGACGCTCTCGCGCACGGCGTTGCTGGTCTGCATCACGCGGTTGGCGATGCGGCCCGCGAAGTCGTTCTGGAAGAAGGGCCAGCTCTGGCGCACCACGTGCCAGTGGCTCTGCCAGCGGATCAGGCTCGTGACGCCCGGCACGACGACGTTGTTGCGCACCACGCTGTCGGCCAGCAGCGCCAGCGGCCGGCCGAAGAGCACCAGCGCCGACATGCCCAGCAGCATGGGCAGCGCGCCCTGGACTGCGGCGGCGCGGTCGGTGCTTTCCATCAGCCGCACCAGGCGGCCGATGAAGAGCGGGATCACGGTGTCGATGAGGGCCACGCACAGGCCGGTCACGAACAGCGTGGCGTACAGCCCGCGCGACTGCCGAACGAAGTGCCAGTAGAACGCGAACAGGCCGACGGGCGGGGCGGTGCCGGGAACGGCGGTGGGGCGCAGGCGCGCCCAGGGCATGGCACGCATGGGTGTTCCGGTTCTAGAAGGTGAAGCCGCTCGCCACCGACTTGCCGCTCATCGGCTCCAGCAGGGGCAGCAGCGGGCGCAGCGGCCCGTAGCGGTTGGCCACGCGTGTGGCGTAGGAGAAGAAGCGCGGCAGGTCATCGGCGTATTTCGGCTTGCCGTCGCGGTGTTTCAGGCGGCAGAAGATGCCCAGCACCTTGAGGTGGCGCTGCAGCCCCATCCATTCCAGCGCGCGCCAGAACTCTCCGAAGTCATGACCCATCGTCTCGCCCAGCGGAATGCCGGCGCGGCGCGCCTGTTCCCACCAGCGCACGGCCCAGTCGATCTCGCGCGGCTCGTCCCAGGACAGGAAGGCGTCGCGCAGCATCGAGGCCACGTCGTAGGTGACGGGGCCGCGCACGGCGTCCTGGAAATCGAGGATGCCGGGGTTGGGGTCGGCGATCATCAGGTTGCGCGGCATCCAGTCGCGGTGCACCGTGACCTGCGGCTGCGCGAGCGCGCTGTCGATCAGTGCGCGGCTCACACGGTCCCAGGTAGCCTGCTGGGCGGGCGTCCAGGTGATGCCGAATTCGCGCTGCACGCACCACTCGGGGAAGAGCGCCAACTCGCGCGCCAGCAGGGCCTCGTCGTAGGCGGGCAGGTCCTCGTGGCCGACGTGCAGCTGGAAATGCACCAGCGCCTGCAGCGCCTCGCGCATCAGGCGGTCGGCCTCGGCGGGGCCTGCCTCGCGCAGGGCATCGAGATACAGCGTGCTGCCGAGGTCGGTGAGCAGCAGGAAGCCCTGTCCGGGGTCGTTCTCGAGCACCTGCGGCGCGTTCAGGCCGGCGCCTGCGATGCGGCCGGCCATGCGGACGAAGGGGCGCACGTCCTCGAGAGGCGGCGGCGCGTCCATCACGATCAGCGTTCCGGCGCGGCCCCGCACGCGGAAGTAGCGGCGGAAGCTGGCGTCGGCCGAGGCCGCGGCAAGGGTGTCGGACTGAAGCCCGTGCGCCGGCGCGATGCGGGCGAACCAGGTCAGGAAGGCTTCCCGACGTACGGCGTCGGCCCAGGGGATGTCAGGTGGCATGGATAATCCATTCTACGAATGTCGGCCCCACGCCTTGCCATCTTCCGCTGGCTGCCGTTGGCCTGCACGCTGGCGGCGCGTCCGGCGGTCGCGGCTGAACCCGCACCCCCGTTGCCGATCACGCTGCAGGCCGACCGGCTGCTGAGCACGACCGACCGCGAAACCATCGCCGAAGGATCGGTGGAGTTGCGCCAGGGCGGCCTGCTCATCCGCGCCGACCGCCTCAGCTACAAGCCGCCCACCGACCGCGCCGCCGCGAGCGGGCAGGTGCTGATGCAGCGCGACGGCGCCACCTACCGCGGCACCGGGATCGATCTCGCGGTGCGCGACTTCAGCGGCTGGTTCGTGGCCCCCGAGTTCGATTTCCCGCTGCTGGGCACGCGCGGGCAGGCATCGCGCATCGACTTTGCCAGCCGCACGCGGCTGACGGCGGCCGACGCCCGCTACACCAGCTGCCCGCGCCCCGAGGACGGCAGCGAGCCCGACTGGCAGCTGCAGGCGCGCAAGGTCACGCTCGACTTCGACGCCAACGAAGGCCTGGCCGAAGGCGCGCGCCTGCGGTTCCAGGGCGTCTCGATCCTCGCGCTGCCGCGCATGAGCTTCCCCATCACCGGCGCGCGCAAGTCCGGCTGGCTGCCGCCCACCGTGAACCTGGACAGCCGCAGCGGCTTCGAGCTGTCGGTGCCGTACTACTGGAACATCGCACCGAACCGCGACGCGACCATCGCGCCGCGGCTGATCACACGGCGCGGCCTGGGCGTGGAGACCGAGTTCCGCTATCTCGCGCCCGACTACGACGGCAGTGTCAACGCCGACCTCCTGCCCGACGACCGCCTGGCCGGCCGCACGCGCCATGCGCTGAGCCTGCAGCATCGCCAGGCCTTCGCCGGCGGCACGAACCTCACGCTGCAGGGCCGCCGTGTCTCCGACGACGCCTGGTGGAAGGACTTCGCGCGGCCGGACAACGTGCTGACGTCTCGCCTGCTGCCGGCATCGGCCCTGCTGGAGCGGCCTCTGTCGTGGCACGGACTGAACCTCAGCACCTACGCGCAGGTCCAGCACTGGCAGGTGCTGCAGGACCTGGACGCGCCCATCGTCGCGCCCTACGGACGCCGGCCGCGGCTGGGCCTCTCGGGTGACGGCGCCGCCGGGCCCCTGGAACTGAGCTTCGAGACCGAGCTGAACCGCTTCGAGCGGCCCGACGACGACACCGCCGGCGATCGCACCGAAGGCTGGCGCTGGCACGCGGTGGGCCAGCTGGCCTGGCCGCTGCGCCAGGGCGGCCTGTCCATCGTGCCCCGGCTGTCGTTCAACGCGGCCTCGTACAAGACCGACGACCCCATGTCGGACGGCCACCGCACGGCCTCGCGCCTGGTGCCGACGTTGTCGCTCGATGCCTCGCTGGAGTTCGAGCGCGACACCCAGCTGTGGTTCGGCCGCCCGCTGCGCCAGACGCTGGAGCCGCGCCTGCTGTGGGTGCGCACGCCCTATCGGCGGCAGGACACGCTGCCGAACTTCGATGCCTTCGGCAAGGACTTCAACCTCAGCTCGATCTACACGACGAACGCCTTCTCGGGCATCGACCGTGTTTCCGACGCGCACGAGCTCACGGCCGGCGCCACCAGCCGCCTGATCGAGCCCGCCACAGGCGCCGAGCTGGCGCGGGTGGGCGTGGTGCAGCGCTTCCTGTTCCGCGACCAGCGCGTCGCGCCGCAAGCCGACGGCAGCGTCGACGGCCCCGCGCTGGAGCAGCGCTTCTCCGACATCCTGCTGCTGGGTTCCACCACGCTGCTGCCCCACTGGACGCTCGACGCCGCCATGCAGTACAGCCCGGACGCCGGCCGGCTTTCGCGGTCCATCCTCGGCGCCAGCTGGCAACCCGGCCCCTACCGGACCATCAACGCGCGCTACCGGCTGGCACGCGGTGTCAGCGAGCAGGTCGAGCTGGGCTGGCAGTGGCCGCTGTACACCGCGCCGGCGGTTACCGACGGCAAGGGCGGCGCCAGCGGCACGGGCAGCAGCTGCCGGGGCACCTGGTACGGCGTGGGCCGCATCAACTACAGCCTGCGCGACAGCCGCGTCACCGATTCCCTGGTCGGCGCCGAGTACGACGCCGGTTGCTGGATCCTTCGCGTGGTGTCGGAACGGCTGTCCACGGGCCGCACCGAAGCCACCACGCGCCTGCTGCTGCAACTCGAGCTGGTGGGCCTCTCGCGCCTGGGTTCCAACCCCTTGCGGGTCTTGAAGGACAATATCCCCGGTTACCGCCTCCTGCGTGACGCTCGTGAAGAGCGCGACCCATCCACCGCCCCATGACTGCACCGCAACGATTTCGGCGTCTCGCCGCCGCCACCGCCTGTCTCGGCGCACTGGCGGCCGCCCCGGGGGTCATGCCCCTGGCCTCGGCCCAGGGCCGGGAGGCCGCCCCGCGGACCCTGGCCACGCCGGGCGACTACATCATCGCCGTGGTCAACCAGGAACTGGTCACGGCCGTCGAGCTCGACCGGCGACAGGCCGCGTTGCGGCAGGCCGCCCAGCGTGCCGGCCAGCAGGTGCCTCGTGCGGACGAACTGCGCAAGCAGGCGCTGGACAGCCTGGTCGAGGAGCGCGTCATCATCACCCATGCGCGCGACCAGGGCTGGCGCATCGACGAGGCCGAGATCGACCGCGCCGTGCAGAGCGTTGCCGCGCAGAACCAGCTCACGCAGGCCCAGCTGCGCCAGCGGCTCGCCGCCGACGGCATGGACCTCGGCCGGTTCCGTGCCTCCCTGAAGGACCAGATCGCGGTGGAGCGCACGCGCGAGCGCGAAGTCATCGCCCGCATCGTGGTCAGCGACGAAGACATCGACCGTGCACTCGAGGCCGAGGTCGCCCAGGCGCGCGCCTCCGCCGACCTCAACGTCGCGCAGATCCTGATTCGTGTGCCCGACGAAGCCCCGGAAGCCGTCGTCGCGGAACGCCGCGCCCGCGCCGAGCAGGCGCTGGCACGCGTGAAGGGCGGCGAGGCCTTCGACGTGGTGGCGCGCGAGATCTCCGAGGACGCCAGCCGTGAACGCGGCGGCGAACTCGGCCTGCGCCCGGCCGACCGCCTGCCCGACCTCTTCGTGGACAGCGTGCGCAACCTCGATGCGGGCCAGGTGGCGCCTGCCCTGGCGCGCAGCGGCGCGGGCTTCCATGTTCTGAAACTCGTGGCCCGCAGTGGCGCCGCGGATGTCGGCGCCGTCACCGAGACGCGTGCCCGCCACATCCTGCTGCGCACCTCCGAGCAGGCCACGCCTGAGCAGGCGGCGCGCCGCCTGCAGCAGGTCAAGCGCGCCATCGAGACCGGCGAGCGCCGATTCGAGGATCTGGCCCGCGAAGTCTCCGAGGACGGTTCCGCCGCAGCCGGCGGTGACCTGGGCTGGTTCGGCCCGGGCGTCATGGTGCCCGAGTTCGAGGA
>CAJAES010000021.1 GCA_903938815.1 uncultured beta proteobacterium
CAATCCACGTGCGCGTAGTGACGGTTCGCCGTCTCGTATTCCACGTGCGCCGTGTTGATCGTGATCCCGCGCGCCTTCTCTTCCGGCGCCGCGTCGATCTGGTCGTAGGCCTTGGCCTCGCCACCGAACTTCGCCGCCAGGATCGTCGTGATCGCCGCCGTCAGCGTCGTCTTGCCGTGGTCCACGTGACCAATGGTGCCCACGTTAACGTGCGGCTTCGTGCGTTCAAACTTGCCTTTTGCCATTTTTAGCGCTCCCGGCTCGTCAGCTGGATGAAGAAAAAAGAAACTGAATAACTGGAGCCCATGGCGCGGATCGAACGCGCGACCTCCCCCTTACCAAGGGGGTGCTCTACCACTGAGCCACATGGGCATCGACACGGGTCTGGCGACGTGCAGATCGACAAACCGGTGGCGATGCGAGACGCCTCACAGACTCCCCAACATCGCATCGAACCAAACACCTGGAGCGGGAGACGGGAATCGAACCCGTGCCATTAGCTTGGAAGGCTAAGGTTCTGCCATTGAACTACTCCCGCGTCGTCTTCGACCTGGGACACCCCAGGCGAAGACACTCTCGAGACTCTCTGGTGGAGGAGGCTGGATTCGAACCAGCGTAGGCGTAAGCCAACAGATTTACAGTCTGCCCCCTTTAGCCACTCGGGCACCCCTCCGGAGAGCCTGTGAGCATACCACGGTCAAAGGACTCTGTCGAACATCCCCCACCAGTCGATGCGATCAGCCGTGGCGAGGAAGTGACTGCCGCCCGCCATGAACTCCTTTCGGATGTCGTGGGACGGGTGACGGCTGCGCAGGATCGGCACCCCGACAGGCGCCGGGCAGGCCGCGTCGAAGAACGCATTCGCGGGCTTGCCCCACAGCAGGAACGCCGGCGGGACCGACCGGTCACACAATACTTGAGCAATCTGCGATGTAAGCGTTTGCCAACCACAAACCATGTGGCTGCCTGCCAAGCCGAGCTCCACCGTCAGCACCGGATTCAGGAGCAGGGCCCCCTGCCCCGCCCAGGCATCGAGCGACCAACTTTCGGGGCGTTGCCAGCCAGGGCGATCCGCCGCCAGGACCTCGAAGATCCGACGAAGAGAGTGGGGTTTTCCGTGGCCTGCGGAAAACGCCAGGCCATCGGCATGGCCTGGCCTGGGATAGGGATCCTGACCGAAGACCACGACGCGGACCCGCTCGGGCGCCACCATCCGCAACGCCCGGAAGGGGTCGGCAGGCGCAATGTCGCGCGGGCCGGACACCCGGCGAACCGCGTCGACCACCGCCTGCTCCGCAGCTGGCGTCCAGCCCGGCAGCACGGCGCGCCAGGCTGACGGCAGGCTGGCGAAGGCCCCGGGCAGATCGTCCGCCGTCATGCCGGCTGTCACGCGAACAAGTGCGCCAGTGCGACGCCAGGGTCGGGCGCGCGCATGAAGGCCTCGCCGACCAGGAAGGCGTTCACGCCGGCGCTGCGCATCCGCTGCACGTCGGCCGCGCCGAGGATGCCGGACTCCGTAACGAGCAGCCGGTCGGCCGGCACGCGCGGCAGCAGGCCGAGCGTGGTGTCGAGCGTGACCTCGAAGCTGCGCAGGTTGCGGTTGTTGATGCCGACGAGCCGGGTCTGCAGCCGCAGCGCGCGGTCGAGTTCGGCGCCATCGTGCACCTCGACCAGCACGTCCATGCCCAAGGCCAGCGCGCAGGCTTCCAGGTCGGCCATCTCGCGGTCTTCCAGGCAGGCGGCGATCAGCAGGATGCAGTCGGCCCCCAGTGCGCGGGCCTCCACCACCTGGTACTCGTCGACCATGAAATCCTTGCGCAGCGCCGGCAGCGCACAGGCGGCGCGCGCCTGCTGCAGGTAGGCGGCGGCGCCCTGGAAGAAACGCCCGTCGGTCAGCACGCTCAGGCAGGCGGCGCCATGGGCCGCATAGCTCGCGGCGATCTCGGCGGGCACGAAGTGCTCGCGCAGCACGCCCTTGGTCGGGCTGGCCTTCTTCACCTCGGCGATGACGGCAGCCTGCCCTGCGCCCAGCTTCGCCCGCAGAGCGGCCTCGAAGCCGCGTGCCGCAGGCTGGGCCTCGGCTTCGGCGCGCCAGCTCGCCAGGCTGCGCCGCGCGCGGCCGGCAGCGACCTCCTCGCGCTTGACGGCGACGATGCGCTGCAGGATGTCCGCGCTCATGACGGACGGAAGCGGTTCGTGGCGCTGACGAACTGGCTCAGCTTGGCCAGCGCCGCGCCGGATGCGACGGCTTCGCGGGCCCGCCTGACGCCGTCGGTGATGCTGCCCGCCACGCCAGCGCAATACAGCGCCGCGCCGGCATTGAGCAGAACCACGTCGCGGATCGGGCCGTCCTCGTTGGCCAGCGCGCGCTGGATGCACTGCACCGACTCTTCCTTGTTGGCCACGCGCAGCACGCGCGAGTCGTAGACCGGCAGGCCGAAGTCGCTCGGGTGGACGGTGAACTCGCGCACCTCGCCGTCCTTGAGCTCACCCACCAGGGTCTCGCCGGACAGCGAGATCTCGTCCATGCCGTTCATGCCGTAGACGACCATCACGTGCTCGCTGCCCAGGCGCTGGAGCACGCGCACCAGGATGCCGACGAGGTCGGGGTGGAACACACCCAGCAGCTGGTTCGGTGCACCGGCCGGGTTGGTGAGCGGGCCCAGGATGTTGAAGATCGTGCGCACGCCGAGTTCCTTGCGGACCGGCGCGGCGTGCTTCATGGCGCTGTGGTGGTTGGGCGCGAACATGTAGCACACACCCGTCTCGTCCAGGCATTCGGCCAGCTGCGCTGGCGACAGGCCGATGTAGCCGCCCAGCGCCTCCATCACGTCGGCCGACCCCGAGGTGGACGACACCGCGCGGCCGGCGTGCTTGGCCACGCGGGCGCCCGCCGCCGCGGCGACGAACATCGCGGCGGTGGAGATGTTGAAGGTGTGCGAGGCGTCGCCGCCAGTACCGACGATGTCGACCAGATGCGTGCGGTCGGCCACCGGCACCATGGTCGCGAATTCGCGCATCACCTGCGCGGCCGCGGCGATCTCGCCGACGGTCTCCTTCTTGACGCGCAGGCCGATGGCCAGCGCCGCGATCATCACCGACGACGTTTCGCCGCTCATGATGCGGCGCATCAGCGCCAGCATCTCGTCGTGGAAGATCTCGCGGTGTTCGATCACGCGGGTCAGCGCTTCGGAATCGCTCATCGGCATGGGGATGTTCCTCACAGGTGTTTGCGCAGCAGAGGCAGGGCGGTCTCGATATCGGCGGCCGAGACGTCCAGGTGGGTCACGAGACGAAGCTTGTAGAGGCCGGTGCAGAGAACGCCGGCCGCAGCCAGCCGCTCGACGGCGCCCGGGCCCTTGCCGGGCGCCAGCTCGACGAAGACGATGTTGGTCTGCGGCATGGCGACGCTCACGCCCGGCAGGCCCTGCAGGCCCTCGGCCAGGCGGCGCGCGTTGGCGTGGTCAAGGGCCAGGCGTTCGACGTGATGGTCCAGCGCGTGCAGCGCCGCTGCGGCCAGCACGCCGGCCTGCCGGAGGCCGCCGCCGAGCATCTTGCGCCAGCGGCGCGCGCGGGCGATGAGTTCGCCGGAGCCCACGAGCGCAGAACCAACCGGCGCGCCCAGCCCCTTGCTGAAGCACACCGAGATGCTGTCGAAGTCTCGCGCCAGCTCGGCCGGCGTCGCACCCGAGGCCACGACCGCGTTGAAGAAGCGCGCGCCGTCCAGATGGGTGGCCAGCCCGTGGCGGCGCGCCAGCGCGGTGGCTTGCTCCACGTAGGCGGGTGGCAGCACGCGGCCGCCCCAGGTGTTCTCGAGTGCCAGCAGCCGGGTGCGCGCGAAGTGCATGTCGTCGGGCTTGATGGCGGCCTCGATCGCGGCCAGCGACATCGTGCCGTCTTCGGCCTGCTCCAGGGGCTGCGGCTGCACGCTGCCCAGAACCGCGGCGCCGCCGGCCTCGTAGCGGTAGGCGTGCGAATGCTGCCCGGCGATGAACTCGTCTCCGCGCTGGCAGTGGCACAGCACGGCCGTGAGGTTGCTCTGCGTGCCGCTGGGCATGAAGAGCGCGGCTTCCTTGCCGAGTTCGGCCGCGATGCGGGCCTGCAGCGCGTTGACGCTGGGATCGTCGCCGAAGACGTCGTCGCCGACCTCCGCGGCAGCCATCGCTGCGCGCATGGCCGGGGTGGGTCGGGTGACGGTATCGCTGCGCAGGTCGATCATGCCGGGCGCCCCATGCGCAGGAAGTTGCGAAGCATCGCGTGGCCGTGTTCGGAGAGGATCGACTCGGGGTGGAACTGCACGCCTTCCATCGGAGCCGGGCCGCCCGCCAGCCCGACGTGGCGCACGCCCATGATCTCGCCGTCTTCCGAGGTCGAGGTCACCTCCAGCTCGGCTGGCAAGGTGGCGCGTTCGATGGCCAGAGAGTGATATCGGATCACGCTGAACTGCGTGGGCAAGCCTTCGTAGACGCCCTTGCCGTCGTTGCGGATGACGCTGGCCTTGCCGTGCATCTGCACCTGCGCGCGGATCACACGCCCGCCGAGCGCTGCGCCCATGGCCTGGTGACCGAGGCACACGCCCAGCAGCGGCAGCTTGCCCATGAAGTGGCGGATCGCCGGCACGCAGATGCCGGCCTCGGCCGGCGAGCACGGCCCCGGCGACAGCACGAGCCGTTCAGGCTGCAGCGCCTCGATGCCGGCGAGGTCGATCTCGTCGTTGCGCACCACGCGCACGTCCTCACCGAGCTCGGCGAAATACTGCACCAGATTGAAGGTGAAGCTGTCGTAGTTGTCGATCATCAGGAGCATGGTCAGAACCCCTCTTCGACGAGTTCGGCGGCGCGGATCAGGGCGCGGGCCTTGGCTTCGGTTTCCTTCCACTCCAGCTCGGGCACCGAGTCGGCCACCACGCCGGCAGCGGCCTGCACGTACAGGGTCTGGTTCTTGACGATGCCGGTCCGGATGGCGATGGCGAGGTCCATGTCGCCGGCGAAGCTGAGGTAGCCGCAGGCGCCGCCGTAGATGCCGCGCTGCACGGGCTCGAGCTCGTCGATGATCTCCATCGCGCGGATCTTGGGCGCGCCGCTCAGCGTGCCCGCCGGGAACGTTGCCTTCAGGACGTCGAGGTTCGTGATGCCGTCCTGCAGCAGCCCTTCGACGTTGCTGACGATGTGCATCACGTGCGAGTAACGCTCGATGACGAAGGCGTCGGTCACCTTGACGCTGCCGGTCCTGGCGATGCGGCCGATGTCGTTGCGGGCCAGGTCGATCAGCATCAGGTGCTCGGCACGTTCCTTCGGGTCGGATGACAGCTCGGCCTCCAGGGCCTTGTCCTGCTCGGGCGTGGCGCCGCGCGGGCGCGTTCCGGCCAACGGCCGGATGGTGACCTTCTGTCCTTCGGGCGTGGCCTCCTGGCGCACCAGGATCTCGGGGCTCGCGCCGACGATCTGGAACTCGCCCAGGTCGTAGAAGTACATGTAGGGGCTCGGGTTCAGGGAGCGCAGCGCGCGGTAAAGCGAGAGCGGGCTCTCGGTGTACCGCTTGCTCAGGCGCTGGCCGATCTGCACCTGCATCATGTCCCCGGCGGCGATGTACTCCTTGGCTCGGCGCACGGCGGCGAGGTAGTCCTCCTTGCCGAACTGCCGCTCCACGGCGTAGGAGGGGCCGCGCTTGACCGGCGGCGCAGTGACGCTGTACTTGAGCTTGTCGGTCAGTTCGGCCAGGCGCCGCTTCGCGCTGAAGAAAGCCTCGGGGCGGCCCGGGTCGGCGTAGACGATGAGGTAAAGGCGGCCCGACAGGTTGTCGATGACGGCCAGTTCCTCGGTCTGCAGCAGCAGGATGTCGGGGGTCCCGAGGCCGCCGGATTTCTGCGCCTGCGCGAGCCGCGGCTCGATGTGGCGAACGGCGTCGTAGCCGAAGTACCCCGCCAGCCCGCCGCAAAAGCGCGGCAGCCCCGGCCGCAGCGCCACCTTGAAGCGCTGCTGATAGGCGGCGACGAAGTCCAGCGGGTTGCCCTCATGCCGCTCGACGACGACGCCATCGGTCACGAGTTCGGTCTGGCGGCCCGTGCTGCGCAGCAGCGTGCGGGCCGGCAGGCCGATGAAGGAGTAGCGGCCGAAGCGCTCGCCGCCCACCACGGACTCCAGCAGGAAGCTGTTCGGGCTGCCCCCGGCCAGCTTGAGGTACAGAGACAGCGGCGTTTCGAGGTCCGCGAACGCTTCCGCGATCAGCGGGATGCGGTTGTAGCCCTGCGCGGCAAGGCTCTGGAATTCGAGTTCGGTGATCATCGGGGACATCCTCGCGGCGCCGCCCGCGAGGGGCGGCCCATGGCACACAGAGAGTCCGCCGGGCTCGTCAGGGGGCCGCGGCGGCGCAAGTCAGGCAGTGATGGGCCAGCCCCGCCAGGGCCAGGCTCCCCGGTCGTGAGACCCATTGCTCAGATTGCGCGCGATGAACATGTTTTTCAGTGTACCGCAGGCTACATTTCGCGCCGCGGCCGCCACACCCGGCCGGCCGCCACCCGAACGCAAGGCACCACCATGCTCCGTCTCCCCACCCAGATCTCGAGTTCCGTCCTGAGAACCGTCTCGAAAACTGCCCCGATGCCGACCGCACTGCTGGCCGTGGCACTTCTGCTGGGCTCGCCGGCGCATGCGCTCGAGGTCTCCGGCATCAACTATCCGCCGCAGGTCACCGTGGCCGGCAAGCCGCTGGGCCTCAATGGCGCCGGAATCCGCTATCGATTCGTCGTGAAGGTCTACACCGCGGGTCTGTACCTGCAGGGCAAGGCCACGACGCCGGAGCAGGTCCTGTCCCTGCCCGGCCCGAAGCGGCTGCACATCGCGATGCTGCGGGAGATCAACGCCAACGATCTGGGCAAGCTCTTCACGCGCGGGATGGAGGACAACTCCTCGCGCGCCGATTTCTCGAAGTCCATCGCCGGCACGCTGCGGCTGGCCGAGATGTTCGCTGCCAAGAAGAAGCTCACGCCCGGCGAGCACTTTTCCGTCGAGTGGCTGCCCGGCACCGGCACGCAGGTGTACGTGAACGGCCTGGCCCAGGGCGAGCCGATCCGGGAGCCCGAGTTCTTCGCCGCCCTGATGCGAATCTGGCTCGGCCCCAAGCCGGCAGACGACCAGCTCAAGGACCTGCTTCTGGGCAAGGAAGCGACAGCCGCACCTCAGGGCAACTGAAGGATCTGGTCCAGCCGGTCCACCAGGACGTCAGCGCCGGCCGACTCCACGGGTTCGCCGTGGTTGTAGCCGTAGCGCACCAGCACCACCGGGCAGCCCGCGGCGCGCGCCGCCATGGCGTCGTTGGCCGAATCGCCGACCATCAGCGTGCGCGCGGGTGCCGTGCCCAGCGCGCGGCAGGTCTCCAGCAGCGGCAGCGGGTCGGGCTTCTGCCGTGCGAAGGCATCGCCACCGAAGACATGCTCGAAGTAGCCCGAGAGGCCCTTTGCGGCCAGCAGCGGCCGCGCGAAGTCGCCCGGCTTGTTGGTCAGGCAGGCCAGCCTGAGCCCGGCCGCCTGCAGGGCGCGCAGGCCCTCGACCACACCGGGGAACACGGCGGAGGCTTCGCCGTTCACCGCGAGGTAGTGGTGCTGGTAGCGCGGCCACAGGGCCTCCAGACCATCGGGCGCCTGCCCCAGGTGCGCCAGCACGGAATGAAGCAGGTGGCGCGAGCCCTTGCCCACCGTTCGCACGACGAAGTCGCGCCCGACCGGGGGCAGGTCGAGATCGGCCAGCGCCAGGCTCAGCGCCAGGACGAAGTCGTCGATGGTGTCCACCATCGTGCCATCGAGGTCGATGATCGCGGCGTCGAAGTCTTTCGGGTTCATGCCGCCAGCATAAGCCGGCGCCGCGACACCTCAGCCGATGCTCTCGACCTGCCTGCTCTGCTGGTAGGCCCCGCCGAAGCGGTTGGCGAGGAATTCGGGCAGCGCCACCTGCTCCTGGCGGATGAAGCCGCTTTGCGGCAGACGGCCCTCGCGGAACAGGTCCAGGGCTGCGCAGATGCCTGCCGCGGTGGTGATCTGGATGGCTGACAGCGGGTGGGCCTCGCAGCGGTCGGCGAAGATCTTGCGCGCGAAGACCTCCTGCACGAGCGCGCCCTTCTTCAGGCCGCTGACCGTCACGAACACCAGCACCACGTCCTGCATGGTGCTGGGAATGCTCTTGCGGAGGATGCTCTTGAGCGTCTCGGTGTCGTTCTTGAGCTGCAGCTCTTCCAGCAGCAGCTTCATCAGCGCGCGATGCCCCGGGTAGCGCACGCTCTTGTAGTCCAGCGTCTGCACGCGGCCGGCCAGCGTCTCGCACAGGGTGCCGAGGCCGCCGCTGGTGTTGAAGGCCTCGTACTCCGTGCCGTCCAGGCTGAAATGCTCCAGCCCCTCGAGCGGCAGCATCTCGATGTTGACGCCGTCGCGGATGGCCTCGCACGGATGGCAGTACTCGTTGATGAGCCCGTCCACGCTCCAGGTCAGGTTGTACTTGAGCGCGTTGGTGGGGAAGGCCGGCAGCGCGCCGACACGCATCTTCACCTCGTGCAGTTCCTCGAAACCCTGCGCCAGGTGGTGCGCCACGATGCCGATGAAGCCCGGCGCCAGGCCGCACTGCGGCATGAAGGCCGTGCGGGCGCCCTCGGCCAGCGCCTGGATGGCGCGCGTGGCGGCCACGTCCTCGGTGAGGTCGAAGTAGTGGCATCCGGCTTCGCGGGCACAGGTGGCCGCCAGGGTGGCCAGGTGGTACGGCAGTGCATTCACGACGGCGTCGTGTCCGCGCAGCACGGCCATCAGCGAGCTGGCATCCGAGGTCTCGGCCACGCGGGTGCTCACGCGTTCAGGGTCCAGGCGGGCGAGCGCGGAAGGGTCGCGATCGATCACGGTGACCTGATAGTCGCCGCTGTCGGCGAGCAGGCGGGCAATGGTCTGGCCGATGTGGCCGGCGCCGAGCAGGGCGATGCGCATGGGAGAGCTCCGATTTCGATCGGGCAAGTCTAGGAAGGGTCGCGGACGAATGAAACCCTGCTTTCGACGAACTTCGCGCTAAGATCGACGTTCTGACGAACCGTTCGGACGAATCGCACAGAGTGAACCTGGATGAACTCGACCGCCGCCTGCTGGCACTGCTGCAGGCCAATGCCCGCGAGAGCACGGCGCAGCTGGCCCGGCGCCTGGGGGTGGCGCGCACGACCGTGCTGGCCCGGCTGTCGCGGCTGGAACGTGAACGCGTGATTGCGGGCTACACCGTCCGGCTGGCCGCCGACGAGGAGGACCGCTCGGTGCAGGCCTACGTGGGCATCGTCACCGACCCCAAGCAGGGACGCGAGGTCACGCGCAGGCTGGCGTTGCTGCCCGAGCTGAGACAGCTCAGCTCGGTCAGCGGTGAATTCGACTACATCGCCCTGCTGCGCGCCGAAACCACGGCGCGGCTGGACGAACTGCTCGATCAGATCGGCGAGATCGACGGCGTGGCGCGAACCACCAGTTCGGTGGTGCTGGCACGGCGGGTGGACAGGGGCTGAGAGGTGCGCCCACCGGCCGGCGGCGTGCTGGCGGAGACCGAGGAATCGGACGAACGCGACTTGTAGACGCCGCAGCCGATGACGAGGTCGGCGGTGACGGGCTCCACGTAGGACGTCTTGAGATCGATGCCGCCGGTCTGCGGGTTGGCGAACTCGTAGTCCACCCAGCCGCCGCCGAAGCCTGCACGCTCGAAGGCATCGGAGACGAGCTTGTCGCCGTTGATGCCACGGATCTCGCGCACGGAGGTGCCGACCTTCGCGACGTTGCCGCCGAAGGCACGGTAGACGCCCTGGCGGTCGAAGGCGAAGACATACATGTCGCGATCGACCCAGGCCTTGGCGTCCTGCGTGATGCGCTGCAGCGCGCCGCTGCCAGCGCCACGGTAGAGCTCCACGGCGCGGCGCACCAGGGCCAGCGCCTCGTCGGCGCTGCCCTGGCGCAGCCGGAACGAGGAAACCGCACCCGAAAGCCGTTCGGCGCGTTCGTTGAGCTGCCCCGAACTGTGCAGGGCCTGCTCCACCATGTGAGCGTTCTGTTGCGTGAGACGGTCGATCTCGGCCACAGCCTCGGAAATCTGCCCGAGGCTGGCGCTCTGCCTGCCGGCCCCGGCGGAGATGCCGCGCAGGTTGTCGGCCACCTCGCGCACACCCGCGACGATGTCGGTGAAGGTCTGGCTCGAGCCGCCGATCCGCTGGACACCCGCGTCCACATGGCCGACTGACTCGCCGATGAGCGTCTTGATCTCGCGGGCGGCAGTGGAGCTGCGCTGCGCCAGCGTGCGAACCTCGGCGGCGACGACGGCAAAGCCGCGCCCCTGCTCGCCAGCACGCGCAGCCTCGACCGCCGCATTCAACGCGAGGATGTTCGTCTGGAAGGCGATGCCCTCGATGACGCCGATGATCTCGGCCACCCTGCGCGAACTGGTCTGGATGTCGTGCATCGACTGCACCGACGACTGGATCGCGCTGCCGCCTTGTTCGGCCATGCCGCGCACCCGCTCTGCCAGCGCATCCGCCGCCTGCGCGGCCTGTGCGCTGCGGTCCACGGCCACGCGCAGTTCCTGCACGCTGCTGGTGGTGCGCACCAGGCTCTGGGCCTGCGCGTCCGTGCGTTCCGACAGTGCCTGCGTGTCACTGGCGAGCTTCTGCCCGGACTGCGCGACCATCGAGGCGCTGCTGCGGATGTCCGACACCATCTCGGACAACTTGCCGGTCATGGCATCCAGGGTCTGCCCGACCACGGCCAACTCGTCGTTGCCGCGCAGCCGGACGCGGGTGGCGAAGTCGCCCGAAGCCAGCTGCCCTACGGACCCCTGCAGCACGCGCATGGCGCCCAGCGAGGTGCGGAAGAACACGACCGCCAGGTAAGCCACGCCCAGCAGCGTGCCCACGCCCGCCAGTGCGGCGGCGAGGGTCAGCCTTTCCAGGCTGCGCTCGCGCTCGGCCAGCAGGGTCGACATCCGGGCGGTTGTGGCGCGCGCCATGGTCGCCACGGGTGCGATGGCCTGCGTTCCGGCGTCGAAGAACTCGGCGGCCGAAGGTTGCGCCGTCTGGGTCCGGAAGGTCGCGTCAACGCGATCGGCAAAGGCGCGGGACGCCGCGAGCGCCGCCTCGAACCCGGCAGGCGGCGCCTCGCCGGCTCGGCCCAGTGCGGACACGGTCTGCGAGACCACGGCAAGCCGCTCGGCCAGCAGGCCCTGCTGGGTCAGCACGGCAACGCGGCCGCCCATGTCGGCAGGGTCGCGCTTCAGCCAGCCAGCGCCCAGCCCGCGCATACGCCCGATGGCCTCGGTCCACGGCAGGATGTGGTCGACGCTGAGCGTCATCAGGTGATAGGTGTCGGCCTTGGGGTCGAGCAGCAGGCCGCTGTTCTCGGCCGAGCGCATCACGAACCGGCGCAGGGCGACGATCTGCTCGGAGTGCAACGCGAAGCTCTGCGCCGCGTCGGCCGGGTGCTCGCCGGCCGCGAGGCGCGTCAGCACGGCATCGATCGGCCACCATTCGGCGTCGAGCGCCAGGCCCGGGTGGTCGGCCACCAGGCTGCGCACGGCGACCAGGCCACTCTTCAGCGCCTGGCGTTGCTCGGCCAGCGCCGGGGTGGCGCCGGTGTCGCCGGACAGCGCCCGGTTGACGAGGCCACGATGCGTCTGCACCTGCAGCGCGATCTCCAGGGCGCGGGACAGCACGTCGGCGCCCACGCGCTCGGCACGCGTGAATTCCAGCTCCGCATGGCGGGCCAGAACGGCGTGCGTGGTCAGCCAGCCCAGCGGCAGCGCGAGGGCCAACCCCATCAGAAGCATCTTCGCCGGGAAACCCAGGCGACGCATCAGGGTCATGCCCGGCTTCAGGAAGAGTTCAAGCGGTTTGGAGAGCATGAAGGGGCGCTGCGATCGGATTGAACCTGGGTTTCCTATCGGTGCCTCAGCCGCCGACTTGAGCGATGCCTTACCGTACGGGCATGACACCGACAGATTTCTCACGCCTGCCGCTGAGCCCGGCAACCCTGGCCACGCTGCAGCAGCTTGGCTACGACACCATGACCCCCATCCAGGCCGAAAGCCTGCCTCTGGCGCTGGCGGGACACGACCTGATCGCCCAGGCGCGCACGGGCAGCGGCAAGACCGCCGCCTTCGCGCTGGCGCTGCTGGCACGGCTCAGGAGCGCCACGCTCGCCGTGCAGGCACTGGTGCTTTGCCCCACGCGCGAGCTCGCCGACCAGGTGGCCCAGGAGGTTCGCCGTCTGGCCCGCGGAGAGGGCAACGTCAAGGTCCTGCTGCTGTGCGGCGGCACGCCGATCAAGCCGCAGGCTGAGAGCCTGGCGCACGGCGCGCACGTGATCGTCGGCACGCCGGGCCGGGTTCTGGACCACCTGGAGCGCGGGACGCTGGTGCTCGAGTCGCTCTCGACCCTGGTGCTCGACGAAGCCGACCGCATGCTGGACATGGGCTTCGCGGAAGACATCGCCCGCGTGGCGGCGCTGTGCCCGAAGGCGCGCCAGACCCTGCTGTTCTCGGCCACCTACCCCGAGGACATCGCTGCGCTGTCGAAGAAGGTGCTGCGCGATCCGAAGACCGTGGCCCTGGCCGAGCAGCCCGCCGCCACGCAGATCCGCCAGCGCTTCTATGAGGTCACCGAGGAGCAGCGGCTGCATGCCGTCGGCCAGCTGCTCGCGCACTTCCGGCCGGTCAGCACCCTGGCGTTCTGCAACACCAAGCAGCAGTGCCGCGACCTGGTGGACGTGCTGCAGGCGCAGGGCGTCAGCGCCGAGGCCCTGCACGGTGACCTGGAGCAGCGCGACCGCGACCAGGTGCTGATCCGCTTCACCAACCGCAGCGTGTCGGTGCTCGTGGCCACCGACGTGGCGGCGCGCGGGCTCGACATCGCCCAGCTGGAGGCAGTGATCAACGTCGACATCACACCCGAGGCCGAGGTCCACACGCACCGCATCGGCCGCACCGGCCGCGCCGACGAGGCTGGCTGGGCCTTCAGCCTGGCCAGCATGGACGAGATGGGGCGCGTGGGCCGCATCGAGCAGGAAGCAGGCCGCGAGGTGGAGTGGCACCCGCTGAGCGAACTCACCCCCACGGGCGGCGGCCCGCTGAAGCCGCCGATGGCCACGATCCAGATCCTGGGCGGGCGCAAGGAGAAGATCCGCCGCGGCGACGTCCTGGGAGCGCTGACCAAGGATGCCGGCCTGCCGGGCACACAGATCGGTCGCATCACGGTCAACGACTTCTCGACCTACGTGGCGGTCGACCGCGCCATCGCCGGCGAGGCCCTCAGGGCCCTGAACGACCGCCCGGTGAAAGGCAAGCGCGTGAAGGCACGCGCGATGGACTGACGCTCAGCGGGCGCCGTGCTTGAGCGCAAGGCCCTTCAGCGGCAGCCCCTTGAGCGCCTGCGCGATCTCCGCCGCCTGCCAGACGGCGATCTGCTGCTGTGCGGCGAAAGGCCTCGCGGTCTCGCTCAGGTCGCCGAGGCCGATCAGCAGCGCATCGGCGACGTCGGCCGCCTGGCGCGCGGCCTGCAGCGCACGCAGCGCCTCCAGCCCGGTCTGAGCCGATTTCCAGCGGCGCGCGCTGACCAGCATGCGCCGCCCCTGCCGCTCGAGCTCGAAGTCGTGTGCGCCGCCGGCCTTCACCGCCTTGACGCGGTAGCCGTCGCGCACGAACGCCTGCTCCAGCAGCGCCGAGAACGCCGGCCAGGCCATCTGCGACACGGCATCGCGCGTTTCGTCGATGCGCGCCGCGCTGGGCAGTTTCCACTGCCGCCAGGCGGCCATGGCGCTGATCACGGCGAACGGAAAGCCCGACAGCGCTCCTGCGATGCGGTAATCGGCTGGCAGCAGCGCGACGCCGGCCAGGCCGAGCGCCACCGCCAAGGCCAGGCTGATCCACCAGGACGAGCGCAGCAGGATCGCGAAGAGCGAGTTCTTCGCCATCTTGAGCTTCATGGGGGCTCCCGGGCTCAGCGCGCCAGCGCCGAGCGCATCGCGTCGATCACGTTCCTGTACGGCGGCGCGCCGAAGATCGCGCTGCCGGCCACGAAGGTGTCCGCGCCGGCGTCGGCCACGCGGCGGATGTTGTCCACCTTGATGCCGCCGTCCACCTCGAGGCGGATGTCGCGCCCGGTGGCGTCGATCAGCTTGCGCGCTTTCTCGACCTTGCGCAGCGCGCTGTCGATGAAGCTCTGGCCTCCGAAGCCCGGGTTGACGCTCATGATCAGGATCAGATCGACCTTGTCGATCACGTACTCCAGCACGTCCAGCGGCGTGGCGGGGTTGAACACCAGCCCGGCCTGCTTGCCCTCGCCCCGGATGAGCTGCAGCGTGCGGTCCACGTGCGCGCTGGCGTCAGGGTGAAAGCTCACCAGGTCGGCGCCGGCCTTCGCGAAGGCCAGGGCCAGTGCGTCGACGGGCTGCACCATCAGGTGAACGTCGATCGGCACGCTGCTGTGCTTTCGCAGGGCCTGGCACACCATCGGGCCGAAAGTCAGGTTGGGGACGTAATGGTTGTCCATCACGTCGAAGTGGATCCAGTCGGCGCCGGCGGAGATCACGTCGCGCACCTCCTCGCCGAGGCGGGCGAAGTCGGCCGAGAGGATGGAAGGGGCGATTCGGTAGGTCGTCATGCGGCGAATTCTAGAATCGCTTGCATGAGCCTCCCCGAGATTCGCTGTGACGTCCGCGTGCAGTACCTGCCCGAACAGTCCAACCCACCCGAGGGGCCCTACGGCTTCGCGTACACCATCGTCATCCGGAACACGGGCGACATCACCGCGCAGGTCGTGGCGCGGCACTGGGTCGTCACCGACGCCAACGGTCATCGCGAGGATGTCCGCGGCCTTGCGGTGGTGGGGCACCAGCCCGTGCTGAAACCGGGCGAAACCTTCGAATACACCAGCTGGACACGGGTGGCCACGCCTCACGGGCAGATGAAGGGCACCTTCTTCTGCATGACGGAGGACGCCCACGCCTTCGAGGCCGAGGTTCCCGCATTCGAGCTGGTCTTCCCGGGATTGCTGCATTGAGAGCGGGCGGCCCCTGCGGCTTCTCTCCAGGGCGGACCTCGCCCCGATGAGCTGGGATCTCACCGCGCTCCTGAATGCCGCGGACCCGCGCGCACCGCAGCCCGTGCGCCACACCTGGCTCATCCGGCTGATGGAGTGGCTGCGCCACGCGGTGCCGCCCAAGGAGGGCGAGGTGGCGGCGGCCGAGCCGCGCACGCCGGTGGCTGCCCTGCGCCTGCGCCACCTGCTCAACGTGCTGGACCGCCACCCCGAGCACCAGGAACGCGTGCAGGGCGTGCTCCATGCCTTCTGGCGCGAGGTGGATGCCGTCGCACTGTTCGCCGATTTCGGCTTCGCGCCCCGCATGGCGCTGCGCAGCGAGGTGATCAGCCGGATCCGGCAGCGCCTGCTGCCCCGCACGCCCGAAACCGCCGACCTGGCCGACCTGTTTCCCTTGCTGTTCGACCCGGCGGACGGGCCCTGGATCGACGCACTGGACGAAGCGCAGCTCGACCGGCTGGCGCACCTGCTGATGCCGCCCCCGGATGCGCGCGAGTGGCGGCAAGTCCTGCTGGATGCACTGACCATCCTCGTGAGCGCCGTGCAGGCCACCGGCTACGCCGGCCCGCTGCGCAAGCGCATGAGCCCGGCCCTGCTGGAAGGCGAACCCTTCCGCCAGCTCAGCACCGGCGCGGAGCGCCTGCGCACGGCCCTGCTCGAAAACGACACGGCCGCAGCACTCCAGCACGCTCACTGGCTGCGCACCCTGCTGGACGCCTGCGGCCGCGCGAGCGAAAGCATCACCGACCATCTGGAGGAGTTCGGCGTCTCGGTCGACATCGTCTTCGAGATGGACCAGCTACGAGCCCGTACACGGCGCATCGAACTGCTGCTGGAATGTCTGCTCGCGCCGTCGCCGGGCACTGCCCTGCAGCGCCTCGTGTCCAACCTGGTGCTGGTGGAGGGCGAGATGCGGGGCCTGCGGCGCCTGATGGCGCGGCACTACTCGCTTCTGGCCCGGCAGGTGGCCGAGCGCAACGCCGAGACCGGCGACCACTACATCACCCGTGACCGCGCCGAATACCGCCAGATGCTGCAGCGCGCGGCCGGCGGAGGCGCCATCATCGTCGGCACCACCTTCGCCAAGTTCGCTGTCGGCGCGCTGGGCCTGTCGCTCTTCTGGAACGGCTTCTGGGCCGGGGCCAACTACGCCATCAGCTTCGTGATCATCATGCTGCTGCACTGGACGGTGGCCACCAAGCAGCCGGCCATGACGGCCCCAGCCATGGCCGCCACCCTGGGCGAACTGCGCAAGGCGCGGCCAGGCGCCGAGACGACGGTGGCCGTCGAGACCTTCGTCGACCGCGTGGCGGCGCTGATACGTTCGCAGGCGGCCGGCATCTTCGGCAACCTGATGGTCTGCGGCCCGCTGGTGCTGGCCGTGCAACTGGCCAGCGGCTGGCTCTTCGGCGTCACGCCCGTGGGCCCGGAAACCGCGGAGTATGTGCTGCACAGCCTGACGCTTCTGGGGCCGACCGTGTTCTTCGCGGTGTTCACGGGCGTGCTGCTGTTCTCGAGCTCGCTGATCGCTGGCTGGGTCGAGAACTGGTTCGTTTTCCAGCGGCTGGACAGCGCCATCGCGTGGAATCCACGCATCGTGGGCGCGCTGGGTGCGAAGCGGGCGCAATCCTGGGCGCGCTGGTGGCGCCACAACATCTCGGGCCTCGCGGCGAATGTGTCGCTCGGCATGATGCTGGGGCTGGTGCCGGCGCTGTTCGCGTTCTTCGGGCTCGGCATCGAGGTGCGGCACGTGACGCTGTCCACGGGGCAGCTGGCCGCGGCGGCCGGGGCGCTGGGGCTCGATGTGCTGCGCGAGCCCGCCTTCTGGTGGTGCCTGGCCGGCATTGCCGTGACCGGCGCGCTGAACCTGTCCGTGAGCTTCTGGTTCGCGTTCAAGGTGGCGCTGCGCTCACGTGGCGTGCGCGTGCAGGACCGTGCGCTGATCACGGCGGCCATCCGCGCCCGCCTGAACAGCGCGCCGCTGAGCTTCCTGTGGCCCCCCAAGGACCAATGATCGACCTGAAGGCCGTGCCGAAGCGGCTGGAAAGCGGCCGCGTCTGGCTGGAAACGCCGCGCGAGGAGCACGCCGAGGCATTCGCCTCGGGCGTCCTGGCGTCGATGCCGGCGCTGCTGTATGTCAATTGGAGCCAGGCTCCCGTCGACCGCGAATGGGCGCGGCGCTTCTGCGCGTCCGACGCCAGGTGCACGGCCGAAGGCGAGGATCTGGCCTTCCATGTGTTCGCACGCGACGACGGCGGCTGGGTCGGCCGCATCGACGTCCACACCATCGACCTGGACGCCGGCCGCGGCGAGATCGGCTACGTGGGCCACTCGTCGCGCGCGGGCCGGGGGCTGATGCGCGAGGCAGCGCTGCGGGTCATCGAGGCCTGCTTCGCGCAGGGGTTCCAGCGCATCGAGGCCATGAGCGATGCGCGCAATCATCGCGCGCTGCACTTCGCGCAGACCCTGGGCATGCAGCGCGAAGGGCTGCTGCGCCGCCACGAACGGGACCCGCAGGGCGCGCTGTGCGACATGGTGCTGTTCGCGATCCTGAATCCCTCGGGCTGAATCCATCGACCTGAACCCGGCAGTTCGCAACCGACGGACGCTGCACCCGCCGCGGCGGCGTCACTCCGCGAACAACGCGGCTGTCGATGGTGCGGTCACACTTCCGGCGCGGCGCCGCGTCATGTGCAAAGTTCCCGGCAGGCTCGGGAGAAGTCAGGAATGCCTGACTAGAGAACCCACACAGCAGAACTTTCCCGGCGTCCACGCCAGCAGAGCAAGCTCGGGCCGGGAGCCACGCCCAGCCAAGCAGCAGCAGGGGCGCGGTAACCCCGGGGGCCTCAGCGGCCGTCGTCGTCGGTTGGACGTTCGCCGCGGCGACGACCGGAAAACATGGTCCACCACACGACGAACAGGAGCAGCGCCAGCGCGGCGAGGGCCTCCAGCACAATCCACCACATGCTTCGAGTTCCTGTCTCTGGTGCTGCTGCGTTCAGTGCCCTCATTCTAGGTGCGTCGATGCTGCTGGCGGGGTGCATGGCCTTGCCGCCGGTGCCGGTACTGCCGCGCACACCGACACCGACACCGACACCGACACCAACGCCAACCACGCCCGCGGCCGAGCCCGCCGGCGCCGCGGCGCCGAGGCCGCCCGTCCAGCCGATCGAGCGTGCCCGTGCAGTCTGGCAACCCGCGGCCTGGGAGGACCTGCCCGGCTTCGACAACGACACCCTGCTGGCCGCGTGGCCTGCGCTCGTGGCCGGCTGTGCGCGGCCGCTGCGCGGCTGGGCGGGCGTCTGCGCCCGCGTGCTGCTCGAGCCGCCCACGGACGAGGCCGGAGCCCGCGCCTTCCTGCGCCAGCACCTGCAGCCGTACGCCGTGCAGGCGCCTGACGGCCGCGTGCAAGGCTTGATCACCGGCTACCACGAGCCGCTGATGGAAGCGCGCCGACAGCGCGACGCGCGCCACGCCACGCCCTTGTACTCACTGCCGCCGATGCTCCAGGACACCAGGCGCGAGCCCTGGTTCACGCGGCGCCAGATCGACACCACGGCGGCGGCACGCGCCGCGCTGCAGGGCCGCGAGATCGCGTGGCTGGCGGACCCGCTGGATGCGCTGGTGCTGCAGATCCAGGGTTCCGGCCGCCTTCGGATCACCGAGGCCGATGGCCAGGTGAGCAGCGTCCGGCTGGCCTACGCGGGCCACAACGGCCACGTCTACCGCTCGGTCGGCAGGTGGCTGATCGACCAGGGCGAACTCACGGCGGACGGCGCATCGTGGCCCGCGATCAAGGCCTGGGCGCGCGCGAACCCGAAACGCGTGGACGAGATGCTCTGGGCCAATCCGCGCGTGGTGTTCTTCCGCGAAGAACCCCTGCCCGATCCGGGCGTGGGGCCGCGCGGCGCCATGGGCGTGCCGCTGACGCCGGAACGCTCGATCGCGGTCGACCCGCAGAGCATCCCTTATGGCGCCTGGGTCTGGCTGGACAGCACCGAGCCGTTGTCGAGCACACCGCTGCAGCGGCTGGTGACGGCCCAGGACACCGGCAGCGCCATCGTCGGCGCGGTGCGCGCCGACTACTTCTGGGGCTGGGGCGACAACGCCGAGGCGCAGGCCGGCCGCATGAAGCAGGCGCTTCGGATGTGGGTGCTCTGGCCGGCCGCGGCGCCCGGCTGAGCGCCCGCGGCCCGGGTGGATCAGGCCACGACGACCCGGTTGCGGCCCTGGGCCTTGGCCTCGTAGAGCGCCTGGTCGGCCCGCGCCAGCGTCTGCGCCACGGACTCGCCGGCATGGTGCTCGGCCAGGCCCGCCGACACCGTGACCTGCAGGCCCGGCAGGTCCGGCTCGAAGCGCAGCTGCGCGACGCGTTCGCGCAGTCGCTCGACCCCGCCACGCGCCAGCGGGGCGCGGGAGTCGGACAGCATCAGCACGAACTCCTCGCCGCCCCATCGCGACAGCACGTCGGACAGGCGCCGCACGGTCTGCATCTCGCGCGCGAGCGTGCGCAGCACTTCGTCGCCGGCGGCGTGGCCCTGGCGGTCGTTGATCTGCTTGAAGTGGTCGACGTCGATGACCGCCAGGCAGAAGGTATGGCCCGAACGCACGCAGCGCCGGTGTTCCTGCTCCATCAGGTCGAGCATGTGGCGACGGTTGGGCAGGCCGGTGAGCTCATCCCGCGTGGCCAGTTCCTGAATGCGCGCCACGGCGTGCGCCAGATCCGACTTCTGGCGGCGCAGGCGTTCGCGCACGCTGCTGAAACGGCTGGCCAGCATGGACATCGCCGGCATCATCGTGGCGATCATGAGGAAGTGGCCCAGCTCCACCCGGGGCTGGTAGACATCGGGCCGCAGCCAGGCCATGAGGGCCATCGCAGCGCCGAACAGCGCCACCGCATAGAAGCCGACGGCGCTCACCGCGCGTGGGCGCAGCTGGAACAGGCCGAACGCGATGATCACCATCACGATCGGGAACACGCTGCCCCGGCCTTCGCCCACCAGCGCGTACGCGACCACGCCGCTCGAGATGGCGTACAGCATCTGCGGCAGCGTCAGGGAGGGATCGCGCAGCCTGCGCGACCAGCCGGCGCGGATGAGGCAGAAGAACACCAGCATGCCGCCCAGCGAGGCGGCTGTCCACCACCACACCGGTGCGGACGCGGCGATGCCCACGAACACGAAGTAGTGCATGGCGACGACGCCGGCCGACATCAGCAGCATCGCCAGGCCGGCCTGCGACAGGCGCATGCGCTGCACCGGGTCGGTGGTCAGCAGCGCGTCGAGGGCGCGGCGATGGAGGGGCGGGGATGCGTTCAGGGACATCGTCAGGTAGCGAGGGTACTCCCTTACGCGGCAGGGTTGCCCAGGTGCCCGAGCGGCAGAAGTGCGCCGGCCTTCACTTCGCCCAGCGAGAAGCTGGTGTGGATGTCCTTCACGTTGGGAAGGTTCAACAGCGTATCGACGGAAAACCGCGAGTAGGCGTCGAGGTCCGTCGCCATGACCTGCAGCTCGAACGTGCCCGCGCCGCTGATGTAGTGGCAGGCGATGACCTCTGGCAGGGCGCGGATCTGCGCCTCCAGCGCGCGCATCGAATCGCCGCCGCTGCGCTCGGTGTCCACGCGCACGAAGGCCAGCACGCCGAGCCCGATGCGACGCCGGTCGATCTCGGCGCGGTAACCCGTGATGTAGGCCTGCTCCTCGAGGCGGCGCACGCGCCGCCACGTGGGCGCCGCCGACAGCCCGATGCGCTGCGCCAGTTCGGTGTTGGACAGGCGCGCGTCTTGCTGGAGTTCCCGCAGGATCGAGATGTCATAGCGGTCCAGCGCCGCCCCGGAAGGCTCCGCCACCTCGGCGTCGGGCACATGGGTTTTCCCTGGCGTCGACCTTTTCAGCATTGATTTGTCTTCCACGGATATTTCTCAGCAAGAACCTTGCTTTCAGTATGCCTTTGAGGGCATCAAAAGAAAAGACATGCAAGCCTTGCTTGCCTACACTTCCGCAACCCACCGCTGGAGCAGCCGACCATGAATGCACCCCTGCCCGACGCCATCCGCAAGGCGCTGGAAAGCGTGACGCTCGAAGACAAGTACACGCTGGCCGAGGGCCGCGCCTTCATGAGCGGCGTGCAGGCCCTGGTGCGGCTGCCGATGCTGCAGCGCCAGCGCGACATGCTCTCGGGCCTGAACACGGCCGGCTTCATCAGCGGCTACCGCGGCAGCCCGCTCGGCGGCTACGACCAGGCACTGTGGTCGGCGCGCAAGCACCTGGCAGAACAGCACATCGTGTTCCAGCCGGGCGTGAACGAGGAACTCGGCGCCACGGCGGTCTGGGGCACGCAGCAGCTCGACCTGTACCCGAAGGAGAAGAAGTACGACGGCGTCTTCGGCATCTGGTACGGCAAGGGCCCGGGGGTGGACCGCTGCTCCGACGTCTTCAAGCACGCCAACATGGCGGGCACCAGCCGCCACGGCGGCGTGATCGCCATCGCCGGCGATGACCACGTCGCCAAGAGCAGCACCGCACCGCACCAGAGCGACCACATCTTCAAGGCCTGCGGGCTGCCGGTGTTCTTCCCGTCCAGCGTGCAGGACATCCTCGACATGGGGCTGCACGCCTTCGCCATGAGCCGCTTCTCGGGCGTATGGAGCGGCATGAAGACCATCCAGGAGGTCGTGGAGTCGGCTTCGTCGGTGATCGTCGACCCGGGCCGCGTGAAGATCGTGCTGCCCGAGGACTTCCTGATGCCGCCGGGCGGCCTGCACATCCGCTGGCCCGACGCGCCGCTGGAGCAGGAGGCGCGGCTCATGGACTACAAGTGGTACGCGGCGCTGGCCTATGTGCGCGCGAACCGCCTGAACCACAACGTGGTCGAGACCGCGCATGACCGCTTCGGCCTGATCGCCAGCGGCAAGGCCTACAACGACATGCGCCAGGCGCTGTCGGACCTGGGCCTGGACGACGCCACCTGCCGCTCGCTGGGCATCCGCGTGCACAAGGTCAACGTGGTGTGGCCGCTGGAGGCCACCATCACGCGCGAGTTCGCGCAGGGGCTGCAGGAGATCCTGGTCGTCGAGGAGAAGCGCCAGGTCATCGAGTACCAGGTCAAGGAAGAGCTCTACAACTGGCGCACCGACGTCCGCCCCAACGTGCTGGGCAAGTTCGACGAGCCCGACGGCGACAGCACCGGCGGCGAATGGAGCATGGCCAACCCGAGCGAGAACTGGCTTCTGCGCGCCAAGGCGGACCTGACCCCCGCCATCATCGCCAAGGCCATCGCGAAGCGCCTGAAGAAGCTCGGCGTGCCCGAGGACGTGGCCGCGCGCATGGACCAGCGCCTGGCCGTCATCGCCGCCCGCGAGCGCGAGCTGATCGAGCTCAGGACCGACACCGGCGAGCGCACGCCCTGGTTCTGCAGCGGCTGCCCCCACAACACCAGCACGCGCGTGCCCGAGGGCAGCCGCGCGGTGGCTGGCATCGGCTGCCACTACATGTCGGTCTGGATGGACCGCAGCACCAGCACCTTCACGCAGATGGGTGGCGAGGGCGTCCCCTGGGTGGGGCAGTCGCCGTTCACGAAGGAAAAGCACATCTTCGCCAACCTGGGCGACGGCACCTACTTCCACAGCGGCATCCTGGCGGTGCGCCAGAGCATCGCCTCGGGCGTGAACATCACCTACAAGGTGCTCTACAACGACGCCGTCGCCATGACGGGCGGCCAGCAGGTGGGCGAGCGGCCCGAGGGCCACAGCACGCTGCAGATCATGAAGAGCCTGGTCAGCGAAGGCGTGGCGAAGCTGACCATCGTGACCGACCAGCCCGAGAAGTACCAGGGCGTGGCGCTGGAGCCCGGCGTCGTCGTGCAGCACCGCGACGAACTCGACCGCATCCAGCGCGAGTTCCGCGAGCTTCAGGGCACCACGGTGATCCTGTATGACCAGACCTGCGCCACCGAGAAGCGCCGCCGCCGCAAGCGCGGCAAGCTCGCCACGCCCGACAAGCGCGTGGTCATCAACGAACTGGTCTGCGAGGGCTGCGGCGACTGCAGCGTGCAGAGCAACTGCCTGAGCGTGGAACCGGTCGAGACCGAGTTCGGCCGCAAGCGCCGCATCAACCAGAACAGCTGCAACCTCGACTATTCGTGCGTGAAGGGCTTCTGCCCGAGCTTCGTCACGGTGGAAGGCGGCACGCTGAAGAAGCCGAAGAAGGAGCAGCGCGGCGACCTATCCGCCCTGCCCGCGCTGCCCGAGCCCGCACTGCCCGTTGCCGAGACGGCCTGGGGCATCGTGGTCGCCGGGGTCGGCGGCACCGGCGTCATCACCATCGGTCAGCTTCTGGGCATGGCCGCGCACCTCGAAGGCAAGGGCGTGGTCACGCAGGATTCCGCGGGCCTGGCCCAGAAGGGCGGCGCCACCTGGAGCCACATCCAGATCGCCAACCGGCCCGACGCCATCTTCACGACCAAGGTCGACACCGCCAAGGCCGATCTCGTCATCGGCTGCGACGCCATCGTCGGCGCGTCGAAGTACACGCTGGCCGTGATGCAGCAGGGGCGCACCTACGTGGCGCTGAACACCCACGGCACCCCGACCGCCGGCTTCGTCAAGAACACCGAGTGGCAGTTCCCAGGGGGCAACTGCGAAGCGGCCGTGAAGGGCAGCGTGGGCGAGGCGATGCTGGGCGCCTTCGACGCCGAGCAGGTCTCGGTGCAGATGCTGGGCGACAGCATCTACACGAACCCGCTGCTGCTGGGCTACGCATGGCAGCGCGGCCGCATCCCGCTGACGCACGCGGCGCTGATGCGCGCCATCGAGCTCAACGGCGTGCAGATCGACAACAACAAGGCCGCGTTCGAGTGGGGCCGGCGCTGCGCGCACGATCTGGCAGCGGTGCAGGCTCTGTTCAAGGCGCAGGCCGTGATCCAGTTCGTCAAGCGCCGCTCGCTGGCCGACATGGTGAAGACGCGCACCGAGTTCCTCACCGGCTACCAGGACGCCGCCTATGCCGCGGGCTATGCGGCCTTCATCGAGCGGGTGCGCGCCGCCGAGGCGGGCCTGGGGGGAACGAAGCTCAGCGAAGCCGTGGCCCGCTACCTCTTCAAGCTGATGGCCTACAAGGACGAGTACGAGGTGGCCCGCCTGCACACCGACCCGGCCTTCACGGCCCGGATCGCCGACATGTTCGAGGGCGACTACAAGCTGGTGCACCACCTGGCGCCGCCGCTGACGGCGAAAAAGAACCATCGGGGCGAGATGCTCAAGCAGCCCTACGGCCCCTGGATGCGCAGCGCCTTCGGCGTGCTGGCGCGGCTCAAGGGCCTGCGCGGCGGCGCGCTGGATGTCTTCGGCCGCACCGAGGAGCGCCGCACGGAGCGCGCGCTGATCGTCGAGTACCGGGCCTGCATCGAGGAGCTCCTGAAGGACCTGAGCGCCGAGCGCCTGGCCCTGGCGGTCGAGATCGCGCGCATTCCGGAGGACATCCGCGGCTACGGCCACGTGAAGCTGCGCCACATGGCTGCGGCACGCCCGAAGTGGGACGCCCTGATGGCACGCTGGCGCAGCGGCGAGACCGCGCGGCAGGCAGCCTGAAGCGGGCGGACTGCGTGAGCGGCACCCGCTGGCCCGCGATCGCGGCCGCGCGGCAGGGCGACCGGGCCGCCCGCGTGCCCTTCGCCGTCGGTGACGACACGGTCGGCTCGGTGGCGCGCTCCCACCTGCCGGCCTTGCGCGAACTGACGGGGCCACAGTGGTCGGTCAGCGATGCTGGCGTCCGCCTGCGGGCCAGCGACGTGGATGCCGCCTTCGCGCAGGTCAATGCGCTGCTTCGCGAGCAGGGCCTCATCGTGGCTTGGCGCGACGAGCCCTACCCTGTCTTCGCCGGCGACACCGCACGTGAACTGGGGCGCATCGAGCGCGCCAGCTCACGCTTCTGGGGCACGCTGACGCTGGGTGCGCATGCCAACGGCTGGGTGGCCGGGCCCGATGGCCGCCCGGCCGCGCTGTGGATCGCCCAGCGCGCGTTCACCAAGGCCACCGACCCCGGGCTGCACGACAACCTGATCGGCGGCGGCGTGCCGGCAGGCCAGAGCCCCTGGGAGACGCTGCAGCGCGAAGGCTTCGAGGAAGCAGGGCTCGGCGAAGCGCTTCTGCGCACGGCGCAGCCGGGGCGCGTCCTGCGCCTGGAGCGCGACATCCCCGAAGGCTGGCAGCTCGAGTGGCTGCATGTCTTCGATCTCCAGTTGCCCGAGGGCCTGGTGCCGATGAACCAGGACGGCGAGGTCGAGCGCTTCGACCTGCTGCCGGTGGCGCAGGCCGTCGCGCTGGCGCGCGGCGCGAGCATGACCGTGGACGCCTCGCTGGCGACGCTGGACTTCGCACTGCGCCACGGCCTGCTCGGCGCCGAGGCCGAGGCGCTCGCCGCCGAAGCCGCCCTGCTGTGGCGCGCCGCGAGCCCCGTTCAGCCAGGCTGAAGGATGGCGACCAGGTCACTGAGGTGCAAGGGGAGCTGACGATGGGCGTGGCAGACGCCACCAAGCCGGTCGTCCAGGTCGAGGCCATCAGGCAACAAGGCACTCGCGGCTATACTTCGGCGGTTTTTGTCCCAGAGACTTTCGAAGGTTCCCATGAGTGAACAAGACAGCCACACCGGCCCGATCAAGACCCCGAAACAGCTGATCTGGACGGTCGTTGCATCGTTCATCATCCCGATCATCACGATCATCCTGCTGGTGAACTACGTCGCCTTCGGCGACAAGCCCGCGGCGGGTAGTGACGGCATGACAGAGCAGGCCATCGCCAAGCGCATCCAGCCCCTGGGCATGGTCGAGATCCGCGATGCCTCCGACGTGGCTTCGCTGAAGACCGGGGTCCAGGTCTACGAAGCCGTCTGCGGCGCCTGCCACACCAGCGGCGCTGCCGGCGCTCCGAAGCTCGGCGACGCCGCGGCCTGGGGCCCGCGCGTGGCCACCGGCTACGAAGCCCTGCTGACTTCGGCGCTCAAGGGCAAGGGCGCCATGGGCGCCCAGGGCGGCGGCGACTACTCCGACTACGAGATCGCGCGGGCCGTGGTGCACATGGCCAACCAGGGCGGCGGCAAGTTCGCCGAGCCCAAGCCGCCGGCTCCCGCCGCCAGCGCAGCGAACTGAGACGTTCTTCACGTCGGCCAGGCCGCCTGCGGGCGGCCTTTTCATTGGCGGGTGCATCCGGGAACGCCTTGGCGGCGTATCAGCAGGCATGGAACCGCCCCAGCGCCCCCGCCCCCGCCCCCGCCCCTCCAGCGCCCACCCCTGCTTCCGGCAATCAGGCAGGTTGCGCAGGTTGCGGCCGCCGCCAGTAGCCGAAACGCTGAGGCATCTCGGCAGCATCCAGTTCAGCGGGCGACCACTCGCCCCGGGTCACGGCATCGGCGGCCGGGTCCATGTCGAGCGTGTGCACGAGGCCGAAGCCGAGATCGCACGCCAGGTAGAGGCGGCCCTGATGATCGAGCCAGGCACCCTGCACCTGGGCGGGCAGGCCGGTGTGGGTGTGCACGGTGGCCCGCCCGGCCACCGTCTGAACGCGCCACACCCAGGGTGCGGACTCGAGTTCGACATACACGCGCTGCGGGCCGTTCTGGAAGAACCAGCAGCCGCGCTCGTCGGCCGCATAGTTGCGCCCGATGAAGGCCTGCAGCTTGTCGTGCACGATGCGGCTGCCCTTGACCTGCGGGAAGGGTCCGGCCGCGCGCACGCGGTCATCGCGCATGTACCAGTCGCCGCGGGCGTCCAGCGCGAGCCAGCCGTAGCAATGCGGCACGTTGGGCCACTTCCTGAGGGCTGCCTCGACGATCGGATCCATGCGGGGAGCTTACGCGTGGCGGGCCAGCCAGCCGCACACGGCAGCCGGCAGCCCCTGCACGCCACCGGGGAACCGCCCCTGCGGGAAGCCGACATGGCCACCGTGCGCAGGCTGCCAGAGCGTGACGCTCGCGGAGACCTCGGCCGCGCCCGGCAGCGAGGCCGCTGGCACGAAGGGGTCGTTGCGCGCGTTCAGCGCCAGCGCCGGGATGCCGATGCGCGCCAGATGCGGCTGGGCGGATGCGCGCTTCCAGTAGTCCTGCGTGCCGGTGAAGCCGTGCAGCGGCGCCGTGAAGACATCGTCGAACTCGTACAACGTGCGGGCGGCGGCCAGGCGGCTGCGGTCGAACAGTCCGGGGTGCTGCCGCCACTTGGCCAGCGCCTTGGGCTTCATGGTCGCGAGGAACATGCGCGTGTAGACATGCCGGTTGAAGCCGCGGCCCATGGCCTGCCCGCTGGCCGTCAGGTCGAGCGGCGAGCAGACCGAGGCAACGGCTCGCGCGCTGGCGGCGGCGCTGGCGCCGGCCTCGCCGGCCCAGCGCATCAGCGCATTGCCGCCGAGCGAAACACCCGCGGCCAGCACCGGCGCGCCGTGCCGGGCCGCCAGGCGCCCGAGGAACCAGCCGATCTCCTCGAAGTCACCGGAATGGTAGGCGCGCGGCGCAAGGTTCAGCTCTCCCGAGCAGCCCCTGAAATGCGGCATCACGAAGCCCCATCCGCGCGAGCGGGCCTCGAGCGCGAAGGACAGGGCGTAATGGCTCCGGGTGGAACCTTCCAGGCCGTGGAAGAGCACCAGCAGCGGCGCGGCGGGCCGGCCCGCCGGCCCGAAGTCGAGGTCGACGAAATCACCGTCGGGGGTGTCCCAGCGCTCACGCGTGAATGGCACGCTGCCGGCCAGGGCGCGGCGTGACAGCAGTGCGGGCCAGATGGTCTGCGCATGCCCGCCTGGCAGCCAGGGCGGCGCGTCGAAGGCCGGCGGTTTCAATGCAGCGTCGCGGCGCCGGAATCGTCTTCCGGCGCCTGCAGGCTGCCGGGGCTGGCGTGGTGCGCCACCAGGCGCCAGCCCGAGGCGGTCTGGAGGTAGACGTTGGTCGCGAGCACCCAGGCGATGCGCGGGCCTTCGTCGGTGGGCACCTCGATGCTCTCGAGCAGGTGGTGCACGGCGCCCGAGAGCGCGTCGAGACGGTGTACCTGCTCCGGCTTCACGGGAATCGGCCCGTTGGCGAAGATGGCCTCGAAGCTCGCCCGGATGGCCGCCGCGCCCACCACGCGCGGGCCGCCCGGGTGCACGCAGACGATCTCGTCGTCGTCGGCCCAGACGCTCATCAGCGCCTCGATGTCGCCGCGTTGCAGCGCCTCGTAGAAGCGTGTCTCGAGTTCGTCGGGGTTGGCGCCGAGCGCGCTGGCCGGAGGGGTCTTGCGGCGGGCCATGGCCTAGCGGAACACGACGGTCTTGTGGCCGTTCAGCAGCACGCGATGCTCCACGTGCCAGCGCACGGCGCGCGCGAGCACGACGCACTCGATGTCGCGCCCTACAGCGGTGAAGTCCTCGGCCGAGAGCGTGTGGTCCACGCGCTCGACATCCTGCTCGAGGATGGGGCCCTCGTCGAGATCGGCGGTCACGTAGTGCGCCGTGGCGCCGATCAGCTTCACACCGCGCGCATGGGCCTGGTAGTAGGGCTTGGCGCCCTTGAAGCTGGGCAGGAAGCTGTGGTGGATGTTGATGGCGCGGCCGCGCCAGGCCTCGCACAGTGCCGGGCTCAGGATCTGCATGTAGCGCGCCAGCACCACGAGGTCGATGCGCTCGGCCTCGGCGATCGCGAGCACCCGGCGCTCCTGCGCCTGCTTGGCCTCGGCGCTGCTGCCGGGCGGCAGCGGCAGGTGATGGAACGGGATGCCGTAGCCCTCGACCAGGTCACGGTAGGTCTCGTGGTTGGACACGATGGCCGGGATATCGACCGGCAGCTGGCCGCTCTTCCAGCGGTACAGCAGGTCGTTCAGGCAGTGGCCGTGCTGGCTGACCATCAGCATCAGCCGCGCGCGCGCGGCCTGGGCGTGGAAGTGCAGCGCCATGCCGAACTGCTGGCGGGCGTGCTCGAACAGCGTCTCCAGCTGGCCCGGCCCGGCCAGGTGGTCGGGCGCCTCGAAGTGAACGCGCATGAAGAAGTAGCCCGTGGCGTCGGCGCCCGCCAGGTCGCCGAACTGCTGCGAGTCGATGATGTTGCATCCGGCCTGGTACAGAAGGCCGGACACCGCGTAGACAATGCCCTTGGTGTCGCGCGCAGCCAGGGTCAGGACGAACTGATGCATCGCATGAATTGTAGGGATCCCGAATGAAGACCGCCCTTGATGACTGGCCCGAGCGAAGCCGCGAGCTTTCTTCGCTGCTGGCACGCACCGGGCTCGGCGACCGCAAGGCATTCGCCACGCTGTACGAACGCACCAGCGCGCACCTGTTCGCCGTGATCCTGCGCATCCAGCACGACCGCGCGCTGGCCGAGGACCTGCTCCAGGAAATCTTCGTCTCCGTCTGGAAGGCCGCAGCCGGTTTCGATGCCGCGCGCAGCCAGCCGCTGACCTGGCTCACCGGCATCGCGCGCAACCGTGCCATCGACAGCCTGCGGCGCGCGCAGGCGCAGCCGCGCACCGAGAGCATCACCGTGCACGACGACCAGGACGACAGCCGCGACCGCCTGGAGCAGGTGGCAGACGCTGCCGACGGCCCGCTCGAACTGCTGGACCGCGCCAGCGATGCGCGCGCGCTCGGCGAGTGCCTGCAGCATCTGAGCCCGCCGCAGCGCCAGAGCGTGGCACTCGCCTTCTTCGACGGCCTCACGCACGCCGAGGTGGCCGAGCGCCTGCGGGAACCACTGGGAACGGTGAAGAGTTGGGTGCGGCGCGCATTGACCACGCTGCGAGGCTGCCTGGAGCGCGGCGCCGCCCGTGACCAGGCCGGGAGCATCTGACATGAAACCCCCAAGCTCACTCCGTTCGCTGCCCCCCAAGGGGGCGCTCAGTCCCTTCGGAACGGCCGGGCGGTACTGCATGACGCCCCCAAGCTCACTCCGTTCGCTGCCCCCCAAGGGGGCGCTCAGTCCCTTCGGAACGGCCGGGCGGTACTGAGATGGACTATGGACGCCCCCGACTCGCCGATGCCCTCGCGGCCGGTTACGTGGCCGGCACGCTGCGCGGCCCCGCGCGCCGGCGCTTCGAGGCCCTCTTGCCCAGCCACCCGGCGCTGCAGGCTGCGGTGCGGGCGTGGCAGGCGCGGCTGCTGCCGCTGACCCTGGCCGTGGCGCCGACGCCGCCGCCACCGCGTGTCTGGCAGGCCATCCAGCAGCAGCTGTGGCCTGCCGCGACACCCGAGCCCTGGTGGCGGCAGCTGCGCCTGTGGCGCGGCCTGTCCGGCGTGGCCGGCATGGCCGCGCTCGCGCTGGCGGTGGCCGTCGTGATGCCGTCGCCGCCGCAGGCGCCGGTGGTCATCGTGCTGCAGAGCACGGGCGATGCCGCCACGCCGCCCGGCGGTTTCGTGGCCAGCGTCAGCGGCGACGGCCGTGCGCTCGTGACGCGCTCGCTGATGCCGGTGTCGCTGCAGGCGGACCGCGTGCTGGAACTGTGGTCGGTGCCGCCCGCCGGCAACCCGCGTTCGCTGGGTCTCATCGCCGCCGACGGCCTGACCGTGCTGCAGCCCGGCCGCCTGCCGCCGAGCCTGCTCAAGGGCGGCACTGCGGCGCTGGCGGTGAGCATCGAGCCGCCCGGCGGCTCGCCCACCGGCGTGCCCACCGGGCCGGTGGTCTTCGCGGGGAAGCTGACGCTATGAAGCGCGGCTGATCGGGCCTGGCGGGCCGGCAGGGCCGCCCGGAACGGCTGCAGCCGCCGAAGCGGCCGGGGTGGCGGCCGGGGTGGCGGCGGAAGCGGAGGCCGAAGCAGAGCCGGAAGCCGAAGCCCCGGCGGCGGGCAGCCAGACGCGGAACACGCTGCCCACGCCGGGCTCGCTGTGCACCGTGATGCGGCCGCCCATCGCCTGCACCAGGGTCTGCGTCACGGCGAGCCCGATACCCGCGCCGTCATGGCGGCGCCAGGCCTCGGGGCTGCGCCAGAAGGGGTCGAACAGCATCGGCAACTCGTCCGCCGCGATGCCGATGCCGCTGTCCTGGACCTCGAGGCAAACCTCGGCGCCATCCAGCGCAGCGGCCAGCCGCACCGTGCCGCCGCGCCGGTTGTACTTGATGGCATTGCCCAGCAGATTCAGCAGCACCTGGCGCAGCCGCGTGGGGTCAGCCTGCACCGCCAGCACGGCCGGCAAGTCCGGCCGCAGCGTGACGCCGGCCTGGGCCGCGGTGGGTTGCAGCATGTCCAGACACGCCTGCGCCAGCGCCGGGACGGCGAGCGACTCGGTGTGCAGGACCAATGCGCCGCCTTCTGCGCGCGACAGGTCCAGCAGGTCGCCGATCATGCGCAGCAGATGCTGCCCGGACTCGCGGATGACCTTCAGGCGTACGCCCTGCCCGCTGGTGGGCGGGTCACGGGGGTCGGTCTCCATCAGCTGGGTGAAGCCCAGCACCGCGTTCAGCGGCGTCCGAAGCTCGTGGCTCAGACGCGAGAGGAACTCGGACTTGGCAAGGCTTGCGGCCTGCGCCGCAGCCACCTCGCGCTGGGCGCGCTCCAGACGCTGCCGGGCTTCGGCCGCGACCTCGCGAAGCGCCATCTGCAGGGTCACGTCGGTCTGGGTGCCCAGCATGCGCAGCGGGCGGCCGTCGGCGTCCCAGTCGACGACCTGCCCGCGCTCCTCGAACCAGCGCCAGTCGCCGCCCTTGGCAAGGATGCGGTAGCGGTGCTCGTACAGCGGCCGGTCCCCACGCAGGTAGCGCTGGAAGGCGGCCTCGTTGGCTTGGCGGTCCTCGGGGTGGATCAGGGTGTCCCAGGCGCGCTGGGTGGGCTCCACCTCGCCCGGCAGGTAACCCAGCTGCTCCAGGCCGAGGTCGGCGTCGGTGAGCAGATCGGAGTCGATCGCCCATTCCCAGATGCCCGTGCCGGCGCTGCGCAGCGCAGCGCGCAACTGGTCGATGCCCAGGGGGGCAGCCACGTCAGTGGGCGTGCAGTTTCTCTCCGGCCTTCAGCCGGTAGACCGTGCCGCAGTAGGGGCAGCGCCCCTCGCCCGTTGTGGCCACGTCGATGAAGACGCGGGGGTGCTGGTTCCACAGGCCCATCTTCGGGTTCGGGCAGGCCGTGACGCCCGGGCCCTGCAGATCCTTGGCGAGCAGTTCGATCACGGCCTTGGGTTCGCTGTTGGCGCTCATCGCGATCAGACCTTCGTCAGCCACTCGGCGTACTTGGGGTTGCGGCCGTTCACGATGTCGAAGAACGCCGCCTGGATCTTGCCGGTGAGGGGGCCGCGCGAGCCTTCGCCGAGCGTGATGCGATCGAGTTCGCGGATGGGCGTCACTTCGGCTGCGGTGCCGGTGAAGAAGGCCTCGTCGCAGATGTAGACCTCGTCGCGCGTGATGCGCTTCTCCACCAGCTTCAGGCCCAGGTCCTGGCAGATGGCGACGATGGTGTCGCGGGTGATGCCGTTCAGGGCGCCTGCGGAGAGGTCGGGGGTGTAGACCACGCCCTTCTTGATGATGAAGAGGTTCTCGCCAGCGCCCTCGGACACGAAGCCCGAAGGGTCGAGCAGCAGCGCCTCGTCGTAGCCGTCGTCCACGGCCTCCATGTTGGCGAGGATGGAGTTGGTGTAGTTGCTCACCGCCTTGGCCTGCGTCATCGTGATGTTGACGTGGTGGCGGGTGTAGCTGCTGGTCTTGACGCGGATGCCGCGCGCCAGGCCTTCCTCGCCGAGATAGGCGCCCCAGGGCCAGGCCGCGACCATCAGGTGGATGGTGTTGCCCTTGGGGCTGACGCCCAGCTTCTCGGAGCCGATCCAGGTGAGCGGGCGCAGATAGCAGCTCTTCAGGCCGTTGGCGCGCACGACATCGCGCTGCGCCTCCATGACCTGTTCCACCGTGAAGGGGATCTTCATCCGCAGGATCTTGGCGCTGTTGAAGAGCCGCTCGGTGTGCTCGCGCAGCCGGAAGATGGCGGTGCCGCCCTGCGCGTCGTAGGCGCGCACGCCCTCGAAGGCGCCGCAGCCATAGTGCAGCGTGTGCGACAGCACGTGGATCTTGGCGTCGCGCCATTCCACCATGGTGCCGTCCATCCAGATCTTGCCGTCACGGTCGGCCATCGACATGGGGATCTCCGAGGGGTCTTGAAAGGGGCTTGATTCTATTCGGCCGCCGGGGCCTGGCCTTCGGCGGGGCGCTGGAGCTCCCAGCTCACGAGCTTGCCACCCTGCAGGACCAGCGTGACCGAGACGCCGCCGTCGTCGGCCCATACCCAGCGTTCAGGCTCTACGCCTTCGTCACCGACCCGCTGGCCGAGGCTCTTCGTGAGGCCGATGATCTGCAGCAGCGTCATGCCGGCCTTCAGGCGCGAGTTCAGCATCACGGCGCTGCCCACGTGCCCGATGGGGGCGCCGCCGGCGTTCTTCATGGCGCGGATGGCCCGGCTGAACTGCAGCAGCAGCCAGAACACGATCACGCTGATGGCGAGGATCACGCCCTGCCAGCCGTACTGGTACCACGCAAGCGCGGTGGCCACGACGGCCAGCGTCCATCCGATCAGAGGGTTCACAGGTTTCTCGCCAGGTCCACGGCCTGCTCCACGCGTTCCACCGCGTGGATGGTCAGGCCTTCGATGGGTTTCTTGGGGGCGTTGGCGGCCGGCACCAGCGCAACGCTGAAGCCGAGCTTGGCGGCCTCCTTCAGGCGTTCCTGGCCGCGCGGCGCGGGTCGGATCTCGCCGGCCAGGCCGACCTCGCCGAATGCGAAGAAGCCGCGCGGCAGCGGCTTGCCGCGCAGGCTGCCCTGGATGGCCAGCAGCACGGCCAGGTCGGCCGCGGGCTCGCTGATTCGCACGCCGCCCACGGCATTGACGAAGACGTCCTGGTCCATGCAGGAGACGCCGGCATGGCGGTGCAGCACCGCCAGCAGCATGGCCAGGCGGTCCCGGTCGAGGCCGACCGACAGCCGCCGGGGGCTGGGCCCGCCGCTGTCGACCAGCGCCTGGATCTCCACCAGCAGCGGCCGCGTGCCTTCCAGCGTGACGAGCACGCAGGCGCCGGGCACCGGGTCGCCGTGGGTGGACAGGAAGATGGCGCTCGGGTTGGCCACGCCCTTGAGGCCGCGCTCGGTCATCGCGAAGACGCCGATCTCGTTGACGGCGCCGAACCGGTTCTTGATGGCGCGCACCAGCCGGAAGCTGGAGTGCGTCTCGCCCTCGAAGTACAGGACGGTGTCGACGATGTGCTCGAGCACGCGGGGGCCTGCGAGCGCGCCTTCCTTGGTCACGTGGCCCACCAGGATGATGGTGGTGCCGCCGGACTTGGCCAGCCGCGTGAGCTGCGCCGCGCACTCGCGCACCTGCGCCACCGAACCCGGCGCCGAGGTGAGCTGGTCGGAGTAGACGGTCTGGATCGAATCGACGACGCAGACCGCGGGCTGCTCGGTCTCGATGGCGGCCTGGATCTTCTCGAGCTGGATCTCGGCGAGCACCCGCACGCCCGAGGCGCCCAGCCCGAGCCGGCGCGCGCGCAGCGCGACCTGCGCGCCGCTTTCCTCGCCGGTGACGTACAGCGCCTTGGCCTGGCGCGAGAGGCTGTCGAGCGCCTGCAGCAGCAGCGTGCTCTTGCCGATGCCGGGGTCGCCGCCGATCAGAACCACACCGCCGGCCACCAGCCCGCCACCGAGCACGCGGTCGAGTTCGTCGATGCCGGTGGGCGCGCGGTCGACGTCGCTGGCCTCGATCTCCGACAGCGTGGTGACCGGGAGCGAACGGGTCAGCGACTGGAACCGGTGCTTGCCCGCCGAGGGGGGCTCGGCCACCGTCTCGTCGAGCGTGTTCCAGGCCTTGCAATGGGGGCACTGGCCCAGCCACTTCGGGGTATTGCCGCCGCATTCACGGCAGATGTAGATCGACTTGTCCTTGGCCACGCGCCGGATTGTCTCAGGCAGCCGGGGCGGGGCCCGATCGAAATCCACAGGGCAGCGCACGGGCCGGGATCGCCGGGCGCGCGCGCAGGGCGAAACGTCCGGTCAGTCGGTGCCCGACACCCGCCCTCGCCCGGCCTTGACCTGGCTGCGCACGGCCTTGCCCTCGAGCCGCCGCTGCCTGGACCCGTACGTGGGCTTGGTGGCCCGGCGCACGCGGGGCGGCTCGGCCACGCTGTTCACCAGGGCCTGCAGCCGCGCCAGGGCGTCGGCGCGGTTGAGCTCCTGGGTGCGGGCGGTCTGGGCCTTGATGACCAGCACGCCCTCGTTCGTCAGGCGCGTGTCGGCGCGCGCCAGCAGCCGCTGCTTCACGTCCTCCGGCAGGGTGGACGCCCGGACGTCGAAGCGCAGGTGGATGGCCGAAGAGACCTTGTTGACGTTCTGCCCGCCCGCGCCCTGGGCCCGGATGGCGGTGATCTCCACTTCGTCGGGGTTCACCGGCACGTGCTTCACGGCGTTCAGTCGCTCACCCGCACAGGCACGCGGGCGGCCAGCGCGCACATCAGCTCGTAGGCAATGGTGCCGGCGGACCGCGCCACTTCGTCGATGGGCAGCACGGCGCCCGACGACGCGCGGCCCCACAGCGTGACCTCGCTGCCGGGGCCGGCCCCCGGCAATTCACTGAGGTCGACCGCCAGCATGTCCATCGACACCCGGCCGACGGTCCGGCTGCGCGCGCCGTCCACCAGGACGGGCGTGCCGGTCGCGCAGTGCCGCGGGTAGCCGTCGGCGTAGCCGCAGGCGACGATGCCGATGCGCATGGGCGATTCAGCCTGGAAGCTGCTGCCGTAGCCGACCGTCTCGCCCGGCTGCAAGGCCTGCACCGCCAGCACGCGTGCGCGCAGGGACATCGCGGGCTGCAGGCCCCAGGCAGCGGCATCGTGCTCGGGGTGGTCGGGCGCACTGCCATAGCTCAGGATGCCGGCGCGCACCCAGTCGGCGGCGACGCCGGCATGGCGCAGGGTGGCTGCACTGTTGGACAGGCTGCGCTCGCCGGGCAGGTCGCGCGTGGCGGTGTCGAACACGGCCACCTGGTGCGCGATGCCGCGCGGGCCGTCGGCATCGGAGAAGTGCGTCATGAGCGAGATCTCGTCCACCTGGGGCAGCGCGTTCAGGCGAGTCCAGGCGCCGCGGAACGCATCCGGGCGAAAACCGAGGCGGTTCATGCCGCTGTTCATCTTCAGGAACACGCGGTGCGGCTGGTGCGTCTTGTGCGCGGCGAGCCAGTCGATCTGCTCGGTGCAGTGCACGGCATGCCACAGGTCCAGGCGCGAGCACAGCTCGAGGTCACGCTGCTCGAAGCAGCCTTCGAGCAGCAGGATCGGGCCGCGCCAGCCGAGCGCGCGCACACGCTCGGCCTCGGCGAGGTCGAGCAGCGCGAACCCGTCGGCGCCGCGCAGCCCGTCGAAGGCGCGTTCGATACCGTGTCCGTAGGCGTTGGCCTTGACGACGGCCCACACGCGGGCATCGGGGGCTGCGGCACGCGCACGGGACAGGTTGTGCGCCAGAGCCGGCACGTGGATGAGGGCTTCGATGGGGCGCGGCATGGTCACCCGGATTCTGCCAGTGGGAGCCCACGTGCTATAAACCGCCGGCCCTCACCAGGAGACAAAGCGGCGGCGTGCGGGAATGATCGCCGCACGTACTGCGCGCGACCGCATGAAAAAAGGCTTCTCGACCATCATGTCGGCGCAGTTCTTCAGCTCGCTGGCCGACAACGCCCTGTTTGTCGCCGCAGTTGAGCTGCTGCGCACCGGCGGCGCGCCGGAATGGCAGCGCGCCGCGCTTGTCCCCATGTTCGCGCTGTTCTACGTCGTGCTCGCGCCCTTCGTGGGCGCCTTCGCGGATTCCGTGCCCAAGGGCCGGGTGATGTTCGTCTCGAACACCATCAAGGTCGTAGGCTGCCTGCTGATGCTGTTCGGCACCCACCCGCTGATGGCCTACGCCATCGTCGGCCTGGGCGCGGCGGCCTATTCCCCGGCGAAGTACGGGATCCTCACCGAGCTGCTGCCGCCTTCTCAGCTGGTCAAGGCGAACGGCTGGATCGAGGGCCTCACCATCGGCTCCATCATCCTCGGCGTGCTGCTGGGCGGGCAACTGGTGGGGCCGAAGATCGCGCCCTTCCTGATGGCCATCGACCTGCCCCTGATCGACCTCGGCATCGACACGGCCGCGGAGTGCGCCATCGCGGCCATCGTCTTCCTGTACGTCCTGGCCGCGGTGTTCAACCTCTACATTCCCCGCACCGACGCGCCGCTGCAGCCCATGACCGGCAACCTGGTCGTGCTGGTGCGCGACTTCACGCACTGCAACGCCCGCCTGTGGCAGGACAAGCTGGGCCAGATCTCCCTGGCGACGACCACGCTCTTCTGGGGCGTGGCCGGCAACCTGCGCTACATCGTGCTGGCCTGGGCGGCTGCGGCGCTGGGCTACAGCACGACGCAGGCTTCGTCCCTGGTGGGCGTGGTCGCCATCGGCACCGCGGTCGGCGCGGTCGTCGCGTCGATGGCGATGCGGCTGGACCGCGCGACGGCGGTGATCCCGCTGGGCACCGCGATGGGTGTGCTCGTGATCGGCATGATCGGCATCCGCGACGTCTGGATCGCCGCGCCCTTCCTGATGGTGCTGGGCGCGCTCGGCGGCTTCCTGGTGGTGCCGATGAACGCGCTGCTGCAGCACCGGGGTCACAACCTGATGGGCGCGGGCCGCTCGATCGCGGTGCAGAACTTCAACGAACAGGCCTGCATCCTGGCGCTCGGCGCGCTGTACGCGGGCACCACGAAGTTCGGCATGTCGGCTTTCGGCGCCATCGCGATCTTCGGCATCGTCGTGGCCGGCACGATGGAGGCCGTGCGCCGCTGGCACCAGCGCAACCTGGTGCGGCATCGCGCCGAGGTCGAGCACCTTCTGGACATCGCGCGCTCGGACGGCCACTGAGCCCGTGAAGCCGCTGATCCCCGCGACGGCGCTGGCGGCGCTGGCGCTGACCTTCAACGCCTTCACCTGGGGTGTCTCGTGGTGGCCGTTCCGGCAGCTCGAGGCGCAGGGCCTGCACGCCCTGTGGGCCACCGTGATGATCTACGCGGTGGCCGTCGGCGTCATCACACTGACGCGCCCGGCCGCGTGGCGCGAACTGATTCGCACGCCCGCCCTGTGGGTGCTGGTGATCGCCTCGGGCACCACCAACGCCACCTTCAACTGGGCCGTGACCATCGGCGACGTCGTTCGCGTGGTCTTGCTGTTCTACCTGATGCCGCTGTGGGCCGTGCTGCTGGCGCGCGTGCTGCTGCGCGAGGCGCTGACCCCGCTGGCCTTGCTGCGCGTGGCGCTGGCGCTCACCGGTGCCGCCGTGGTGCTGTGGCCTGCGGACGGCGGATTCCCGCTGCCGGCGTCGCTGGCCGAGTGGCTGAGCATCCTCGGCGGCTTCAGCTTCGCGCTCAACAACGTGATGCTGCGGCGCGAGGCGCACCGCTCCGAGGCTGCGCGCGCACTCGCCATGTTCAGCGGCGGCACGCTGGTGGCCGGCACGCTGGTGCTCGCGCTGACACTGCAGGGCCACGCGGCCTGGCCGCCCGCCCTGGCCTGGGGCTGGGGCCTCGGCGCACTGGGCCTGGCGCTGTGGTTCCTGACCGGCAACCTCGCGCTGCAGTACGGCGCCGCGCGGCTGCCGGCCAATGCGACCGCGGTGGTGATGATCAGCGAAGTGCTCTTCGCGAGCGTATCGGCGGTGGCACTGGGCGCCGGAACGATCACGACGCCCCTGCTGATCGGCGGGGCGCTGATCGTCGCAGCGGCGCTGCTCGCGGCGCGGGGCTGAACCGGATCGAGGCGGCCGGGACGGCGCGCCGTCAGGCGCGCACGGCCTCGGGCCACCAGCGCGCGAGTTCGTCGCGCAGCGAATCCAGCAGCAGGGGCTTGGTGAGGTAGCCCACCATGCCGGCGGCCCGGCAGGCGTCGGCATCCGTGCTCATGGCGTGCGCGGTCAGGGCGACGATCGGGAAATCGGGCAGTTCCCCGCGTCGCTGGCGTTCGCGCAGTGCACGCGTGGCGGCAAGGCCGTCCATCACGGGCATCTGCAGGTCCATCAGGACCAGCCGCGGCGGCTCCGTGGCGCAGGCCTTCAGCGCCTGCTCGCCATCGACGGCGGTGCGGGCGCTGATGCCTAGCACCCGCAGGAACTCCTCGGCGATCAAGCGGTTGACCGCGTTGTCCTCGACCACCAGCACATGCCCGTCGCCGATGGCCCTGGGCGGCGGAGGCGGCAGCGTGATCCGGGGCGGGCCGGCGGTCATGAGATGCAGGTCACGCGGCGTGAGCGGCATCACGTAGGCCGCGCAGCCCTGGGCCAGCGCCTGCTGCTCCAGCTGAGGGTGGTCCCAGTCGGGCCGGATGAGCAGGGCGATGCGGGCCAGGGGCAAGGCCGCACGCAGGGCCGTGAGGTCGGTCCCGGCCTCGAGCACATGCTCGGCCAGCACCACCATCGCCGGCCGGCCGGATTCCGGCAGGGCCGCGGCGTGAGCGACGGCAGCGGCGCAATCCGGCACGAGTTCGGATGTCCAGCCCAGCCGCCGCAACCGGCGCTGCAGCCACTCGCCGAGGAGGGGTTGGCGGTACACGAGCCAGGCATGCCCGTGCCCGTGCCCGGGCGCTGGCAGGGGGTCGGGGTCCGGGGCCGCCGTGAGCAGCAGCGTCACCGTGAAGACGCTGCCCTCGCCGGGCACGCTGCGCACGGTGACGTCGCCTCCCATCCTGCGTGCCAGTTCGCGTGCGATGCCCAGGCCCAGGCCGGTGCCGCCGTGGCTGCGGCTCAGGCTGGCGTCGCCCTGCACGAAATCCTCGAAAACCCGGGCGGCGTGCTCCGCGGGCAGGCCGGGCCCGGTGTCCTCGACATCCAGCGTGAGCCGCACCTGGCCCGGCATGCCGTCCGCGGGGGCCAGCCGTCCCTGGAGCGCGACGTGGCCGCGCTCCGTGAACTTGGCGGCGTTGCCGACGAGGTGGGAGACGATCTGCCGCACGCGGGGCTCGTCGCCTCGCACCCAGGTGGGCTCGCCTTCCCAGTCGTAGCGGACCGACAGCCCGCGGGCGCGCACCGACGGCATCATGCCGCGCAGAACCTCGGCAACGGCCTCGGCGAGGTCGAAGGGCTCGTGCGCCAGGGCCAGTTCGCCGTCGCGCAGGCGGGTCAGGTCCAGCACCTGCTCGATCGTCTTCTGCAGCGCGCGGCCGGATTGCATCGCCACCTCGAGGTAGCGGCGCTGCGCGGGGTCGGCCGCGACCCGATGGGAGAGGTCG
>CAJAES010000022.1 GCA_903938815.1 uncultured beta proteobacterium
GCGTGGAGTGAACCCTTCGAGCTGGACCACTTGGAGGCCTCGAGACTGATACGCTGGCTGGGCCTTCACCAGGAGAAGGTTTATGTCATCCAAAGCACCCTACCGGCGGCACTCGCCGGAATTCAAGCTCCAGCTGTGCAGGGAGCTTCGTTCCGGCGAACTGCGGCGTAAAGACGCCCAGACGAAGTACAGCCTGTCAGCAGCCCTCATCCACACTTGGCTGACGCAGTACGACCGAGGCGATACCGAGATGCAAGGGGTGGACCCTGTGCTGGTGGCCGATTACGAGGCCAGGATCGCGGCGTTGGAGCGCAAGGTCGGCCAGCTCACCATGGAGTTGGACCTGCAAAAAAAAGCACCTCGCCTGCGCCTCGTGAGTGGCAGCGAGAACTCCTTGATCATCAGCGGCCCAAAGGCTGCTCCATCCGACGGGGATGTGAAGTGATGGAGATTCCTCGCAGCACCTTCTACTACCGCTCCACGGCCAAGGCGCTGGCGCTCACCGACGGGCGGATCGTCGAGCTGATCAACGTCATCCAGGACGAACTGGCGGGTTACGGGTACCGGCGCATCACGCACGAGCTGCGTCGACGAGGCTACGCCGTCAATCACAAGCGCGTGGCGCGGGTCATGAAGGCCCATGGGCTGGGCATCAAGCGGCGCCGCCGGTTCGTGGCCACCACCGACAGTGATCACGACCTGCCGATCTTCCCCAACCTCTATTGCAACGTGATCCCTGCCCGGCTGGACTTGGTATGGGTCGCCGACATCACCTACATCCGCATCACGAGCGGGTTTTGCTACCTCGCGGCGATCTTGGATGCCTGTAGCCGCAGGGTCGTGGGCTACGCGATCTCCAAAAACATCAATACGCAGCTCACCCTGGCAGCGCTGAAGGCGGCCATCCACGCCAGGAAGCCTGCTACAGGCTGCATTCACCACAGTGATCGGGGCAGCCAGTACGCCAGCGCGGCCTACCGACAGACCCTGGCTCAAGCGGGGATGTGCGGGTCGATGAGTTCGCCCGGCAACCCGTATCACAACGCCCAGGCAGAGAGCTTCATGAAGACCATCAAGGTTGAACAGGTGTACCTGGCCGGCTACGAGAGCTTCAAGGATGTCACAGCGCACTTGCCGAAGTTCATCGATGAGGTTTACAACGCAAAACGGCTTCACTCCGCGATCGGCTATATGCCGCCCAACGAATTCGAAGCTCAACTCGGCCTGTTGGCGGCTTAGTTCGAAGTGCTCCTCGTGGTCCAACTTCAGGGGTTCACTCCAGCGGGCACAGCCCGCGTAGCGAGATTTGCGGCCCCCCCTCGAGGTGAGCAGCGCAGGGTAGTCAGCCCGCAGGGCTGACCGCCACAGCTGGCGCCTGCACCGCGCGCCGCCTGCCGCGACGCGCAACGTCACGAACAACGCCGCGACAGGCTCAGCCCGAACGCGCCCGGGATGAACTGGCGTGGGATGAACGTCCGCATGTGGCCGTTCTTTGCCATCCACCACTCCGAACTCGAACGCCAGCTTCAGCAGACTGCGGGCGTCCGGCCACTCCGCGACGCCTCAGAGTTCGAAGTCGTAGTCGATCGTCAGCGGCGCGTGGTCGCTGAACCGCTTGTCGAGGTAGATCGACTCGCGCCGGGCGGTCGCGGCGATGCCGGGCGTGGCCAGCTGGTAGTCGATGCGCCAGCCCACGTTCTTCGCCCAGGCCTGACCGCGGTTGCTCCACCAGGTGTACTGGTCGGGGTTCGGGTTCAGCGTGCGGAACACGTCGACCAGGCCGCCTTCGGTCAGCAGCGTGGTCATCCACGCGCGCTCCTCGGGCGTGAAGCCGCTGTTCTTCTGGTTGCTGCGCCAGTTCTTCAGGTCGATGGCCTGGTGCGCGATGTTGATGTCGCCCACCAGGATGAACTCGCGCTCGGCCTTCAGCGCCATCAGGTGCGGGTACATGCAACCCAGGAAGCGGAACTTGGCCAGCTGCCGCTCCTCGCTGCTGGAGCCGCTGGGGAAGTAGCAGCTGATGACGCTGAACTTGCGCTTCGGCGTATCGAAACGGGCCTCGACGTACCGCCCTTCCGTGTCGAACTCGCCGCCATCGAAGCCGGCGATCACGTCGCTGGGCGCCTTGCGGGTGTAGAGGCCGACGCCGGAGTAGCCCTTCTTCTCGGCGTAGTGGAAGTGGCCGTCCATCCCGGCGACATTCTCGAAGCGCCCGGCGACATGCTCGTTCTGGGCCTTCACCTCCTGCACGCCCATACAATCGGCGCCCGTTTGCGCCGCCCATTCGAGGAAGCCCTTGTCGGCCGCCGAGCGGATGCCGTTCAGGTTGAGCGTGACCAGTCTAAACAAGGAAGACTCCATGACAGATGAACGCGGCACCGACCCTCTCGCGCAGGAATTCGTGCGCTTCGCGGTCGAAGCCGGGGTGCTGCGCTTCGGTGAGTTCAAGACGAAGGCGGGGCGGCTGTCGCCCTACTTCTTCAACGCCGGTCTGTTCGATGACGGCGCGAAACTCGGGCGGCTCGCTTCATTCTATGCACGCCGCCTGCTGGCCTCGGGCATCCAGTTCGACATGCTCTTCGGGCCTGCCTACAAGGGCATCACGCTGGCGGCGGCAGTGGCCATCGAGCTCGCGCGGCTGGGCCGCAACGTGCCCTTCGCCTACAACCGCAAGGAAGCCAAGGACCACGGCGAAGGCGGCACACTGGTCGGCGCAAAGGTCACGGGAAACGTTCTCATCATCGACGACGTCATTTCTGCGGGCACTTCGGTGCGGGAATCGATCGCGATGATCCAGGCCGCAGGGGCCACGCCCTGCGGCGTGGCCATTGCGCTGGACCGGCAGGAAAAGGCCACCGAGAACGGCGCGGATGTTCCCTGGTCGGCCGTGCAATACGTCCGTACCCAGCTGAAACTGGAAGTAGCGGCCATTGCGACTCTTGATGACCTGCTGCAGTATCTGGAAACGGGAGAAGATCCTTCCCTGCGCGCGGCCACCGGGCCGGTGCAGGCGTACCGAGCGCGCTACGGAACCTGAGTGCCACTGACACCATGCCGATGAATCCCGAGGTCAACAGCGTCAACAGCAACCAGGGCTTCAGGAGCCTGGGGCTGCTGGCCCTGGCGCTGCTGTGCCAGGCCGCTGCCGCCCAGTCGGCCGGCAAGAGCGCGTCGACCCCCGCGGGCATCTACACCTGCGTCGACGACAAGGGCCGCAAGCTCACCTCGGACCGCCCCATCCCCGAGTGCACGCACAAGGAACAGCGGCTGCTCAACAAGGACGGCTCGCTGCGCGGCATCCGCCCGCCGACGCTGACCGCCGAGGAACGTGCCGAGAAGGAAGCCCAGGAGCGCAAGGCGGCCGAAGCCCGTGCCGCGCAGGCCGATGCCGTGCGCCGCGACCGCAACCTGATGGGCCGTTACCCCGACCAGGCCGCGCACGACAAGGCCCGCGTGGCGGCGCTGGACACCATCAAGCTGGCCATCCGCGCGTCTTCCCTGCGCCTTGAAGCGCTGGGGCTGGACCGCAAGCCGCTGATGGACGAATCCGAGTTCTACGCTGGCAAGCCGCTGCCTGCCGCGTTGAAATCGCAGCTCGACGCGAACGATGCCGCCTTCGCGGCCCAGCGTTCGGCCATGCAGACGCAGGAGGCCGAGCTGGCGCGCATCAACAAGCTCTACGACGCCGAACTCGGGCACCTGAAGCGCCTGTGGGCCGGTGCTGCGCCCGGCTCGCTGGGCGCGGTGGCCGCAGCGCCGAGCGCCAGCCGCCCTACGCGCTGAGCTCGCGCGCCAAGGCCGGGGGCCTGGCCCCTAGCCCAGCAGCTTGCGCAGCAACTCGCCGGCCTGCGCCGGATTGGCCTTGCCCTGGGTGGCCTTCATGACCTGGCCCACCAGCGCGTTGAAGGCCTTGTCCTTGCCGGCGCGGAATTCCTCCACCGACTTCGGGTTCGCGGCAATCACCTGCGCGGCGATGGCTTCCAGCGCGCCGCTGTCGCTCATCTGCTTGAGCCCCTTGGCCTCGATGACGGCGTCCACATCGCCGGTCTCGCCAGCCCACAGCGCCTCGAAGACCTGGCGCGCGGCGTTGTTCGACACCGTGCCGTCGTGCACGCGCTTGAGCAGGGCGGCCAGAAGTGCCGGCGGCACCGGGCAGGCCTCGATGCCGGAGCCGGCGGCGTTCAGGCGCTTGGCCACCTCGCCCATCAGCCAGTTGGCCACGGCCTTGGCCGGGGCGCCGGCGTCCCGCGCCGCCTCGTAGTAGGCGGCGAAAGGCAGGCTCTGCGTCATCAGCGCGGCGTCGTGCGGCGGCAGGCCGTCGTCGCGCTCGAAGCGCGTGGCCATCGCGGCCGGCAGCTCGGGCATCGCGGCCCGCTCGCGCTCGACCCAATCGGGGCCGATCACCAGCGGCGGCAGGTCGGGGTCGGGGAAGTAGCGGTAGTCCTGCGCGTCTTCCTTGCTGCGCATCGCGCGCGTCTCGCCCGTGTCGGGGTCGAAGAGCACGGTGGCCTGGTCGATGCGCAGGCCGTCCTCCAGCCGGTCGATCTGCCACTGCACCTCGAAATCGATGGCCTGCTGCAGGAACCGGAAGCTGTTGAGGTTCTTGATCTCGCGCCGAGTGCCCAGCGGGCCACCCGGGCGGCGCACCGAGACGTTGGCGTCGCAGCGGAAGCTGCCTTCCTGCATGTTGCCGTCGCAGATGCCCAGCCACACCACCAGACGGTGCAAGGCCTTGGCGTATTCCACGGCTTCTGCGCTCGAGCGCATGTCGGGCTCGGTGACGATCTCGAGCAGCGGCGTGCCGGCGCGGTTGAGGTCGATGCCGGTCTGGCCGTGGTAATCCTCGTGCAGGCTCTTGCCGGCGTCCTCTTCCAGGTGCGCGCGCACCAGGCGCACGCTGCGCGGTTGCCCGTCGAGCACGAAGCTCACCGAGCCGCCCTGCACCACCGGGATCTCGTACTGGCTGATCTGGTAGCCCTTGGGCAGGTCAGGATAGAAGTAGTTCTTGCGCGCGAAGATCGACTGCTCGGCGATGCGCGAGCCCACGGCCAGCCCGAGCCGGATGGCCCGCGCCACCGCGCCACGGTTCATCACCGGCAGCGTGCCCGGTAGCGCCAGGTCCACAGCGCAGGCCTGGGTGTTGGGCTCGGCCCCAAAGGCCGTGGCCGCGCCGCTGAAGATCTTGCTGGCGGTGGACAGCTGGGCGTGAGTCTCGAAGCCGATGACGACTTCATAACCGCGGATCAGGGGAGAAGCGCTCATTTGGCAGTTTCCGGGCGCATGCGGTGAAAGTCGGTCGCCAGCTGGAAGGCGTGTGCGGCGCGCAGCAACTCGCCTTCCTGGAAGTAGTTGCCGATGAGCTGCAGGCCGACGGGCATGCCGCCTTCGCCGAAACCGGCCGGCACGCTCATGCCGGGCAAGCCGGCCAGGCTGGCGGGCAGCGTGAAGATGTCGGCCAGGTAGGCCTTGACGGGGTCGTCGCCCATGCGCCCGAGCGGCCACGCGACGGTGGGCGCCACCGGGCCGGCGATCACGTCGCAGGCCTGGAAACACGCCTGGAAGTCGTCGGCGATCATGCGGCGCAGCTTCTGCGCCTGCAGGTAGTAGGCGTCGTAGTAGCCGTGGCTCAGCACGTAGGTGCCGATCATGATGCGGCGCTTGACCTCGGCGCCAAAGCCTTCGGCGCGAGTTTTCTTGTACATGTCGACAAGATCGTCGTACTTCGCTGCACGATGCCCGAACTTGACGCCATCAAAGCGACCCAGGTTCGAGCTGGCCTCGGCTGGCGCGATGATGTAGTAGACGGGGATCGACAGCTCGGTGCGCGGCAGGCTCACGTCCACCAGCGTGGCGCCCAGCCGCTCGAGCTCGGTCAGCGCGGCACGCACGGCGCCGTGGACATCGGCGGCCAGCGCCTCCGGGAAGAACTCGCGCGGCAGGCCGACACGCAGGCCCTTGAGCGGCTGCGCGGCGGTGGCGCCGGCGCGCGGGGCCAGCATCGCGGCGTGGTAATCCTGCGGCGGGCGCTCGGCGCTGGTGGCGTCGCGCGGGTCGAAGCCGCTCATGGACGACAGCAGCAGGGCGCAGTCCTCGGCGCTGCGCGCCAGCGGGCCGGCCTGGTCGAGGCTGGACGCGAAGGCGATCATGCCGTAGCGCGAGCACACGCCATAGGTGGGCTTGATGCCGGTCACGCCCGAAAAGCTGGCCGGCTGGCGGATGGAGCCGCCGGTGTCGGTGCCGGTGGCGCCGGGCACCAGGCACGCCGCCACGGCCGCAGCCGAGCCGCCGGAAGAACCGCCGGGTACGCGGCCGGTGTCCCAGGGGTTGAGGGCCGGGCCAAAGGCGGAGTTCTCGTTGGCCGAGCCCATCGCGAATTCGTCGCAGTTCAGCTTGCCCAGGGTCACGGTGCCGGCCTCGGCCAGGCGCTGGACCACGGTGGCGTCGAACGGGCTCATGTAGCCGTCGAGCATCTTCGAGCCGGCCGTGGACGGCAGGCCGCGCGTGACGAAGATGTCCTTGTGCGCCACCGGCACGCCCGTCAGCGGCCCGGCCGTGCCGGCAGCCAGCCGGGCGTCGGCCGCGGCCGCCTGCGCGAGCGCGGCATCGGCGTCCACGGCCAGGAAGGCGCCGAGCGCCTGGTGAGACGCAACTCTTGTCAGCAGGTGTTGCGTGACTTCGGTGCTGGACACCTGCCTGGAGGCCAGGGCGCGACCGAGTTCTGCAACGCCGAGATCGTGCAGCGCGTCGCTCATTCGATCACCTTGGGCACGAGGAACAGGCCGTCTTCCACGGCCGGCGCGCTGCGCTGGTTGGCGGCGCGGTCGTTGCCCTCGGTGACGACGTCCTCCCGCAGGCGCAGGGCCACGGCCTGCACGGCGGACAGGGGCGTGTACAGGGGCTCGACGCCGCTGGTGTCGACCGCGCTCATGCGCTCGACGATGCCGAAGAATTCGCCCAGCTGGGCGCGCATCGCGTCCTGCTCGGCGGTGGAGAGATCGAGCCGCGCCAGGTGGGCGATGCGGCTGACGTCCTCGGGGGTGAGGGCCATGGTCTGGAAGCCTTGTACAGCCCGCGCAATGCAGGCAGGAATACCGGTTTCGGGGGGTTGATGCAGTATTATCCCCGGTTACCCAGCAGCCCCAGAGATGCCGTGGCGACGTCTACCGACGGCACCACGCAAAGTCGCCAGAAGATCCCATGTTCGCCTCAATGCGCCGTTATTTCTCGACGGACCTCGCCATCGATCTCGGCACCGCCAACACGCTGATTTACGTGCGCGGCAAGGGCATCGTCCTGGATGAGCCCTCCGTCGTCGCCATCCGCCATGAAGGCGGCCCCAATGGCAAGAAGACCATCCAGGCCGTCGGCCGGGAGGCCAAGGCCATGCTCGGCAAGGTGCCAGGCAACATCGAGGCCATCCGGCCGATGAAGGACGGCGTCATCGCCGACTTCACCGTCACCGAGCAGATGCTCAAGCAGTTCATCAAGATGGTCCATCCGCGCTCGGTGCTCCGGCCCAGCCCCCGGATCATCATCTGCGTGCCCTGCGGCAGCACCCAGGTCGAGCGCCGCGCCATCCGCGAGAGCGCCCTGGGTGCCGGCGCTTCCGACGTCTACCTGATCGAAGAACCCATGGCCGCAGCCATCGGCGCCGGTCTGCCGGTGTCCGAAGCCTCGGGCTCGATGGTCGTCGACATCGGCGGCGGCACCACCGAGGTGGGCGTCATCAGCCTGGGCGGCATGGTCTACAAGGGCTCGATCCGCGTCGGCGGGGACAAGTTCGACGAATCCATCATCAACTACATCCGCCGCAACTACGGCATGCTGATCGGCGAGCCCACGGCCGAGGCCATCAAGAAGAACATCGGCAGCGCCTTCCCGGGCTCCGAAGTCAAGGAGATGGAAGTCAAGGGCCGCAACCTCAGCGAAGGCGTGCCGCGCAGCTTCACGGTCAGCTCCAACGAGATCCTCGAAGCCCTGACCGACCCGCTGAACCAGATGGTCAGCGCCGTGAAGAACGCGCTCGAGCAGACGCCGCCCGAACTGGGCGCCGACATCGCCGAGCGCGGCATGATGCTCACCGGCGGCGGCGCCCTGCTGCGCGACCTCGACCGCCTGCTGGCCGAGGAAACCGGCCTGCCCGTGCTGGTGGCCGAGGACCCGCTCACCTGCGTGGTGCGCGGCTGCGGCATGGCCCTGGAGCGCATGGAGCGCCTGGGCTCCATCTTCACGTCCGAGTAAGCACTGGCGCGGCCCGTTCGCGCACCCCGCCATGCCTCTGGGCACCCTGGACCGCACACCGCCGCCCTTCTTTCGCCAGGGGCCTTCCGCCCTGACCAAGCTCGCGGTGTGCACGGCGCTCGCCTTCTTCCTGATGGCGGCCGACTCCCGCTTCGCCTTCGTGGTGCCGCTGCGCGCCGGCCTGGCCACGGCCCTGCTGCCGGTGCAGCGCGCGCTGATGGTGCCCGTCGACCTGCTGATGGGCGGCGGCGGCTACCTGCGTGGCCTGCAGCAGGCGCAGTCCGCCGAGGCCGAGGCCCGGCGGCTGCAGGCCACGCTGGCCGAGAAGGCCATGCGCGCCGACGCCCTGGCCGCCGAGAACGCGCAGCTGCGCGGCCTGCTGGCCCTGTCGCCGGCGCTGACGCCGCGCTACCAGGCGGCCGAAGTGATGTTCGAGGCGCGCGACCCGTACTCCCGCAAGGTCTTCATCGACCGCGGGCAGGCCCAGGGCGTGCGCGCGGGCGCCCCGGTGATCGACCCCTCCGGCGTCCTGGGGCAGGTGACGCGTGTCTACCCGCTGAGCGCCGAGGTCACGCTGCTGACCGACCGTGAAGCCGCCATCCCGGTGCTGAACCAGCGCACGCGCCAGCGCGCCGCGGCGTTCGGCGGCATCCGCGGGCCGGACGGCGCCACGATGGAGCTGCGCTTCATGTCGGCCAACTCCGACGTGAAGCCCGGAGACCTGCTGGAAACCAGCGGCCTGGACGGTCTGTACCCGCCCGGCCTGCCCGTGGCGCGGGTGCTGACCGTGGAGCGCCGCGTCGAGGGCGGCTTCGCGCGGGTGCTGCTGACAGCCGCGGCCCCTGCCGACGGCGTGCGGCACGTGCTGGTGCTGGAGCCGATGGCCACGCAGCGGCCCGACCCGCCGCAGGCGGCGGCGGCTGCGTCGGCCGCGGCGTCAGCGCCCTTCGGAAGGGCTCGGCGATGATCATGCGCTCCGGGGACCAGCTGCTGCTGCCCGTCAACCCGCTCTTCATCCTCTTCACGCTGCTGGTCGCGCTGGCGACCAACCTGCTGCCGCTGGGCCGCACGCCGGCGCTGCCGGACCTGCTGGCGCTGGTGCTGGTGTTCTGGGCCGTGCACCAGCCGCGCCGGGTGGGCATCTTCGTGGCCTTCGGCTTCGGCCTCGCGATGGACGTGCACCAGGGCGCGCTGCTCGGGCAGCACGCGCTGTCCTACACGCTGCTGTCCTTTGGGGCCATCGCGATGCACCGGCGCCTGACCTGGTTCGACCTGCCCGGCCAGATGCTGCAGGTGCTGCCGCTCTTCCTGGTGGCGCAGCTCGTCACGCTGCTGGTGCGGCTGGCGGCGGGCGGCATGTTCCCCGGCTGGTCGCTGTGGCTTGCGCCGCTGTTCCAGGCGCTGCTGTGGCCGGTGGCCACGCTGCTTCTGCTGGCGCCGCAGCGGCGTGCGCCCGATCCGGATCAGAATCGACCGCTGTGAACCGCACCGCGCTGAAGGACATCGAAAGCGAGCTCGACCGCTTCCGCGGCCGCCTGCTCGCCGCCGCGCTCTTCGTGCTGTTCACCTTCGGCCTGCTGGCCGCGCGGCTGGTCTACCTGCAGGTGATCCGGCACGACGAGCTCTCCACGCAGGCCGAGGTCAACCGCATCGCGGTGCTGCCCATCGTGCCCAACCGCGGGCTCATCGTCGACCGCAACGGCGTGGTGCTGGCCAACAACTACTCGGCCTACACGCTGGAGGTCACGCCGTCGAAAGCGGGCCCGCTGGAGCCGCTGATCGAACAGCTCGCCGAGCTCGTCGAGATCGGCCCCGGCGACCGCCGCCGGTTCCGGCGGCTGCTCGACGAAGGCAAGAGCTTCGATTCGATCCCGCTGCGCAACCGCCTGACCGACGAGGAAGTGGCGCGCTTCATGGCGCAGCGCTTCCGGTTTCCCGGCGTGGACGTCAACGCGCGGCTGTTCCGGCACTACCCGCTGGGCGAGACCGGCAGCCACCTGCTGGGCTACATCGGCCGCATCAACACCGCCGAGAAGAAGCTCATCGACGACTGGCCCGAGGAGCAGCAGAGCAACTACAAGGGCACCGACGTCATCGGCAAGCTGGGGCTTGAGCAGCGCTACGAGCAGGAGCTGCACGGCGCGACCGGGTTCGAGGAGGTCGAGCAGACGGCCGGCGGGCGCGCCGTGCGCCGCCTTCAGAGCCACCCGCCGACGCCGGGCGACAAGCTCGTGCTGTCGGTCGACATCCGCCTGCAGGCTCTGGTGGAGCGGTTGTTCGGTGACCGCCGCGGCGCCCTCGTGGCCATCGATCCGCGCAACGGCGAACTGCTCGCCTTCGTGAGCAAGCCCACGTTCGACCCCAACCTGTTCGTCGACGGCATCGATGTGGAGAGCTGGCGCGGGCTCAACGAGAGCATCGACAAGCCGCTGCTCAACCGCGCGCTGCGCGGCACCTACCCGCCGGGCTCCACCTTCAAGCCCTTCATGGCGATCGCGGCGCTGAACACCGGCAAGCGCAGCCCCACGGCCATCATCCAGGACAACGGCACCTTCCAGTTCGGCAACCACGTCTTCCGCAGCCACGGCGACAAGGGCCTGGGGCCGGTGGACATGACGCGCAGCATCGTCAAGTCGAGCAACGTCTACTACTACTCGCTGGCCAACGACATGGGCGTGGACCTGATCCACGAGCAGCTCGAGCCCTTCGGCTTCGGCCGCCGCACCGAGATCGATCTCGACGGCGAGCTCACCGGCGTCCTGCCTTCCACCGAGTGGAAGAAGCGCAGCTACAAGCGGCCGGAGCAGCAGCGCTGGTACGCCGGCGAGACCATCTCGCTGGGCATCGGCCAGGGCTACAACAACTTCACGATGCTGCAGCTGGCCACGGCCACCGCCACGCTGGCCAGCGGCGGGCAGCGCTTCAGGCCGCGCCTGGTGCGCGAGATCGAGAACGTCGTCACCGGCGAACGCCGCCGCATCGCCAGCGACGCCATCGAGCCGCTGCCGATCAGGCCCGAGCACGCCCGGCTGATCCTCGAGGCCCTGGAAGGCGTCACGCTCGAGGGCACGTCTGCTCGCGTGTTCGCCGGCGCGCCCTACCGCAGCGGCGGCAAGACAGGCACCGCGCAGGCGGTGTCGATCCGGCAGAACGAGAAGTACGACGCCCGCAAGCTCGGCGAATTCCAGCGCGACCATTCGCTGTACATCGCGGTCGCACCCATCGAGGCGCCGACGGTGGCGCTGGCCATCGTGGTCGAGAACGCCGGCTTCGGCGCCGCGGCTGCTGCGCCCATCGCGCGCCGCGCCATCGACTACCTGCTGCTCGGGCAGGTGCCGAGCGAGGAAGACATCGCCGCCGTGCAGCGCGGCGAGGGCGGCCCCCCTGCCGGCAAGGCACGGCCCGCGGCGGAGTTCGTGCTGCCTGGCGCCACCGGCGCCGGAGGCCCGCAGTGAACGCCGTCTTCGAGCAACCCTCGATCTGGCGCCGTGGCGCGCGCGTCTTCGAAGGCTTCGACGGCCCGCTGATGACGGCCATCATGATGCTGGCCGCCATCGGCCTGGTGGTGATGTATTCGGCGGGTTTCGACCACGGGACCCGCTTCGTCGATCACGCGCGCAACATGGGCATCGCGCTGGCGGTGCTGTTCGTGGTGGCGCAGGTGCCGCCGCACCGGCTGATGTCGCTGGCCGTGCCGCTGTACACAGTGGGCGTGGCCCTGCTGGTGGCCACCGCGCTGTTCGGCGTCACGAAGAAGGGCGCCACGCGCTGGCTGAACGTCGGCGTCGTCATCCAGCCCTCGGAAATGCTGAAGATCGCGATGCCGCTGATGCTGGCGTGGTGGTTCCAGAAGCGCGAAGGCCAGTTGCGCGTGCTCGACTTCGCGATCGCGGCGGCCCTGCTGCTGGTGCCGGTGGGCCTGGTGCTCAAGCAGCCCGACCTCGGCACCTCGCTGCTGATCCTCTCGGCGGGTCTGTTCGTGATCTTCTTCGCCGGGCTGTCCTGGAAGCTCATCGTGCCGGTGTTCGCCATCGGCGCCATCGGCATCCTGGCGCTGGTGCTCAGCGGCGACGCCATCTGCCAGGACGGCGTCAAGTGGCCCGGCATGCGCGACTACCAGAAGACCCGCGTGTGCACCCTGCTCGACCCCACGAAGGACCCCCTGGGCAAGGGCTTCCACATCCTGCAGGGCGAGATCGCCATCGGCTCGGGCGGGCTCACAGGCAAGGGCTTCATGCAGGGCACGCAGACCCACCTGGAGTTCATTCCCGAGCGCACCACCGACTTCATCTTCGCGGCGCTCTCCGAGGAGTTCGGCCTCGCCGGGGTGGGCGCGCTGATGCTGTGCTTCCTGTTCCTGATCTACCGCGGCCTGTGGATCGCGGCCATGGGCCCGACGCTGTTCGCGCGTCTGCTGGCCGGCGCGATCACGCTGAGCCTGTTCACCTACGCCTTCGTCAACATGGGCATGGTCAGCGGGATCCTGCCGGTGGTGGGCGTGCCGCTGCCGTTCATCAGTTACGGTGGCACCGCCATGGTGACGCTGGGCCTGGGGCTCGGCATCCTGATGTCGGTGGCGCGGGCGCGCCGGCTGATGCAGTCCTGATGGCAGTGCGGGTCTCGCTGGCTGAAACGGCCGCGGGCACCGTCTGGATCGAACGAACCGGGTGAACCGGATGAGTCGGATGAATCGGAGCGAGCACATGATCGGCGTCATCGGCATCGGCAACATGGGCCTGGCGATGGCGCTGCGGCTGCGCGACGGCGGCCACGCGGTCGCGGTGCGCGACATCGACCCTGCGGCGGAGGCCGCAGCGGCCGCCGCCGGCGCCGAGATCTGCGCCACGCCCGCGGCCCTGGCCGAGCGCTGCAGCCTGATCATCGTGGCCGTGGTCGACGCCGCCCAGACTCAGGCCGTGTTGTTCGGCGAGAACGGCGTGGCGGCGGCGCTGCTGCGACGGCGTACGGATGCCGGTTCGGGTTCGGGTTCGGACACCACCGACACCACCGATACCGCCGGCACTCCGGCCGTGATGCTGTGCCCCACCATCTCGCCGCAGGCCGTGGAGGCTGCCGCGGCCGGCCTCGCGGCGCTGGGCGTGGCCTGCCTGGATGCGCCGATGTCCGGCGGCCCGGTGCGCGCACGCGACGGCAGCATGAGCCTCATGGTGGCGTGCGACGATGCCGCGTTCGCGCGCTGGCAGCCCGTGCTGGCGCACCTGGCCAGCCGGCTCTTTCGCGTCGGCACGCAGCCCGGGGACGGCGCGCGCACCAAGCTCGTCAACAACCTGCTGGCCGCCATCAACCTGGCCGGCGCCGCCGAGGCGCTTCAGCTGGCCGAGGCGCTGGGGCTGGACGCCGCCCGCACGCTCGACGTGATCGAACAATCCAGCGGCCAGAGCTGGATCGGCACCGACCGGGCGCGCCGCGCGCTGGCCGGTGACGCGACACCGCGCGCCCACATGACGCTGCTGGCCAAGGATTCCGCGCTGGCGCTCGCCGCCGCGCAGGGCACCGGGCTGGCGCTGCCGCTGGGGCACGATGCGGCAGCGGCGTTCGCGCAGGCCTGCCAGGCCGGCCTGGCGGGCGCGGACGACTCAGCGCTCTGGCGCCGCCGCTGAGCCGGGCTGGGGTGGCGGGTTCTGCGGGTTCTGCGGGTTCAGCGAGTTCAGCGGATTTAGCGGAAAGCGGATCGTGAACAGCGCGCCCGGGCCGTGCCCCGGCGCCGGCCGCGGGTGCGCGTCGTCCACATAGATCGTGCCGCCGTGCTGCAGCACCACCTCGCGCACGATGGACAAGCCCAGGCCGCTGCCGTCGACATCGGTTCCCAGCGTCCGGTAGAAGGGCCGGAAGACGTTCTCGCGCTCGGCGGCAGGAATGCCGGGGCCGTTGTCCTCGACCTGCAGCACCAGCACCTGCCCGAAGGGGTCGGGCATCACGCGCGCGGTCACGGTGCCGCCGGGTGGCGTGTAGCGCAGCGCGTTGTCCACCAGGTTGCGCACGATCTCGCGCAGCATCACCGCGTGGCCGATCAGGTGCGTGCGCGCGCCGTCGGTGGGGCCCTCGTAGCCCAGGTCGATGCGCCGGTCGAGTGCCTGCGGAACGAAATCGCGCACGGTGTCGATGGTCAGTTCGGCCAGGTCGACATCGCCCTGGCGCATGGCCTGCTCGCGGTCCTCGGCGCGTGCCATCGAGAGCAGCTGGTTCACCATGTGCGCCGCGCGCTGGCTCGAGACCGCGATCTGGTGCAGCGTGTGCTTCATGACCTGCGGGTCGCCCTCGCCGCGGTCGATCTGGCGTTCGGCCAGCTCGGCCTGCATGCGCAACCCCGCCAGCGGGGTCTTCATCTGGTGCGCAGCGTCGGCCAGGAACTGCTTTTGCGTGCGCACGGAGCGGTCCAGCCGCTCCAGCAGGTCATTGATGGCGCGCACCAGCGGAACCACCTCGTCGGGCACGTCGCGCTCGGCGATCGGGCTCAGGTCGGTGCTCTCGCGGCGCCGGATGCGCTGCTGCAGTTCTGCCAGCGGCTTGATGCCCCGCGTGAGCGCGAACCACACCAGCACCACCGCCACCGGCAGGATGACGAACTGCGGCAGGATCACGCCCTTGATGATCTCGGTCGCGAGCCGGGAGCGCTTGTCCAGCGTCGCGGCCACCTGCACCAGCGCTGCCGGGGGCGCGCGCGCTGCTCCGGCGCCGGGTGCCGGCAGCCACAGGTAGGCCACCCGCACGGGCAGGCCGTGCACGGTCTCGTCGCGGTAGCGCACCTCGGCGTCGGGCAGCGCCGCGCCCTGGGGCACGGGCAGGTCGAAGTCGCCCACCATGAACTCGCCGCGCGCGCCCAGCACCTGATAGAAGACGGTGTCCTCGTCATCGGTTCGCAGCAGCGAGGCTGCGGCGTCCGGCAACTGCACCAGGACCTGCGGCAGGCGGTCGTTGGTGGACGGTGCCGTGATGCGGATCTGGCGCGACAAGGCGCGCGCCAGTTCACCCAGCTCGCGGTCGTAGGGCCCGTTGGCAATGCCCTGGGCCACCACCCAGGTCAGGGCGACGCTCATCGGCCACAGCAACAGCAGTGGCGCGAGCATCCAGTCGAGGATCTCGCCGAAAAGGGAGCGTTGTTCGGGGGGGCGCCGCAGCGGCATGTTGGAAAGACGGCGTCGCGCCCGAGGCTCAGGCCGCGATCTTCTCCAGGCAATAGCCGAGGCCGCGCACGGTGGCGATGCGCACCGGGCCCTGCTCGATCTTCTTTCGCAGGCGGTGGATGTAGACCTCGATCGCGTTGTTGCTGACTTCCTCGCCCCACTCGCAGAGCCGCTCCACGAGCTGGTCCTTGCTGACGAGGCGGCCCGAGCGCTGCAGCAGCACTTCGAGCAGCGACAGCTCGCGTGCCGAGAGCTCGAGCATCTGGTCGTTGAGGTACGCCACGCGACCCGTGGCGTCGAACGACAGCGGGCCGTGCTTGATGATGCTGGAGGCCGTTCCGAGGCCGCGCCGCGTCAGCGCCCGCACCCGCGCTCCAAGTTCCTGCAGGGCGAAGGGTTTGGCCATGTAGTCGTCGGCGCCGAGGTCCAGGCCCTTCACGCGCTGCTCCACGCTGTCGGCCGCGGTGAGAATGAGCACCGGCACGCTGGACCCACGCCCCCGCAGCTTGCGCAACACCTCGAAGCCGTGCAGCTTGGGCAGGCCGAGATCGAGGATGACGAGGTCGAACTCGTGCGACGCGAGCGCGGCGTCTGCCTCGCTGCCGTTGCCGACCTGATCGACGGCATAGCCCGAGGCGCGCAGCGAGCGCAGTAGCCCGTCGGCCAGGACCTGGTCGTCTTCGGCGATGAGGATGCGCATGTCGTGTCTCCTGTGGGTTCCGGTGCCAGTGCCGGAACCTCTCGTTGGGCCGCCCGATTCTAGGCAGTCGGATCAGCGGTGTTACTTGATTCCTGTCAAGTGATCATCCCCAAGATTCACTGTACAGATATCCAGCATCTGCCATAATCAAGGCCATCGTAGGAGACCCGAATGGACGCACCCGTGAAAGCCCTGAACACCGAAAAGGCCAAGGCCCTGCAGGCCGCCCTGTCTCAAATCGAGAAGCAGTTCGGCAAGGGCACCATCATGCGCCTTGGCGACGGCGAAATCGTCGAGGACATCCAGGTCGTGTCCACCGGCTCGCTGGGCCTGGACGTCGCGCTGGGCGTCGGCGGCCTGCCGCGCGGCCGCGTGGTCGAGATCTACGGCCCTGAATCCTCGGGCAAGACCACCCTCACGCTGCAGGTCATTTCGGAGATGCAGAAGCTCTCCGGCACCTGCGCCTTCATCGACGCCGAACACGCGCTCGATTCGCAGTACGCCCAGAAGCTCGGCGTGAACCTGCAGGAACTGCTCATCAGCCAGCCCGACACCGGCGAACAGGCCCTCGAGATCGTCGACGCCCTGGTGCGCTCCGGCTCGGTCGACCTGATCGTCGTCGACTCGGTCGCGGCGCTCACGCCCAAGGCCGAACTCGAAGGCGAGATGGGCGACAGCCTGCCCGGCCTGCAGGCCCGCCTGATGAGCCAGGCGCTGCGCAAGCTGACCGCGACCATCAAGAAGAGCAACTGCATGGTCATCTTCATCAACCAGATCCGGATGAAGATCGGCGTGATGTTCGGCAGCCCCGAAACCACCACCGGCGGCAACGCGCTGAAGTTCTACGCCTCGGTGCGCCTGGACATCCGCCGCACCGGCAGCATCAAGAAGGGCGAGGAAGTCATCGGCAGCGAGACCAAGGTCAAGGTCGTCAAGAACAAGGTCGCCCCGCCCTTCAAGACCGCCGAGTTCGACATCCTCTACGGCGAAGGCATCAGCCGCGAAGGCGAGATCATCGACATGGGCGTCACGGCGCACGTGGTCGAGAAATCCGGCTCCTGGTATGCCTACAACGGCGAGAAGATCGGCCAGGGCAAGGACAACGCCCGCGAATTCCTGCGCGAGAACCCCGAGATCGCGCGCGAGATCGAGAACAAGGTGCGCGAATCCCTGGGCATCCGCCCAGTGGCGCCCCCTTCAGCGGCCGGTTCGGCGGAGTAAGCCGCGCTGACCGCACTGTCGGTCAAGGGGCGGGCGCTGCGCTACCTGGCGCAGCGGGAACACTCCCGCGCCGAACTCGAGCGCAAGCTGGCGCGCCACGTCGAAGACACGCCGGAAGACCCTGCTGCCACCCGCATCGCCCGCGCACTCGACGAACTCGCCGAGAAAGGCCTGCTCAGCGAGCAGCGCGCGGCCGAAGCACTGGTCACGTCCCAGGCGCGGCGTTTCGGCAGCCTGAAGCTGCGCCAGTCCCTGCGCGCCCGCGGGGTGGCGCCGGAAGAAGCCGCCGCCGCGCTGGCCGGCGTCGAGGGCACCGAACTTCAACGCGCCCACGATGTCTGGCGCCGCCGCTTCGGCACTCCGGCTCAGGACCCCCCGGAACGCGCGAAGCAGGCACGCTTCCTGGCCGGCCGCGGCTTCTCGTCCGACGTCATCCGCCGCATCGTCCGGGGCCTGGACGACGATCTGTCCGAGGCATAGCGCGGTGCTCGCAGTCACGGCGACCATCGCCGTGAGGCGGGGCCGGCCGTTCAGCAGGGTAAGTCTGCCATCCAGTTCCCGCCGGTCTTGGCCCGTGCAACGGCCGAACGCTGAACGCCAAAGCCAACGCCAAAGTCGAACCTGGAACACAGATGGGTCCGTTCCGACCTAGTTGCCGTCTTGTAAGGTGTTGCTGCGGCGCACCATGCTACATTCGGCGGCTGCCCCCCAAGGCCGTCCCCACTCGACCGATGCCGCTCCCGTCCAGCGAGGCCACGCGCCTGCTCAAGCACCGTCGCCAGATCGACGTGCAGATCTATGCACGAGACGATGGCCTGTGGGAAGCCGACGCCCGTCTGTCCGACGTCAAGCCTCATGACTCCCGCCTGGCCATCGGCATCCGCCCGGGCGGCGAGCCCATTCACGACATGATGCTGCGCATCGTCGTCGACCGTGAGCTGACCATCGTCGCCTCGGGCGCCGAATCATTGTCCGTGCCCTACCCCGGCCACTGCGGCGAGCATGGCGACGCCTACGGCAGCCTGGTCGGCCTGAACCTGATGCGCGGTTTCCGCCAGGCCCTGCGCGAGCGGGTCGGCGGGGCGCTGGGCTGCACCCACATCACCGAACTCGCGCAGGTGCTGCCGACCGCCGTGGTGCAGGCCATGGCCGGCGAGGTGATCGACACCCGCGGCACGAGCGAGACCTCGACACGCCCCTTCCAGATCGACCGCTGCCACGCGCTGCGGTCCGACGGCCCCGCCGTTCGCACCCATTACCCCCGCTGGTTCCGGCCAGCGAACGACGGGGCCATGCCCCAAGCCTCCGCCCCAAGCACTACCCAGACTCCCCGAGGGACCCCATGAAAATCCACGAGTACCAGGCCAAGGAACTGCTGCGCGCCCACGGCGTGCCGGTGCCGCGCGGCTACCCGGCCTTCACCGTCCGCGAGGCGCACGAAGCCGCCCAGAAGCTGGGCGGCGCCGTCTGGGTCGTCAAGGCGCAGATCCACGCGGGTGGCCGCGGCAAGGGCGGCGGCGTGAAGCTCGCCCGCACGATGGACGAGGTGCAGGCGCTGGCCGGCCAGATCCTCGGCATGCAGCTCAAGACGCACCAGACCGGCCCCGAGGGCCAGAAGGTGCGCCGCCTGCTCGTCGAGGAAGGCGCGGACATCAAGAAAGAGTATTACGTGGCGGCCCTGACCGACCGCGCCACCCAGAAGGTGGCCCTGATGGCCAGCTCCGAAGGCGGCATGGACATCGAGGAAGTGGCGCACGCCACGCCCGAGAAGATCCTGAAGGTCTTCGTCGACCCGCTGGTGGGCCTGACCGACGCGCAGGCGCTCGAGCTCGCGGCCGGCATCGGCGTCCCGGCGGCCAGCCAGGCGCAGGCGATGGACGTGCTGAAGAAGCTCTACACCTGCTACATGGACACCGACGCCAGCCTGGCCGAGATCAACCCGCTGATCCTTGAAGGCAACGGCAACATCAAGGCGCTGGACGCGAAGTTCAACTTCGACAGCAACGCGCTGTTCCGCCACCCGGACATCGTGGCCTTCCGCGACCTGGATGAGGAAGACCCGGCCGAGGTGGAAGCCAGCAAGTTCGACCTGAGCTACATCAGCCTGGACGGCAACATCGGCTGCCTGGTCAACGGCGCAGGCCTCGCGATGGCGACGATGGACACCATCAAGCTCTTCGGCGGCGAGCCGGCGAACTTCCTGGACGTCGGCGGCGGCGCCACGGCCGAGAAGGTGACCGAAGCCTTCAAGATCATGCTCAAGAACGACAACGTCAAGGGCATCCTCGTCAACATCTTCGGCGGCATCATGAAGTGCGACACCATCGCCGAGGGCGTCATCGCCGCGTGCAAGGCGGTGAACCTCTCCGTGCCGCTCGTCGTGCGCATGAAGGGCACGAACGAAGACCTGGGCAAGAAGATGTTGGCCGAATCCGGCCTGCCGATCATCAGCGCCGACACGATGGCCGAAGCCGCGACGAAGATCGTCGCCGCAGTCAAGTAAGGAACCGCCATGTCCATCCTCATCAATAAAGACACCAAGGTCATCACCCAGGGCATCACGGGCAAGACCGGTCAGTTCCACACCAAGGGCTGCCAGGGCTATGCCAACGGGAAAGCCGCCTTCGTGGCCGGCGTGAACCCGAAGAAGGCCGGCGAGCAGTTCGAGGGCATCCCCATCCACGCGAGCGTGAAGGACGCCAAGGCAGCCACCGGCGCCACCGTCAGCGTCATCTACGTGCCGCCCGCGGGTGCCGCCGACGCCATCTGGGAAGCCGTCGAGGCCGACCTGGACCTGGTCATCTGCATCACCGAAGGCATCCCGGTCAAGGACATGCTGGTGGTCCGCAACCGCATGAAGCTCAAGGAAGCCCAGGGCGGCAAGCAGACGCTGCTGCTCGGCCCCAACTGCCCGGGCCTGATCACGCCGGAAGAGATCAAGATCGGCATCATGCCGGGGCACATCCACCGCAAGGGCCGCATCGGCGTGGTCAGCCGCTCCGGCACGCTGACCTATGAAGCCGTGGCGCAGCTCACCGAGATCGGCCTCGGCCAGAGCTCGGCGGTCGGCATCGGCGGCGACCCGATCAACGGCCTGAAGCACATCGACGTGATGCGCCTGTTCAACGACGACCCGGACACCGACGCCGTCATCATGATCGGCGAGATCGGTGGCCCGGACGAAGCCGAGGCCGCGATGTGGTGCAAGGCGAACATGAAGAAGCCGATCGTCGGCTTCATCGCGGGCGTCACGGCGCCTGCCGGCAAGCGCATGGGCCACGCCGGCGCGCTGATCTCCGGCGGCGCCGACACGGCCGATGCCAAGCTGGCCATCATGGAAGAATGCGGGTTCACGATCACCCGCAACCCGTCCGAGATGGGCCGCCTGCTCAAGGGCCTGCTGTAACGCCTATGTAGTTCCCCCACCCGGGAGCCACGCGCCGCAGCCTAAACTGCGGCGCTTTCATTTTGACGATCAGCGCAGCCGCTCGAAGCTGCACAAAGGACACGCATGGCTGAGTTCATGACCCCCGCCTTCTGGGTCGCCGTGGGACAGATCATCATGATCGACATCCTGCTCGGCGGCGACAACGCGGTCGTGATCGCCCTGGCCTGCCGCAAGCTGCCGGCCAAGCAGCGCACCGCCGGCATCCTTTGGGGCACTGCGGGCGCCATCGGCCTGCGTGTCATCCTGATCTTCTTCGCGCTCACGCTGCTGGCCATCCCGTTCCTGAAGCTGGTGGGTGCGATCCTGCTGCTGTGGATCGGCATCAAGCTGCTGGTGCCCGACCACGACGACGACCACGGCAACATCCAGGCCAGCGACAAGCTCTGGGCCGCCGTGAAGACCGTCATCGTGGCCGACCTCGTGATGAGCGTCGACAACGTGATCGCCATCGCGGGCGCGGCGCAGGCCTCCGGCAACGAAGGGCACCAGATGCCCCTCGTGATCTTCGGCCTGCTGGTCAGCATTCCCATCATCGTGTGGGGCAGCCAGCTCGTGATCAAGCTCATGGACCGTTTCCCGATGATCATCACCGCCGGCGGCATGCTGCTGGGCTGGATCGCCGGCACCATGGCCATCTCGGACCCGGCCGTCGTCAACCCCGACACCTGGACCTGGGTGCCCAAGCTGCCGCAGACGGACACCGTGAAGTACGCCGCTGGCATTGCCGGCGCGCTGCTGGTGCTGGCCTGGGGCAAGATGGCCGCCCGAAAGCCGGCCGCACCCGCAGCCTGAGGCCGCGACACAACCGCCGGCCCTGACCCATGCACGCAGACCGTGGCCCGCTCCAGACCGGGCAGCGGTTCGCGGGCTGCGAGGTCGGGCGGCTGCTGGGCGCGGGGGCCTCGAGTGCGGTTTACGCCGTGTTCGACGAAGCCGCCGGCGAATGGCGTGCGCTCAAGGTCTTCAACCCGCAGCCCGGTGCCGAAGGCAGCGCGGCCGCCGAGACGCGGGACCGCTTCAGCCGTGAGCTGGCGTTGGCGCGCCGGCTGCAACACCCCGACATCGTTCGCCTGCACGATGGTGGCGGTGGTGTGGGTGACGGCACCGCGGACGGCGGCGGCGACCGCAACGACGGCCGTAACGACAGAAGCCGCGCCTGGCTGCTGATGGACCTGCTGCCCGGCACCGACCTGTCGCGCTACACCACGCCGGCCCGCCGGCTGCCGGAGCCCGTGGCCCTGCGCGTGGCCGAGCGCCTGGCCCGAGCGCTGGCCCACGCGCACGCCCTGGGCATCGTGCACCGCGACCTGAAACCCGCCAACGTGATGGTCGACTGGGCGACCGACCGCGTCACGCTCACCGACTTCGGCGTCGCCCGCGCCGCCGACTCCGAGAACACGCGCACGGGCCTCGTGCTGGGCAGCCCGGCCTACATGGCGCCCGAGCTGCTGGCGGGCGCGCCGCCCACCGCCGCGAGCGACCTCTACGCCCTGGGTGTGCTGCTCTTCCAGCTGCTCACGGCCCGCCTGCCCTTCGATTCCGACGCCCTGGGCGAACTGCTGCGGCAGGTGGCGCAGCAGCCGGCGCCCGACCTGCGCACGCTGCAACCCGGGCTGCCGGACGATCTGGCGGCGCTGGTCGGTGCCCTGCTGGCCAAGGCGCCGTCGGCCCGCCCGAAGGACGGCCATGCCGTGGCCGACAGCCTGATGGACATTCGCACGCGCCTGCTGGAGAGCCCCGCGGGTCGAATGTCACGCGGCTGACCGGCGTGCACCCTCGCGGGATGGGGCTCCCCCGGGTTTCCGTTGCACAATCGCCCCCCACGCCAGAGTCAGATCGTTCATTCGTGTCCTTCACCATCGAGCTTCAGGCCGCCGTCGACGCCGGACGCGCACGCAGCAACAACGAGGACTCCGTCGCCATCGACGCAGACACCTCGTTGGCCGTGCTGGCCGATGGCATGGGCGGCTACAACGCCGGCGAAGTGGCCAGCAACATGGCCACCTCGTTCATCCGTGCCGAACTCGGCCGCTGGCTGCGCGAAGCCAGCGCGCAGGCGTCCGACCAGGACGTGCGCCGCGCGATGGACATCTGCGTGGACAACGCCAACCGTGCCATCTTCAACGCCTCCAACGCCAACCCGCAGTACGCCGGCATGGGCACCACGCTGGTGGTGGCCGTCTTCCGCGACGGCCGGCTGCTGGTGGGGCACGTGGGCGATTCGCGCGCCTACCGCCTGCGGGGCGGCCGCCTGCAGCAGATCACGCGGGATCACTCGCTGCTGCAGGAACAGATAGACGCCGGGCTGATCACGCCCGAGCAGGCCGCGTTTTCGGCCAACAAGAATCTGGTCACGCGCGCCGTCGGCGTCGAGGACACCGTGCTGCTGGAAACCCACCAGCACGACGTGCAACCCGGCGACCTGTACCTGCTGTGTTCCGACGGTCTGTCGGACATGCTGGACGACGGCGCCATCGGGCAGTTGATGCAGTCGGTGGACTCGTTGGAATCCGGCTGCAAGTCGCTGATCGATGCCGCCAACGATGCGGGCGGAAAGGATAATATCTCGGTGATCCTGGTGCGCGCAGCCGGCGGCACCTCGACACCGGCGCGTTCATGGTGGCCATTCCGGCGCTGACCGGCGGCCTGGAGGCAAGCATGCGCCGGTCCGAGCTGCGCGTGCATTGACGGGGATACGAATGGGCAAGCTGGTGGTTTCGCTCGACGGGGTCGTGATCAAGGAAGTCCAGATCACGAAGGACAAGACGACGCTCGGCCGACGGCCTTACAACGACATCGTCATCGACAACCTGGCGGTGAGCGGTGAGCATGCCGTGTTGCAGATGGTGGGTGCGGACGTCTTCATCGAAGACCTCAACAGCACCAACGGCACCTACATCAACGGCAAGGCGATCAAGAAGCAGCTGCTCGCGCACAACGATACCGTCGAGATCGGCAAGTACAAGATCAAGTACCTGGTCGACGAGAGCGGCGACTACGAGAAGACGATGATCATGCGCCCCGGCGCCGCGGCGGCCACGCCCGGCATGGGCGGCAGCTCGTTCGCGGCGTCGAACTTCGGCGCATTGGGTGGTGGCAGTGCGCCCGCACCCGCGCCTTCGCTGCAGCCGGCGTCCATCAAGGTGCTCAACGGCGCCGCGGCGGGCCGTGAAGTGGCCCTGACCAAGGTGGTCACCACCGTGGGCAAGCCCGGCGTGCAGGTGGCTTCCATCACCCGGCGCCCCGGCGGCTATGCGTTCGCGCACGTCGAAGGCAGCTCGCGCCCCAGCGTCAACGGCGTGCCGCTGACCACCGATTCCATCCCCCTGCGCAACGGCGACGTCATCGAACTCGCCGGAACGCAGATGCAGTTCATCCACCCCTAGTTTGATCCCGCGCGCCGGCGCTGATCCAGGCGCCGGCGCCCGTCGCCACACGCCCGGCCTGCAAGGCACGGCGCGGGGCGCCGGACGGCCGGGCACCCCGGTGCCCCCCCGCGTGACGCGCTTCACGTACCTCCCTCCCCTGGGGCGACGGGTTGGCCCGCCTCGGACCACAATGCCCCGAGGAGTCCACCCCCCATGCAGATCCGCGTCCTCGGCTGCTCCGGTTCCATCGCGGCCGGTTGCCGAACCACATCCTTCCTGATCGGCCACGACGTTCTCGTCGACGCCGGCACCGGCGTGGGCGACCTGACGCTCGACGAGATGGCGGCCATCGACCACATCGTGGTCAGCCACTCGCACCTGGACCACGTGCTCTCCATCGGCCTGCTGGCCGACAGCGTCACGCGCAAGCGCGAGGCCCGGCAACGGCCCCCCGTGCAGGTACACGCGCTGCCCGAGACGATTGACGCCCTGCGCCGGCACGTCTTCAACGGCGTGATCTGGCCCGATTTCACACGGCTGCCGAGCGCCGAGCACCCCATCCTGGCCTTCGTGCCCTTCGCCGTCGGCGAGGTGCTGTCGCTCGGCGGGCAGCGGGTGGAAGTGCTGCCCGCCTCGCACACCGTGCCGGCGGTCGGCTTCGCGGCCATCGGCCCGGACGGCGGCTGCTGGGTCTTCACGGGCGACACCGGCCCCAACGCGGCGCTGTGGGCGCGCCTGGCCGAACTCGACGTCCGCATGCTCGTCATCGAGACGGCCTTCCGCAACGACGAACGCCCGCTGGCCAACATCAGCCGGCACCTGTGCCCCTCGCTGCTGGAGGGAGAGCTCGCGTCGCTGCCCCGGCCCACCGACGTGTACATCACGCACATCAAGCCGGGCGAACAGGAAGCCGTGATGGCCGAGATCGGCCGCCAGCAGAGCCCGCACCGCATCCACACCCTGGCATCGGGCCAGGTGCTGGTGATGGACGCCGCAGTGGCTACCGGCGTGGGCGTGGGCGTGGGCGCCGACGCGCCCGCGCGCTGAGCGACGTTTTTTGTCACTAGCGGCCCCCTGGCGCCGCCCGATGTGACCAGGCCTGTCAACCAACGTGCGGATGTCACGCCAGACCCCCCGGAATAGGCTGGCACGACCCCTGCATTCAGGGGGAGTGTTCTCACCCCCAACTGTCACTCACGGAGCTCCACCATGAACATGAAGCGTGTCCAGCAAGGTTTCACCCTGATCGAACTGATGATCGTCGTTGCGATCATCGGCATCCTGGCCGCCGTCGCACTGCCGGCGTATCAGGACTACACGAAGCGCGCCAAAGTGACGGAAGCCATTGGCTTCATGGCCGCAGCCAAGACCGGCGTCTCCGAAGCCTATGCTTCCGGCAACACCCTGACCGGCATCGACAACGCCAAGGCTGGCCTGGGCGCAGCCGCGGATGTCACGTCAAACGTCGTCACGTCCGTCACCGTGACCGATGGCGTCATCGTCGCTGTGATCCGGAACGTCGATAGCGCCTGCGACGGCGATGCAATCACGCTGACCCCGACCGTTGGCACGGGCGACTCGCTCACTTGGGCTGGCACTGCTGCTGCTGACTGCCAGAAGTTCGTTCCTGCCAACTTCCGCGGCGCCACTGGCACCTGACCGACTAGATTGTCAGACGCGATGTTCGCGTCTCAAGGTTGAAGAGGGCTGCAGAATGCAGCCCTCTTTTTTTGCCTTCGGCACGAGGGGCGCGACCGGTGGATTGACAGGGACAGTACAAGGCATCATGGCTTCGCCGGTCTGGTTGCAGCCCTTCAAACACCAATGACACAACAATTGCATCCCTGGATCGCCAGGACTGTAGTGGCGATGACGATCGCGTACATCGCATTGGTTCCCCTGTGCCTGCCGTCGATATACACCGGTCGCAGCTTTGACGCGGCTCGGGCACTACAGGTATTGCTGATGGGAGCATGCGCCGCTGCCCTTGTGACGTCGGTGCGCCATACATACCTACCCCGATCAGCTCTGGTACTGCTTGGGGCGGTCAGTATCAGCGTCCTTCTCGCCGAGAGTTGGGGCATGGCACTTCGTGAGGTAGCCGGGTGGGGCGGTCTGATCGCAGTAGCGTGGTTTACGTCGCGCAGTATCAAGGCAGAGCAGCTTCAGTGGGCAACGGTCGCAGGTGTGGGCCTCCATGCGGCAGTCGTACTATTGCTTGGCATAAGCACGTATTCCATCGGCATGGCCGTGGGACGTGAGGACCTGTTCATCGGCTATGACAATCGGCGTCATCTAAATCATGTCCAGACAGTTGCCATTCCGCTCTTGGCGCTGGCTGGACTGACGACCAAGAGTGCGCTTCTCAGACGACTGGCATGGGTGAGCCTCTCGATGAGCTTTTCGCTACTGGCTCTGAGTGCCGGAAGGGCAACCGCAATATCAATCTTTCTTGGCTTGGCGATTGCCATCGTGGTATCTCCTGATAGAGCTTCAGCTCTGACAAGATTTGTTCTTAAAGGTGCAGCGACGGGTTTGGCGATCTACTTGTTGGCCTTTGTATTCTTGCCGATATTGCTGGGGGTCAAACTTGAGGCAAGCACCGACCTCGCAGCCAGCAGACTGATGGGCGATCAATCACGATTGTTTCTCTGGAGAGAAGCAGTAGATGCGTGGACAAAGAACCCTTGGTTTGGCGTCGGCCCAATGCACCTTGCGCATCAATTCAATGGCAAGGCTGCTCATCCTCATAACTTCCCGCTTCAAATGTTGGCTGAGTGGGGCGTTATCGCAGCGTCAACCGCACTGTTGTGGCTGGTCTCGGCAGGAAGGCACCTGCTGGCGCGCATTCGTGCTGCCGAGGGTCTGACCGGGAATGCAGGCTCTGCACTGGCCATGGTGTGGGTCGCCGTTATCGTCGACGCTTGCTTTTCAGGCAATCTGGTGCTGCCAGTGTCACAGGTTTGGATCGCGATAGCAGCTGGATGGACCTGGAAGGTGAGCCGCGAGGAGAACACCAATGCGCGCCCAGAAGCTCGCACGGGAATCATCCTGATAACCACCGTGGTCGTCTTGCTGCTCCCCCTCTGGCTTGCAGCGACTGTGGCTGCGGAATGGCCAGACCTACAGGAGCAACAAGAACTAGTCGCCGAGAAGTTTGCCAGCGAACGCTTGCATCCGCGCTTTTGGTCTCACGGCTGGTTCTGAACATCAGAGACAGTCAACTCCGATCAGAAACGGTAGAGCCACCAGAACCTCCCGGCAGCGGACAATTCCGCCAACTACCGGACCCCCGCGAATGACGCTGGCCCCTGCCCGACCCCTGATCGCCGCTGCCATCGCGGCGGCCGCGCTGCCTTCGCTGCTGGCCTTGAACCCGCCGCCTTCGCCCACCTTCCTGAACCAGGCGCTGGCCATCGCGGCGTGGGGCGTGTTCGTGGGCATGGCCGGCGGGCGGCTGCGGGACGCGCGCAGCGCCTGGACATTGCTGGCCGCGCTGGCGGCCGTGGCGGCCGCGGCGGCATGGTCCTGGGGGCCGGGCAACCTGCCGGCCAGCCTGGCGCTCTCGGCGCTCGGGATGCTGGCGGCCACCATTGTGATGGTGGCCAGCGGCGCGGCTGCGGGCACCGGGAACGGCGTGGGCAGCCTGGTCGGCGCGCACCACGCCGCGGGCCACGGCCTCGCACCGGCCGCGCCGACACGCGACGATGTCTTCGCGGCCTTCTGCTGGGGCTGGGTGGTGGCCGGTGCGCTGAACGCGGGCATCGGCGCGCTGCAGGTGTTCGCGCCCAGCTGGCCCGATGGCGACTGGATCGCGCGCTCGGGCCTGCCGGGCCGCGCGGTGGGCAACCTGCGCCAGCCCAACCACCTGAGCAGCCTGCTGCTGTGGGGCGCCATCGCCACCGTGGGGCTGCTGCAGATGCAGCGCCTGCGGCCCTGGCCGGCGCGCGGGCTGTTTGCCGCGATGATGCTGGCGGTGGTGCTCACGGCTTCGCGCACGGGCCTGGTGAGCGTGCTGCTGCTGGCCGCCTGGGGGCTGCTGGACCGCGGCCTGGGCCGCAACGCGCGCCGCCTTCTGATGGCCGCGCCCGTTCTGTATGCGCTGGCCTGGGGCGGGATGTGGCTGTGGGCGCAGGGCGGCGAGCATGCCTTCGGCGGGCAGGCGCGGCTGCAGGAAACCGACATCTCCAGCTCGCGCTTCGGCATCTGGGCCAACACGCTGGCGATGATCGCGCGTGAGCCGTGGACGGGCACGGGCTTCGGCGAATACAACCTGGCGTGGTCGATGACGCCCTTCCCGGGCCGGCCCACGGCCTTCTTCGACCACGCGCACAACCTGCCGCTGCACCTGGCGGCCGAACTCGGCCTGCCGCTGGCCGGCGCGGTGCTGGCGCTGCTGTGCGCGGCGCTGTGGCTCGGGTGGCGGCGCAGCGGCGGCGGCCGCACGGCGGCGCGCTGCGCCTGGATGTTCGTGCTGATGATCGGCGTGCACAGCCTGCTGGAGTACCCGCTTTGGTATGCCTACTTCCTGCTGCCGGCAGCATGGGCCTGGGGCCATGCGCTGGGGGAGCCGGTGCGGGGTGATGCGTTCGAGAGCGGGCTGAACGCCGGCCCGGCGCCACGCTGGGCGCCGCGCGTGGCGGTGCTGCTGGTCTTCGGCAGCGTGGCCGCAGCACTCGACTACACCTCGGTCACGCGCATCTTCGAGGCCGGCGGCAGCCAGGCGCCGCTGTCGCAGCGCGTGGCCGACGGTCGGCGCAGCGTGCTGTTCTCGCACCACGCCGACTATGCCGCCGCCACCACCGGCCTGCCGCAGCCCGACGGCCTGGGCGCCTTCGACGGCGCGAAGCACTACCTGCTGGACACGCGCCTGATGGTGGCCTGGGCCGACGCGCTGGCCGCCGCAGGCCAGACCGAGGCCGCCCGGCACGTGGCGGCGCGGCTGCGCGAGTTCGGGCCCGCACGGGCGGCGGACTATTTCGAGGACTGCGCCACGCCGGCATCGGCTGCTGCGGCCTATCAGTGCCTGCCGGCGCCGGCAGGCGAGAAGGCGCTGGGCTGGCGCGAGCTGGCAGGGCGCGGGCGCTAGACGCCTTCCCGGCCGGCTTCGGACAGCAGCGCGGCGTTGAACGGGTTGCGTGTCAGGAAGCCTTCCCGGTAGAGCGCCGGGACGTGCCCCTGCGCGGTGCGCCGCACCCATTGCACGGCCTGCGCCCGCATGGCGCGGGCGCGCGCGGGCTCGTGCTGCTGCAGCGCCTGGCAGACCAGCCACCAGAGTTCGGCCGGGTACAGGCCCCCCGGCGGGCCCAGATCGCCCAGCCGATCCAGCAGCGCCATGGCAACGCTCGATGCCGCCTGCATGTCGCCCATGCCCAGCAGGATGCGCAGGCGGATGCAGCTGGCGCTGGCCGCCAGCATGGCGTTCTGCCGCTGCAGGCCTTCGCTCTCGATCTGCGTAGCCGTGGCCAGGCCTGCCGCTGGCGCGGCGTCGCGTGCCGCTTGCAGTGCGATCGCCAGGCGCAGATGGCTGCGGCCCGAGGCCTGCGCCACCTCCAGCAGACCCAGTGCATCCTGCAGCAGCGCCTGCGGGCGCGGGCCGGCGGTGCCCACGCCGAAGTCGCGCGCCAGGCGTGAGCGCGTGGTCAGGCGCGCCGCCTGCATGAGCGGCGACAGCCCGTCGATGGGGCTGGCCAGCGTGCGCAGGGCAAGGTCGGGGCGGCCCAGCCAGGCGTAGGCAGTGGCGAGGTCGTGTTCGGCATTGGCGGCCCAGAAGGCGCTGCCTGCATCGCGCAGGGCCTGCGGCAGCCTTTCGGCGCGCTCGAGATAGGCGCTGAACTGCCCCAGGTCACGCAGGTTGCCGGCGCAGGTGGCCTCGTCCACCAGCAGGCCCTGGCCTTCGATGCCGGCACGCCGGCACAGCGCGATGGAATGCTCCATCGCCTGCAGGCCTTCAGCCGTTCGCCCAAGGTACATCAGGGCCAGGGACTTGGGTGACAACGCAGACGCCGCCACGGCCCAGCGGCCATGGCGGGTGGCTTCGTCGATCACGGTGTCCAGGACCTGCAGTGCCTCGGTGCGCTGGTCGGCGTAGTCCAGGGTCAGGCCGAAGTCCGTCAGCCAGTTCAGGCGCTCGTCGAGCGTGAGCGCGGGCAAGCTCGGGACCATGGGTCGCAGGGTCTGCAGCGCATCGTCGTGGCGGCCGAGGCGGCTCAGCACGCCGCCAAGGCGCTGGGCGGCCAGCAGCCCCAGCGCCGGCTGGTTGCAGGCGTGCGCCAGCCGCAGCCCTTCCTGGGCCGCGCTCAGCCCGGCTGCGGGTTCATAGCGCTCGCTCCAGTAATGGGCGATGAGCACTTGCGCCATGGCGCGCTGTTCGTCGCCGGTGGCGGCAGCGAGCAGGGCCTCGCAGCCTGCGCGCGTGTCTTCGCCCAACTGCGTCAGCGACACGCGCAGTTCCAGGGCGCGGTGATCGGTGGCGTACGCCGCCGCCGTCGCGGCTGACGTGCCGGCGGCCCGGTGGCAGCGGGTCGCGGCCTGCAGCTTCAGCAGTTCGTCGTCGACCGCGCCGTGCGCGCGCGCCTGGTCGGCGGCTTCCTGGTAGGCCTGCGCCGCCTCGGGCCACCGGCCTGCGGCGTCCCAGTGCTCGGCCACGCGGCCGGCGGGTGCACCGGCCTGGGCCAGCGCCTGGGCCACCTGGGCATGGATGAGGCTGCGCACCGCAGGGGGCGTGATCGCCGCGGCGGCATCGCGGATGAGGTCGTGCGCGAATCGGCCGTCGTGCATGACCTGAGCCGCCTGCAGCTCCAGCCAGGGGTCGGCCAGTGCCGCAGGCTGGGCGTCGAGCAGCTGGCAGGCCAGCTCCAGCGTGAAGTCCGGGCCCGCCACGCAGGCCAGCCGTGCAATGGCCCGGGCCTGCGCGCTCAGCCGCTCCATGCGGCCCGCCAGCAGGGCCGACAGCGAGGCCGGCAGGGGCGTCATGGCCAGCGGAGCGCCGTCGCCCAGCGTGCCGGCTTCGAACGCCGCCGTCAGGGTCTGCAGCAGAAACAGCGGGTTGCCGCCCGTGCGCTGCAGCAACACGGGCGCCCAGCCGTCGTGCCTGACACCCGCCAGGCCCAGCGAGGCCACGAGCTCCTGCACGCCGGGAAGCGACAGCGGCTGCAGGTCGAGCCGGGGCAGGGCGTCGAGCCCGTAGGCCGCCGCGGGCGGGCGCGTCGCCAGGAGCCACGGCAGCCCCGCTGCTTCGGTGATGCCGGCCAGTGGCAGCAGCAATGACAGCGACGAACTGTCCGCGTGATGCAGGTCGTCCAGGGCCAGGCCGGCCATGCCCCGGGCGTGCCAGTGAACCAGCGCCGCACGCACCGCCTGCTGCAGGCGCAGGGTGGCGAAGGCATCGGTGGACGGCGTGCCGGCCTCGGGCGCCAGGCGTGCCAGTTCGGCGCAGACCCAGTCTTCGTCCGGACGGCCCCACCGCGCCATGCACGCGCTCAGCAAGCGAGCCAGCAGCGCCAGGGGCAAGGCGCTATCGCCCGGGCTGGCCGACACCAGGCACCAGCCGTCGCTGCCGGCGACAAAGTCACCGAGCAGGCGCGACTTGCCCATGCCCGCCTCGCCCTCGAGCACCAGGGCGCGGCGCGCCGCCGCGGCCTGCGCCATCCGGCGCCAGGGCTCGTCGCGGGCCACCAGGCGCGGCGGGCGCAGCAGGGCGATGGGGATCGACGGCAGCACGGCCTGCCGGGGCGAGGCGGCTTCCTGCAGCTGAGGCAGCAGTGCCTGCGTGGTGGTGCTCGGCTCGACACCCAGCTCGGCGCGCAGCAGTTGCTCGCACTGCCGATAGGCCGCCAGTGCGCCCGCGCGGTTGCCTTGCTGGTAGAGCAGCTGGATGTGCAGTCGGTGCGCCTGCTCGTCGACCGGCGCGTGGTGCAGCCAGGCCTGGGCGAAGTCGAGCGCCGACGCGATGCGGCCCTGCGCGGCGTGCATCTGCGCGGCCCTGGACAGCACGCGCACGCGGGTCTGCGCGAGTGATTCACGCTGCGTGCCCAGCCACGCGGACAGGGTTTCGTGCGCGGGGAACTCCAGCGTGCCCAGCAGCGCGCCGCGGCCGTGCCGGGGGTCGGCGACCAGTCGCTCGGCGTAGCCCTGAAGATCGTGCTGAAGATCGTCGGGCAGGGCGATGCTGCGATCGCCCACCACCACGCCGCGGCCCGCCTGGCGCTTGAGCCGGTAGATGCGCTGGCGCAGGTTGGTGGCCGCGCCCGCGTTGCCGGCGTCGGGCCACAGCAGCGCGGCCACCTGCTGGCGCGGCTGCTCGCCCTGCAGGGCCAGTACGGCCAGCAGGGCCACATCGATGGGCGGGAGTGCGGGCAGCTGCTGCGGCCCCACGGTGAGGGCCGGTACGCCCAGCAGCTTCAGGGTCAGTGGCGCAAGCAAAGGTGTGGTTCCGGGTTCTCAGCTGGCGGGCGGCCGCACGAAGATCTCCACGCGCCGGTTCTGCTGGCGTCCGGCCTCGTCGCCATTGGAGGCGACGGGTTCGTTGGGCCCCCTGCCTTCGATGGCCACGCGCGCGCGTTCGAGCCCCTGGCCCTGCATGTGATTCTGTACCGCCGCAGCGCGGCGCTCGGACAGTTGCTGGTTGGCGGCCGGCGAACCCACGCTGTCGGTGTGACCAACCACACGCACCGTCACGCCGCAGTATTTCCTGACCGTGCCGGTGACGCTGGTCAGGGTGGACTGGATGGCCGGGCTCAACGCGGACTGCCCGGACGCGAACATCACCGAGCCGGGAATCTTCAGCCGGACCGAACCGTCGGCCTGCTCTTCCACCTCGATGTCGTTCTTGAAGGCCGAGCTGGCCAGCGCGCCCAGCAAGGCGCCGCCCAGCGCGCCGGTGGCGTAGTGCCGGCCCTTGCTGCCACCCGTGGCCTTGGTGACCAGCACCCCCAGCGCCGCGCCGATGGCAGCACCCGTCAGCTGCTTCTGGCTGTCGGTCATGGTGGAAAGCCGCTCGCAACCCGGCCCCGTGGGTTCGGCGCTGGCCACGGTGTCGGGCCTGACGGGGTTGCTCTGGCATGCGGCCAGCGTCAACGCGAGGGCCGCCAGAGACAGGCGGCCGGGAAGGTGGATTGCCATGAAAGCTCCCTTGCTGTGTCGAAGGTCGGTCGATGCCGACAACGAACGCTAAGGGGGGGTGCGTGACTGACGCGTGACCGGGTACCCGGGCGCCAAGGGCGGCCCGTCAGTCAGCCCGTCAGTCAGGAGGTGCTCGAGCCAGGCCCTGCTGACCGGCTACGCCCGCGCCGCCACCCAGTGCCCGGACTTCCCGCCCGACTTCTCCAGCACCTGCACACCGTCGATGACCATGCCGCGGTCGGCGGCCTTGCACATGTCGTACACGGTGAGCAGGCCGATCTGCACTGCGCACAGGGCTTCCATCTCGACGCCGGTGCGGCCGTGCGTCTCGACCTGCGCGGTGCAGCGGACGGTGGACGCGGTCTCGTCGAGTTCGAAATCCACCGAGACCCGCGTGATGGGCAGCGGGTGGCACAGCGGCACCAGGTCGGCGGTGCGCTTGGCGCCCTGGATGGCGGCGATTCGGGCGATGCCGATGACGTCGCCCTTCTTCGCCTCACCTCGGGCGATGAGCCCGAAGGTGGCGGGCAGCATGCGGATGACGCCGGTGGCGCGCGCGACGCGGTGCGTCACGTCCTTGGCGCCGACGTCGACCATGTGGGCCTGGCCGGCGGCGTCGAAATGGGTCAGCTCAGAGGTCATCGGCGGGCAGAAACAGGCAGGCAGAAACAAGAGGGCAATACGACGCTGTCATGATAGTGGCTGCATGATCACACCCACGCCCTCGAAATTGCTGGCCCTGTTCATGGCGCTCGCCATGGCGTGGCCGGCGGCACCGGCCCTGGCCCAGGGCTCGCTGCCCGCGCTCGGGGACTCCGCGTCCGACGACCTCGACATCGGCGACGAACGCCGGCTCGGCGAGCAGATCATGCGCGACATCCGGCGCGACCCCGCCTTCCTCGACGACCCGGTGCTGCAGAACTACGTGCAGGGCCTGTGGCAGCCGCTGGTGGCCTCGGGCCGCCAGCTCGGGCACATCGGGCCCGACCTGGAGCGCGCCTACCCCTGGGAGCTGTTCCTGGTGCGGGACGCGAGCGTGAACGCCTTCGCGCTGCCGGGCGGCCACGTGGGCGTGCACCTGGGCCTGATCGCGATGACCACGCACGCCGACGAGCTGGCGTCGGTGATGGCGCACGAACTGGTGCACGTGACGCAGCGGCACATCGCGCGCAGCATCGGCAGCGGCAAGCGCGGCAGCATGGTCAGCGTGGCGGCCATGATGCTGGGGCTGCTGCTGGCCTCGCGCGCGGGCAGTGCCGACGCCGCGCAGGCTGCGGTGCTGGGCGGGCAGGCCGCGATGATCCAGGGACAGCTCAATTTCTCGCGCGACATGGAACGCGAGGCCGACCGCATCGGCTACGGCATGCTCGAGACGGCCGGTTATTCGCCGCGCTCGATGGCGTCGATGTTCGAGAAGCTGTCGGTGGCCAACCGCCTGAACGACAGCGGCTCATTCCCTTACCTGCGCAGCCACCCGCTCACCACCGAGCGTATTGCCGAGGCGCGCGCCCGCGTGCCGGACGGCACGCCGCCGGTGGAGGCTTCTCTGGTGCATGCGCTGATGCGGGTTCGCGCCAGCGCGCTGATGGACCCGACCACGGCCACGCTGCGCCGGCTGCAGGAAGCCCCGCTGGGCACGCTGCCACAGGAGCGCCTGGCCGGCCTGTACCAGCGCGCACTGGTGTCGACGCGGCTGAAGGATGCCGCCGCCGCGCGCGAATCACTCGGGCCGCTGCTGGAAGCTGCCGCGCGCCCTGAAGTCCCGCCCGAGGCGCGGCGCGTGGTGCACTGGCTGGCCGTGGAGGTGGCGCTGGGCGCCGGGCCCGCGCCGCAGATGGCCGAGCTGGCGCAGATGAGCAGCCTGCTGCCGGAATCCGACGGGCAACGCCCGGCGGTGCTGCTGCGGGCGCAGGCGGTGCGCGCCACGCTGCCCGCGGCCGGCGCCGACGCCCCGGCCAGGCTGCGCCGCAGCCTGGAGGAATTGCAGTCGTGGGTGGCCGAACACCCGTCGGACGCCGGCGCCTGGCATCAGCTGTCGCTCACTGCGGCGGCTGCCGGCCAGCCGGTGCGCGCGCTGCGGGCCGATGCGGAGATGCAGGCGGCGCTGGGCGACCTGCCCGGCGCGGTGGACCGCCTGCGCACCGCGCGCCGGGCGGACGGCACGAACGAGGCGATCGAGCTGCAGGTGATCGACGCCAGGCTGCGCGCGCTGCAGGGGCAGCTGCGCCTGCTGATGCAGGATGAGACCGGGCGCGGGCGCTGAAAGCCGCGCCGCGTGGCGCTGCGGCGTCGCCCGGCCAACCGGCCACCGGCCACAGCTTCTCAGCGAACGCCCGAGGGATTACGATTCACCCGGACGGCAGCCACGGACCGGAATACGAGATTCCCGCGATGGCCGCCCGATTCACGAGAACGACCACGAAGGAGATCAGGAATATGGCAACTGCAAAGAAGGCCGTGACGAAGACGGCCGCACCGACGAAGGCCGCCGCGCCCGCCAAGAAGGCGCCCGCCACCAAGAGCGCTGCGCCGGCCAAGAAGGCCGCCGCCAAGACGCCGCGTCAGGCGGGCTCGGCCTTCATGAAGGCCATGACCCCCAGCGCCGCGCTGGCCGCCGTCATCGGCGACAAGCCGATGCCGCGCACCGAGGTCACCAAGAAGGTCTGGGAATACATCAAGAAGCACGACCTGCAGGACAAGGCCAAGCGGACGATGATCAACGGCGACGCCAAGCTGACGGCCATCTTCCAGAAGGCCCAGGTCTCGATGTTCGAGATGACCAAGCTGATCAGCAACCACCTCAAGTGAGTTGCGCCACCCGGCCAGCGGCCGGGTGAGGCGGCCGGCTGGCTTGCAGGGCCCACGGGTCCGGCAAGCCAGGCGGCTTGCCGGGACCTATCTCTTCAGACGGGCAGCTTCGCCGGCGTGACCAGAAAACGCCCGGTGTGGCTGCCTGCTGTCGCTGCCACATCCTCGGGCGTGCCGGTCACGACGACCATCCCGCCGCCGGAGCCGCCTTCGGGCCCGAGATCGAGCAGCCAGTCGGCGGTGCGGATCATGTCGAGGTTGTGCTCGATCACCACCACCGTGTTGCCCGCGTCGCGCAGCTGCAGCAGCACCTTCAGCAGCAGCCGGATGTCGTGGAAGTGCAGGCCGGTGGTGGGCTCGTCCAGGATGTAGAGCGTGCGGCCGGTGTCACGCTTGCTGAGCTCGAGCGCGAGTTTCACGCGCTGGGCCTCGCCGCCCGACAGCGTGGTGGCGCTCTGCCCCAGGCGGATGTACCCGAGGCCGACATCGAGCAGCGTCTTCAGCTTGCGCTCCAGCGCGGGCACGGCGTTGAAGAAGCCGTGCGCGTCTTCCACCGTCAGCTCCAGCACCTGCGCGATGTTGCGCCCGCGGTAGAGGATCTCCAGCGTCTCGCGGTTGTAGCGCTTGCCGGCGCAGGTGTCGCAGGGCACGTAGACGTCCGGCAGGAAGTGCATCTCCACCTTGATGACGCCGTCGCCCTGGCAGGCCTCGCAGCGCCCGCCCGCCACGTTGAAGCTGAAGCGCCCGGCACCGTAGCCGCGCTCGCGCGCGGAGGGCACCTCGGCGAAGAGCTCGCGGATGGGCGTGAACAGGCCGGTGTAGGTGGCGGGGTTGCTGCGCGGCGTGCGGCCGATCGGGGACTGGTCGACGTTGATGACCTTGTCGAAGGCTTCCAGGCCCTCGATGCGGTCGTGCGGGGCCGGTTCCTCGTGGGCCTGGTACAGGCGCCGCGCCACGGCGGTGTAGAGCGTGTCGTTGATAAGCGTGCTCTTGCCCGAGCCCGACACGCCGGTGACGCAGGTGAAGCGCCCGACCGGGATGTCGACCGTGACGTTGCGCAGGTTGTGCCCGCGCGCGCCGACGATGCGGATGACAGCGCCCTCGCCTTCCACGGTGCGCGGGCGCTGCGGCGCCTCGATGCGCAGCACGCCGGCCAGGTAGCGGCCGGTGAGTGATTCGGGGTCGTCCTGCACCTGCTGCGCGGTGCCCTGCGAGATGACGCGCCCGCCGTGCACGCCGGCGCCCGGGCCCATGTCGATGACGTAGTCGGCGGCGCGGATCATGTCCTCGTCGTGCTCGACCACCAGCACCGAGTTGCCGAGGTCGCGCAGGTGCTTGAGCGTGCCGATGAGGCGCTCGTTGTCGCGCTGGTGCAGGCCGATGCTGGGCTCGTCGAGCACGTACATCACGCCCGTGAGGCCGCTGCCGATCTGCGACGCCAGCCGGATGCGCTGCGCCTCGCCGCCCGACAGGGTGTCGGCGCCGCGGTCCAGGCTCAGGTAGGTGAGGCCGACATCGTTGAGGAAACGCAGACGGGCGTGGATCTCGCGGATGACCTTGTCGGCGATCTCGGCCTTGGCCCCGGCCAGCTCCACGCTGCCGAACCAGGCCAGGCATTGCGCCAGAGTCCAGCCTTCGACCTGGTACAGCGCCGGGCCGGGCTCGGTGGTGTCGCGCGGCTGCAGGAAGACGTTGCGCGCCTCGCGGCGCAGGCGGCTGCCTTCACACGAGGGGCAGGGGCCCGCAGCCTGGTAGCGGGCCAGATCCTCGCGCACGGCGGCGGAATCGGTCTCGCGGTAGCGGCGCTCGAAGTTGGGCAGGATGCCCTCGAACGGATGCGCGCGCTTGACGCTGCGCGAACGGCCGCGCGCGCCGGCGGATTCGGCCGCATAGACGAACTCGATGGCCTCGTCGCCGGAGCCGTGCAGCAGCACCTGCTTCGCGCGTTCGGGCAGTTCCTCGAACGGCGTGTCGATGTCGAAGCCCACGTGCCTGGCCACGCTTTCCAGCATCGAGAAGCTGTAGGCGTTGCGCCGGTCCCAGCCCTTCACGGCGCCGGCGGCCATGCTCAACTGCGGGAAGGCGACCACGCGCTCGGGGTCGAAGGCCGTCACCTGGCCCAGGCCGTCGCAGGCCGGGCAGGCGCCCACGGGCGAGTTGAAGGAAAACAGCCGCGGCTCGAGTTCCGACAGCGAATAGCTGCACACCGGGCAGCCGAAGCGGCTGCTGAAGGCGTGCTCGCGGCCGCTGTCCATCTCCAGCGCCAGGGCCCGACCGTCGGCCACGCGCAGCGCGGCCTCGAAGCTCTCGGCCAGGCGCTGGCGCATGTCAGGGCGCACCTTCAGGCGGTCGATGACGACGTCGATGTCGTGCTTCTCGGTCTTCTTCAGGGCCGGCAGCGTCTCGACCTCATGCACCTGCCCCGCGATGCGAAAGCGCACGTAGCCACGCGCCTGCATGTCCTGGAAGAGCTCGACGAACTCGCCCTTGCGGTCGCGCACGACCGGGGCCAGCACCATCAGCCGGGTGTCCTCGGGCAGCGCGAGCGCGGCATCGACCATCTGGCTGACGCTCTGGGCCTGCAGCGGCAGCTTGTGGTCGGGGCAGAACGGGGTTCCGGCGCGGGCGTAGAGCAGGCGCAGGTAGTCGTGGATCTCGGTGACCGTGCCCACGGTGGAGCGCGGGTTGTGCGAGGTGGCCTTCTGCTCGATGCTGATCGCGGGCGACAGGCCCTCGATCACGTCGACGTCGGGCTTGTCCATCAGCTGCAGGAACTGCCGCGCGTAGGCGGACAGGCTTTCGACGTAGCGGCGCTGCCCCTCCGCGTAGAGCGTGTCGAACGCCAGGCTGGATTTGCCCGAACCGGACAACCCCGTGATCACCACCAGCGCGTGCTTGGGGATGTCGAGGTCGATGTTCTTGAGGTTGTGCGTGCGCGCACCGCGCACGCGGATCATCGGAGGTTCTTGAGGGGGCATGGGAGAGTTCGGCCGAACCCACCATCATACGGACTGCGGGGAATCCGGTCTCAGGACCCCAGAACGCGCAGGATCTCGCGGCCGTAGGCCTCGAGCTTCTTGGCCCCCACGCCGCTGATCACGCCCAGGGCGTCCAGCGTGTCGGGCTGGCTGCGCGCCATCTCGGCCAGCGTGGCGTCGTGGAACACCACGTAGGCCGGCAGGTTGTGCTCGCGGGCCACCTCGCCGCGCCAGGCCTTGAGGGACGTGAAGCGCTCCAGCGCGGCTTCGTCCAGCGGCAGCGGTGGCGGCTTGTCGGCGCCGCCGCTGGCGCGGCGGGTGGTCTTGGAGCCGCGCTTCGCCTCGGACGGCACGCGCAGCTGCAGGCTCACGTCGCCCTTGAGCACCGCGCGCGAGGTTTCCGTGAGGCCGAGCGTGTTCCATTCGCCCTCGGCCTGCACGTGCCCGAGCGCGATGAGCTGGCGCAGCACGCCGCGCCACTGCGCTTCCGACACCTGGGAGCCGATGCCGAAGGTGGTGAGGCTCTCGTGCCCGTGCTGCCGGGTCTTGTCGGTGACCTTGCCGCGCAGCACGTCGATCAGGTGGCCGGAGCCGAAGCCGGTGTCGCCGTGCTGCCGGAAGCGGTAGATGCACGACAGCGCCTTTCGCGCGGCCTCGGTCGCGTCCCAGGTGGCGGGCGGATGCAGGCAGTTGTCGCAGTTGCCGCAGGGCGTGCTGTCCTCGCCGAAGTACCCCAGCAGCCGCACGCGGCGGCAGTCGTGCGCCTCGGCCAGGGCCAGCAGGGCGTCGAGCTTGCCGCGCTGCAGGCGCTTGAACTCTTCCTCGGCCTCGCCTTCGTCGATCATCCGGCGCTGGTTCACCACGTCCGCCAGGCCGTAGGCCATCCAGGCGTCCGCGGGCATGCCGTCTCGGCCGGCGCGGCCGGTCTCCTGGTAGTAGCCCTCGATGTTCTTGGGCAGGTCGAGGTGGGCGACGAAGCGCACGTCGGGCTTGTCGATGCCCATGCCGAAGGCGATGGTGGCCACCATCACGAGGCCTTCCTCGCGCAGGAAGCGGTCCTGGTGGCGGCGGCGCACGTCGGCGTCGAGGCCCGCGTGGTACGGCAGCGCCGAGATGCCTTCCGAGACCAGCCACGCGGCCGTTTCCTCCACCTTGCGGCGGCTCTGGCAGTAGACGATGCCGGCGTCTTCCTCGTGCTCGTCGCGCAGGAAGCGCAGCAGCTGCGCCTTGGGGTCGGTCTTCTCGACGATGGTGTAGCGGATGTTCGGGCGGTCGAAGCTGCTGACGAACAGCTCCGCGCCGCCCAGCGCCAGGCGCTCGATGATGTCGGCGCGGGTGTGGTCGTCGGCCGTGGCCGTGAGCGCCAGGCGCGGCACGTGGGGGTAGCGCTCATGCAGGGCGCTCAGGCCGAGATAGTCCTCGCGGAAATCGTGGCCCCACTGGCTGACGCAATGTGCCTCGTCGATGGCGAAGAGGCTCAGCAGGCCGCGCTCGGACAGCGAATCGAGGATGGCCAGGAAACGAGGCGTCAGCAGGCGCTCGGGCGCCGCGTAGAGCATCACCAGGCGGCCGGCGAGCAGGTCACGCTCGACGCGGCGGGCTTCTTCGCCGTCGAGGGTGGAGTTCAGGAAGGCGGCGGGCACGCCGAGTTCGTCGAGCGCGCCGACCTGGTCGTGCATCAGCGCGATCAGCGGGCTCACGACGATGCTCACGCCCAGGCCCGCGCGGTGCCGCTGGATGGCGGGCACCTGGTAGCACAGGCTCTTGCCGCCGCCGGTGGGCATGAGCACGAGCGCATCGCCTCCGCCCACGACATGGTCGACGATGGCCTGCTGCGCGCCTCGGAAGGCCGCATAGCCGAACACCTCGTGCAGGATCTGCAGGGGGTCGGTGCTGACGGCTGGAACGGCGCTCATGGCCGCGATGCTACCCGGCGGGGCGATGCGACCCACCCCGCGCAGGTGGGCACGCCAGGGTGGGAACCCGCCTGGGCGAGTGCGGGAACGCCCCCCGGAGCCGACCCCGGCGCAATAATGGCGGCCATTCAACACAGCATCGCGACGGAGCACAACATGGCGTCGGTCAACAAGGTCATTCTGGTCGGCAACTGCGGCCGCGATCCCGAGGTTCGTTACCTCGCCAGCGGCTCGGCGATCTGCAACGTCAGCATCGCCACCTCCAGCCGCCGCAAGGACAAGGCCTCCGGAGAGTCCATCGAGGACACCCAGTGGCACCGCGTCGTCTTCTACGACCGCCTGGCCGAGATCGCCGGCGAGTACCTGAAGAAGGGCCGCTCGGTCTACGTGGAAGGCCGCCTGAAGTACGGCAAGTACACCGACAAGGACGGCATCGAGCGCAACACGGTGGACGTGGTGGCCTCGGAGATGCAGCTGCTCGGCGGCCGTGACGGCATGGGCGGCGGCGGCGACGAGCCGGGCGAAGCCCGCGAGCCCCGCAGCGAAGGCGCCTCCCGCGCCCCTTCACGCGGCGCCGCGCCCTCGGCCCAGCGCCCGCCCGCCGGCAAGCCCGCCGCCGGCAAGTCGACCGGCTTCGACGACATGGACGACGACATCCCGTTCTGAGCCTGGCCCGGGGGCTCGGGCCGGCTGGATTTCAGGCTGGTTTCCAGGCTGCAGGCCAAGCCGGATCTCGGGCAGGATCCAGGGATGAATTGCATACCCCACCAGGTATAAGCCTTGTGATACGATACCGTCATGGGTATCAAGTCGCTTTCCTTCCTGATCGCCGCAGGCCTGCTGGCCGCCTTGCCGGGCCATGCCCAGCCGGTGCCGACCGCCGTCCTGCAGTCCGCCCCGGACCAAGCCGGCTTCACGCTGAGCGGCACCCTCGAGGCCTTGCGCCAGAGCACGGTGTCGGCCCAGGTGGGCGGCAACGTGCTGGCGCTGTCCGTCAAGGCGGGTGACCGCGTCAAGGCCGGCCAGCCGCTGGCCCGGATCGACGAACGCGACACCCAGGCCGGGCTGGCCGCAGCCGACGCCGGCGTCGCGCAGGCCGATGCCCAGTGGCGCAACGCCAAGCTGAACGTCGAGCGCACGCGTGAACTGCGCCAGCAGGGCTTCATCAGCCAGGCCGCGCTGGACGTGGCCGAAACCCAGTGGCGCGCCACGCAGGCGGGGCTCGACCAGGCCCGCGCCGGCCGCTCGCAGGCCGCGCTGGCGCGCAGCTTCGCCGCCGTCACCGCGCCGTTCGACGCCATCGTGCTCGCCACCCATGTGGAGGCCGGGGATCTGGCCGCGCCGGGCCGCCCGCTGGTCACCCTTTATACCCCCGGGGGGTTCCGGGCTGTCGTTCAGGTGCCGGCTTCGCGCTCGGCGCTGGCCCGCAGCGCCACCGCGCTTCAGGTCCAGTTGCCCGACGGCCGCTGGGTCGCACCCGCCAAGCGCACCGAACTGCCGTCCGCCGACCCGGTGTCGCAGACCGTCGAGTGGCGCCTGGATCTGGCCCCAGAAGCCGCCTCCGCCGGCCTGACCCCCGGGCAGGCGGTGCAGGTGCGATTCGCCGGCGCCGCCGCTGCCGGCGTTCCGGCGCGCGCGCTGATCCCCGCCGCCGCAGTGCTGCAGCGGGGCGAACTCACCGCCGTCTACGCCGTGCAGGAAGGCCGCTTCGTGCTGAAGCCCGTGCGCCTGGGCGCGGCCCAGGGCGTGGCCGGCATCGAGGTGCTGGCCGGGCTCAAGGCCGGTGAACGCTTTGCACTCGACGCCGTGCGTGCCGGCCTGGCCGGCGCCACGCCCGCGCCATGAGCCTCGGCACCTCCGGCCGCCTGGCGGCCAGCTTCCAGTCCAGCGCGATGACGCCCCTGCTGGCGATCGTGGCGCTGCTGCTCGGCCTGTTCGCCGTGCTCGTGACCCCGCGCGAGGAAGAGCCGCAGATCAACGTCACGATGGCCAACGTGCTGATCCCCTTCCCGGGTGCCGGCAGCGCCGACGTGCAGAACCTGGTGGCGCGCCCTGCGGAGCAGGTGCTCTCGCAGATCGCGGGCATCCAGCACACGTACTCGGTGGCGCGGCCCGGCATGGCGCTGGTGACGGTGCAGTTCGAGGTGGGCGTGCCGCGCACCGAGGCGCTGGTGCGCCTGTACGACGTGCTCAACGCCAACCAGGACTGGCTGCCGCAGGGCCTGGGCGCGCTGCCGCCCATCGTCAAGCCCAAGGGCATCGACGACGTGCCCGTGCTCGCGCTGACGCTGTGGACGCGCGACGCCCAGAGCGCCCTGGCACTCGAACGCGTGGCGGTGTCGATCGAGGCCGAACTGAAGCGGGTGCCGGGCACGCGCGAGGTCAAGACCATCGGCGGCCCCGGCCAGGCCGTGAATGTGGCCATCGACCCGGCGCGCCTGCGCGCCCGCGGCGTGGACCTGATGCAGCTGCAGCGCACGCTGCAGGGCGCCAACCTGGCGATGCCGGCAGGCGCCGTGATGGACGCCAACGGCAAGGGCATGCTGACCGTGGAAACCGGCGAGTTCCTGAAGAGCGCCGAGGAAGTGGGCGAGCTGGTGGTGGGCGTGCACGCCGGCAAGCCGGTCTACCTGCGCGAGGTGGCGTCGGTGGAGCCCGGCTCGGCGCAGAGCCGGCGCCACGTGTGGTTCACGCCCGGCAAGGACGGCGGCGCCTACCCGGCGGTGACGGTCAGCGTCACGAAGAAGCCGGGCGAGAACGCCGTGGACGTGTCGCGCGCCGTGCGGGCCCGCATCGACGAGTTGCGCAACACCGTCATTCCCCCGGGCGTGGAGACCTCCATCACTCGCGACTACGGCGAGACGGCCGCGGAAAAGGCCAACCAGCTGATCATGAAGCTGGCCTTCGCCACCGGTTCGGTGATCCTGCTGGTGGGCCTGGCGCTGGGCCGGCGCGAGGCGGTGATCGTCGGCGCGGCGGTGATCCTCACGCTGACGGCCACGCTGTTCGCCAGCTGGGCCTGGGGCTTCACGCTCAACCGCGTGAGCCTGTTCGCGCTGATCTTCTCCATCGGCATCCTGGTCGACGACGCCATCGTGGTGGTGGAGAACATCCACCGCCACCAGCAGCTCACGCCGGAGCTGCCGCTGTCGCAGATCATTCCCGCCGCTGTAGACGAGGTCGGCGGCCCGACGATCCTGGCCACGCTGACCGTGATCGCGGCACTGCTGCCGATGGCCTTCGTGACGGGGCTGATGGGCCCTTACATGAGCCCGATCCCCATCAACGCGAGCCTGGGCATGGCCATCTCGCTGGCCATCGCCTTCACCGTCACGCCCTGGCTGGCGCTGAAGCTGATGAAGCCGCACAAGGCGGGTGAACACCACGAGCCGAAGGGCCTGGCTGCGAAGCTGCCGCGCGTGTTCACGGCCCTGCTGATGCCGTTCCTGGACAGCGCGCGCAAGCGCTGGCTGCTGCTGGCCGGCATCCTGGCCGCGCTGATGCTCTCGGTGGGGCTCACCGCAGTCCAGTGGGTCGTGCTGAAGATGCTGCCCTTCGACAACAAGAGCGAATTCGCGCTCGTCGTCGACATGCCGGCCGGCACGCCGCTGGAGGACACGGCCGCAGCGCTGCACGAGATGGGTGGCTTCCTGGCGCGCCAGCCCGAGGTGCGCGACCTGCAGGGCTACGCCGGCACCGCCAGCCCCATCACCTTCAACGGCCTGGTGCGCCAGTACGAATTCCGCGCCGACGCCGAACTGGGCGAGTTGCAGGTGAACCTGGTCCACAAATCGCAGCGCAAGGAGCAGAGCCATGCGATCGCGCAGCGCCTGCAGCCCGAACTGCTGAAGATCGCGGCGCGCCACGGCGCCCGGCTGAAGGTGGTGGAAGTGCCGCCCGGCCCGCCGGTGCTGAGCCCCATCGTCGCCGAGGTCTACGGCCCCGACGAAGCCGGCCGCCAGAAGCTGGCCGCACGGCTGGCGGGTCAGTTCGCCGCGACGCCGGACATCACCTCCGTCGACACCACGCTGCGCGAGGACGCGCCGCGCGCCTTCCTGCGCATCAACCGGCAGCGCGCCGAATCACTGGGCATCCCGGTGGCCGTGATCGCGCAGACGGTGCAGGGCGCACTCTCCGGCGTCGACGCCGCCTGGCTGCACGACGGCCACAGCCTGCGCGCGGTGCCGGTGCGGCTGCAGCTGCCGCGCGCCGATCAGGTGGGCCTGGACGCCCTGCTGGCCCTGCCGCTGCGCGCGGCCACGGGGGCTCTGGTGCCGCTGTCGGAACTGGTGCGCGTGGAGCGCGGCGTGATCGACAAGCCGCTCTTCACCAAGAACCTCCAGGGCGTGAGCTACGTGTACGCCGATGTCGCCTCCGGCGGCGCCACACCCGACTCGCCGCTCTACGGCCTGTTCGGCCTGCGCGGCGGGCTGCAGGCCTCGGCGCTGCCGGGCACTGGCGAACTGGGCGAATACTGGATCCACCAGCCCAGCGACCCGTACCGCGCCTACGCCATCAAGTGGGACGGCGAGTGGCAGGTCACCTACGAGACCTTCCGAGACATGGGCGCGGCCTACGGCGTGGGCCTGATCCTGATCTACCTGCTGGTGGTGGCGCAGTTCCGGCGCTACGACACGCCGCTGGTCATCATGGCGCCGATCCCGCTGACGATCATCGGGGTGATGCCGGGCCACGCGTTGCTGGGCGCACCGTTCACGGCCACCAGCATGATCGGCATGATCGCGCTGGCCGGGATCATCGTGCGCAACTCGATCCTGCTCGTCGACTTCATCGAGCTGCAGGTGCGCCAGGGCACGGCCTTCAAGGACGCCGTGGTCAACGCGGCCGCCGTGCGCGCACAGCCCATCGCCCTGACGGGGCTGGCCGCCATGGTGGGCGCTTTTTTCATCCTCGACGACCCCATCTTCAACGGTCTGGCCATCTCGCTGATCTTCGGCATCTTCGTGTCGACGCTGCTGACGCTGGTCGTGATCCCGGTCCTGTACTACGCGGCGAACCGGCGCCGCCTCGAAACCCAAGGAGTGACTCCATGACGATCGAACGCTACATCCGCATCTTCGCGGGCCTCTTCATCCTGATCTCGCTGGCCCTGGGCGTGCAGGGCAGCCCGCTGTTCGTCAGTTCCTGGTGGCTGGCCTTCACGGCCTTCGTCGGCCTGAACCTGTTCCAGTTCGGCTTCACGAACTTCTGCCCGATGGGCCTGATCCTCAAGAAGCTGGGTGTGCCGGAATCAGTCACAGCTTGCAGCCGCTAAAGGACCCACAATGACAATCCTCAAGGATCCGATCGCAAACGAGGATTGCGCCATGGCTGTACTCACCGACGAAAAGAACCGCACGGATCTGCTGAACCGGCTCAAGCGGGCCGAAGGCCAGTTGCGCGGCATCCAGCGAATGATCGACGAAGGCGAACCCTGCCTCGACATCGCCAACCAGATGGCCGCCGTGCGCAAGGCATTGGACAGCACCTATGTGCGCATGACGGTCTGCTTCATGGAGCAGGAACTCGACCTGCGCCTGGGCAGCGACCCGACCCTGCACGCGAAGCTCGGCCCCATGCTCGAGGACATCCAGTCCCTGCTCGGGAAGGTGCGTTGAGCGGAGACAAGGCCGTCACCGTGCGCCTGAGCCAGGTGCGGGATTTCCAGTTCGACATCGATTTCGGTGGCGGGCTGCCGGCGCTGCGCGCCGACGAACCGCCTCCCCTGGGCCAGGGCACCGGGCCGACGCCGGTGCAGTTGCTGACCGCCTCGGTCGGCAACTGCCTCAGCGACTCGCTGCTCTTCGCACTGCGCAAGTTCAAGCAGGCGCCCGACCCCATCCACACCGAGGTCACGGCCGAAGTGGGCCGCAACGCCGAAGGCCGGATGCGCGTCCTCGGCATGGACGCAAAGCTGACGCTCGGCGTGCCGGCCGGGCAGCTCGAGCACCTGGACCGCGTCCTGGGCAGCTTCGAGGGCTACTGCACCGTGACGCAGAGCGTGGCGGGTGCGTTCCCCGTGCGCGTGAGCGTGGTCGATTCGGAAGGCAAAGTGCTGAAGTGAGGTTCGCCCCGCTGCGCTACCTGTTCCCCGGCTGGTATGCCGTCCCGATGGGCCTGGCCGGGCTGGCGCTGGCCTGGCACCGGGCCGTGCCGCTGATGGGCGACATGGCCAGTGCGATGGCCCTGCTGGCCGGCGGCCTTGCGGCCGCCAGCTTTGCAGTGCTGCTGGTGGCGACAGCCTTGCGCGGCTGGTTCCATGCCGATGCCTGGCGCGAGGACCGGCAGCACCCGGTGCGCCACACCTTCGTCGCGACGCTGCCCATCTCCGTGCTGCTGGTGGCCACCGTGGCCGTGGCACTGTTCGGGCCGCATCCGCTGGCCAACGCGCTCTGGTGGGTCGGCAGCCTGGGGCAGCTCTTCGCGACCGTCTGGGTCCTGAGCCGCTGGTGGGGCCGCCTGGCCTGGCCGTCGGTGACCCCTGCCCTGTTCATTCCCATCGTCGGCAACGTGATCGCGCCGCTGGCCGGCGTCACCCTGGGTCACGCCGACTGGTCAGCGGCGCAGTTCGGCATCGGGCTGCTGTTCTGGCCCGTGGTGCTGGTGCTGGTCATCGTGCGCACGGCCGTGCAGGGGCTGTGGCCCGAGCGGCTTCGGCCCACCACCTTCATCTTCATGGCGCCGCCGGCCGTCGTGGGCCTGGCGGCACTGCAGCTGGGCGCGCCGCTGGTGCTGGCCTGGATGTGCTGGGGCATGGCGGTCTTCTGCTTCCTGTGGGTGGGCATGCAGGTGAAGCAGATCGCGGCGCTGCCGGTCTCGCTGCCGCACTGGGGCATGTCGTTCCCGCTCGCCGCGCTGGCCGCCCTGACGCTGCGGCTGGCCACCCCGGGCTCCCTGCTCTCGGTGCTGGGGCCGGCCCTGCTGGCCTTGACATCGCTGGTGGTGCTGGGGCTGCTGTTCGCCACCGTGCGCGGCCTGCGCGACGGCAGCCTGCTGGCCCCCGAACCGGTGGCGTCCATCGTGCCCGCAGCAGCGGGCTGAGAGAGCCTTGCCCGGCTGCGCGGGCTGGACAGGAGAGCGCCCGGCTGCGCCGTCTAGGTGACGACACGCCCGCCGTCGATCACGATCACGCGGTCGGCAGCGGCCACGGTCTGCGGCCGGTGCGCGATGGCGACGCGCGTCAGGCTGAGGCTTCGCACGGCATCGTTGACGGCCTGCTCGCGTGCCAGGTCCAGCGCGCTCGTGGCCTCGTCGAGCAGCAGAACCTGCGGCCCGCGGTACAGCGCGCGCGCCAGCAGCACGCGCTGCTTCTGCCCGCCCGACAAGGTGTGGCCGAGGTCGCCCACCAGGCTGTGCCAGCGCATCGGCATGGCCTCGATCTCGTCGGCCACGGCGGCCAGCCGGGCGCAGGCCGCCACGCGCTCCAGGTCGGGCGAAGGCTCGAAGCCGGCGATGTTGTCCGCGATGGAGCCCGCGAACAGCGGCTCGTCCTGCATCACCGCGCCCACCCGCGAGCGCCACTCCCGCAGGCCCACGCCGGCCAGCGGCTGGCCACCGACGCGGATCTCGCCGCCCGTGGGCTCGTACAGGCCGAGCAGCAGTTTCAGCAAGGTGGACTTGCCGCCGCCTGAAGGCCCGGTGATGGCCACCGACTCGCCGGCCTCGATGCGCAGGTGGATGCCCTGCAGCACCTCGGGCTCGCCATCGGCGTAGCGGAAGCTCACGTTCACGAGTTCGATGGCAGGCGGGCCCGGCGGCAGCGGCACCGGCTCCGCGGGGCCCAGGGTCTCGGGCGGCGTGAGCGCGATGTCGGCCAGCCGCTCGCCCTGCAGGCGCAGCATCCACAGCTCGACGCCGCGGTCGATGAGGGTGCTGCAGCGCAGCGCGAACTGTTCCTTGTAGGCCAGGAAGGCGAAGAGCATGCCGAGGGTCAGCTGCCGGTCGAGCACGAGCAGCGCCCCGAGCCAGATCACGGCCACGCGCTCCAGGCCGAACAGCAGGCGGTGGCCGCTGGCGAAGCCGAGTTCGAGCCGGCGCGCGGCCACGTCGGCATTCGTCGCGTCCACCACCAGGCTGGAGAATCGCGCCTGCCGGTCGGGCTCGGCGCCGAAGAGCTTGATGGCGGCCATGCCGCGCAGGGATTCGAGAAAGTGGCTGGCCTGGCGCGCCTCGTGCACGAGCACTTCTTCGCTGGCACGGCGCAAGGGAAGGTAGCCCCAGGCGCGCAGCGCGGCGTACAAGGCCACCGCGGCCAGCGCGATGCCGGCCAGCGGCGGGCTGTAGACCAGCATCAGCACCAGCGTCAGCAGCACCAGCAGGCCGTCGAGCAGCGCTTCGACGAAGCTGCCCGTGAGCGTGCGCTGGATCTGCCGCACCGAGCCGAAGCGTGACCAGATGTCGCCCGCATGGCGCTTCTCGAACCAAGGCAGCGGCAGGCGCAGCAGGTGCGCGAACACGTTCGCGAGCCACTGCTGGTTCAGCCCCGCCGAGAGCGCCAGCACCGCCCAGCCCCGCAGCGCGGCGGTCGCGGCCTGGAACAGCACCAGGCCGCCGAAGCCCAGGCCCAGCACCAGCAGCAGGTCGCGGTCGCCGGTGACGAGCACGTCGTCGACCACCCATTGCAGCAGGAAGGGGTTCAGCAGCACGAAAGCCTCGAGCACCAGCGCGAGCACGAGGATCTGCGAGAGCGCGCGCTTCAGGCCGCTGACGGGGCCCAGCAACTGGGCTAGCCGCAGGCGCTGGCGTTCGTTGCGGGGCTGGAAGTCGGGCGTCGGCGTGAGTTCCAGGGCGATGCCGGTGAAATGGGGCGAGGCCTCCTCGAGCGTCATGCGGCGCGCGCCGCTGGCGGGATCGTGCACCCAGAGATGCCGCCCGCTCACCCGAACCAGCACCACGAAGTGGTTCATGTCCCAGTGCAGGATGCAGGGCGTGCGCAGTTGCTGCAGGTGCGTCAGGTCGGCGCGCAGCGCGCGCGCCTGCAGCTGCAGCGTGCTCGCCATGCGCACCAGGTCGGGCAGCGTCACGCCCTTGAGCGACAGGGAAAACCGGCGGCGCAACGCGGGCAGGTCCGTCGCGTGGCCGTGCGCGCCGGCCACCATGGCCAGGCAGGCCAGGCCGCACTCGGCGGCCTCCGTCTGGAGGATCAGCGGTACTTTCACCGGAGGAAACGCGGGAGAAAACGCGAGAGCAGACGCGGGAGCAGACGCGGGTTCACGCGCCGGGTTGGGCGGGGGACCGGGCGCAGGAATCCGGCAGCGGAGCGTCCAGGGCGGCGTGGCATCACAGGCGCGACGCTACACCGAGCAGCGGCTCGAACACCCACTCGATCAGGCGCCGGCGTTCCAGCATCACGTCTGCCTGCAGCCGCAGGCCGGCGCCGAGCGGGCGCTCTGCCCACTCGGGCGGCACGGCATCGAGCGCCACGGTGATGCGGAACAGGGGTTCAGCCCCGGGCGGCTGCACCGGCAGGGGCAGGCTGGCCTGCTCGGCAGCGGCCAGCGGCACGCGGTCGACGCGCAGAACGCGGCCTTCGAGGTGGCCGTAACGGGCATGCGGGTAGGCCTCGAGACGCAGGCGCACCACCTGCCCGGGGCGCACGAAACCGATGGTCCGGCTGGGCGCGTACAGCTGCGCCTGGAGAGTGGCGCCCGCCGGCAGCAGGGTGGCCAGCGCGGCCGGCGGCGCCACGCTCTGGCCCGGGCCCGCGAGCAGGCCGTGCACGGTGCCGTCCTGCGGCGCGCGCACCTCGATGCGCCGCACGGCCTGCAGCTCCGCGCCGTCGCGCGACAGCTCGGCGAGCTGGCTGCCGACCTGCGCGATGGCCGAATCACGCTGCGCCGGCAATGTCGCCCGCTCGCCTTCGAGTTCGGCGCGTTCCCGGCCCAGCGTGGCCTGCTGGCGGGAGAGCGCCTGCACCTGGGCCTCGAGCGCCAGCATGTCCTCCTGGCGGGCCTGGACCTGCGCCTCGGAGACATAGGCCTGCGCCTGCAGCGCCTGCAGGCGCTGCAGCGATTGCCGCGCCAGATCGAGACGGCGCGACTGCAAGCCGAGCTCGGCGGTCATCTGTGAATGCTCGGCAGCCAGCGCCTCGAGCCGCAGCGCCAGAGCGCGGTCGCGTGCGGCGCCGAGGGCGCGCTGCTGTCGCACGACATCCTCGAGCTGACGGCGCTGGGCGTCGACGGCGCGGTCGACCGTGCCCTGCATGGCGTCGTCGCGCGAGAAGCGGTCTTGTGCGAGCGTGAACAGCAGCTGCCCGGACCGGACAGCGTCGCCTTCGGCCACGTGGCGCTCGACGACGGTGCCTGCAGCCGCGGGCATGAGCCGGATCAGGCCCTGTTCGGGCGCCAGGACGCCGGGAACTGCAGCCTTGCGTGTGTAGGACGCCGTGCCCAGGAACGCGCCGACAGCCAACACGGCCACGACCGCGCCGAGGGCCAGCCAGCGCAGGGCAGGCGGCTGGGCGATCTGGACCCGGCCCAGCCACTGGGACTGGACCGCCTGCACGGCCTCAGCCCGGAACAGACCGCTCACGGATGCTTGGTGTCAGGCATGGAAGAGGAAAAAAAACGGACCGGTATGACCCGGCCCGTCGACACCCACGGAGCCCAGGAAAGGCTCCCTTGGCGTCAATGTACCCAAAGACACATCACCAGGTGCCTCGGGGCAGAGAAGATTCCCACGTGCCGCGGGGCAGGCCCTCGGTCTCCGACCACGTGCCGCGCGGGAGCCCCTGCACCTCGGACCAGGTGCCGCGCGGCAGACCGCCGGCGACGGCTTGCAGCATGGAAATGTCCAGTTCCACCGGCCCAGCCGAAAGGGAAGAAACAGGAGAGGCTGTGACTTGTTCCATGATTTCGCTCCGTCAACGCAACGATGAGTGCCAATTAAGCCGCGCTTTTCGCGCGATTGCATCGATTACAGCAGTGGGGAGCGTCAGCGGGAACTGTTATGTCTTACAGGGTCGGATAGCGCCGGCGCGACGGAAAGTCGGCGGCGGGGTGCGATGCGAAGCCACGGGCCGAGGCGGCCCGGCGATCACGGGATCAGTGGATCAGGCCGAGGCGCAGAGCCTTGAGCACTGCCTGATGTTTGTTGACGCAACCCAGCTTGTGCATGGCGTTGTTGACGTGCAGCACCGCGGTGCGCTCGCTGATGCCAAGGATCTGACCGACTTCCCAGGCGGTCTTGCCTTCCATGGTCCAGTAAAGGGCCTCGATCTCGCGCGGCGTCAGGGCTGGCCGTTCGGGTTGTTGCGCGGCGGGCAGCAGCAGACGCATGGCGGCGTCCTGCGCGTGCACTGCAAACAGTTGCAAGTCGGCCACCACGCGTTGCAACTCGGCGACATCGCTGGGCAGGGGCTGCTCCCGATCGACGCCCATCAGGAAGTGCCGGCCTTCGGGCAGGTGTAGCGCCATTGCGATGCCTGTGGTGAAGCCGAAGTGCGACTGGTGTTCCCACAAGTCGATGGCCCCGCCCGCGATGTAGGTGCTCTGGTCCCAGATGATGGGAACGCTCTGCCGCTTCAGGTGCTGCATCACGGGGTCGCGCCGGCCGAGCGCCGGATCGAAGTAGGCCTCGGTGTAGGCCTGGGGCGTGTTATCGACCGTGATGAATTCGCTGACCCCGAGGCCGCGATCGAGCACTGTCGTGGCGGACACCGTCTCGAAGCCGAGTTGCTGCGTGAAACGCACGACGGCATCGCGGAACTCATCGCGGTTCCGCGCTTCAAGAACAGCCGTGTACCCAGCCGACAACATTCCTCGATCGTGCTCCACGTGCGTCAACGCACTCTGCGGCGGTCCCTGACAAGGTTTACAGCTTTCGGGACCGCCCGTGATGACGAAATATAACGGTCATGCAAGTGACTGAATATGAACGCCCGATGACCGCATCGGCCCGCCCCGCCCCAACCACGCTGGCCCCCTGGGCCTTGACTGCATGGCGGCCCCTATTGTGTCAAGCAGGAGGCGCGCCGCTGGGCCGGTTCCGGCACCTTGGCACACGAATCACGTTTCCGGGCGACCGGATGGTGCGAACGGCGGGGCAGACCCTGTGGGGCGGCAGCCTTGACGACGGCGATGCCGGCGTCGCCTGGGACTGGGTGCAAATCTCGCGCGGGGTCGTCACCCTGGCGGACCCGATGTCGGTCGTGACCAACCTTCGCCTCGTCGGCGACGAAGGCCTGGTGCTGACCGCACTGCAGTCGGCCGTCTACCTGAACGCGATGGTGCACGAGCTGCCCTGGCAGACCGAGGTCGAGCGCGCGCTGCGCGGCGCGCCGAACTGATCAGCGCACGGCAGCCGTCTTCAGCGTGCGGGCGATGTAGGCCACGGCGAGCACCGTCACGGCCACCGAAACGCCCAGCGGAATCAGCTGTTCCACCAGCTGGGACGGCTCGCCCTTGAGCACGCGGCCCATCAGCGTGACCTGGGCCAGCGCGGGCACCCACAGGTGCCAGGCCTGCTCGCCTTCCTGGCTGAACCAGGCCACCAGCGGCAGCATCGACACACCGAGCACGACAACGGTGGCGTTGGCCTGCGCCTCCTTGAAGCTCCTGCAGCGGATGGCGATGGCCATCAGCAGGCCGGCCAGCGCGCCGGCCAGCGGCAGCAGCAGCGCCAGGAAGCGCAGCGCCTCGGGTGCGCCGAAGCGGAACAGGGCCGCCAGCGTCTCGCTCTTCAGCAGCCACTGCCCCGGCAGGAAGCTGAAGCACGACAGCACGGCGATCAGCATGCCCACGCTGGCCACCGCCCCCCACTTGCCCAGCACGAGCGCGCTGCGCGCGGCCGGGTTCATCAGCAGCGGCTCGAGCGATCCGCGTTCGCGCTCACCCGCAGTGGTGTCGAGCGCCGCATTCAACGCACCGTAAAGCACCGCCATCAGCACGAAATACGGCACCATCGTCGCGAACTGTGCCGCTCTTGCCGATGGGTTGGCGAGGTCGCGCTCTTCCACCTGCATGGCCTCCAGCGCCGCCGGCGAGATGCCCCGCACCGCCAGCCGCAGCGTGGCCTGCTCCTGGTTGTAGGCCTGCAGCAGGCCCGTGAGCCGGCGCATGCCAGTGCCTGCGCGCTGGTTGGCGCTGCTGCCCACCACCTCGACCACCGGCGCCCGGCCCTGCGCCAACTGGGCCTCGAAGTCGGCGGGAATCACCAGCACCGGGTCGCCGAGCTTGCTGTCCTGCAGCTGCTTCTCCCAGTCGGCAGGCGCGGCCCTGAGCGTGTAGGTCTGGCGCTGCAGGTAGTTCGCGAGGGTCGGGCCGTGCTCCAGGCCGTGGACGACGATCTCGCGCGCCTCGGCTCGCTTCTCGATGCCCGAGACCAGCGCCGAGATGAGCACCAGCACCACCGGCCCGATGGCCACGGAGCTGAGCAGCACCATCAGCAGCGTGCGCCGGTCGCGCAGCGCATCGGTCAGTTCCTTGCGGAAGACGATCCAGGCGGCCCGCATCATGACTGGGCTCCCCGGGCGCGCTCTTCTTCGGTGAAGGCCAGGTGCACGAAGGTCTCCTCGAAATCGGTCTGCCCGGCACGGGCGTTGAGCTCGGCGACGGTGCCCTCGGCCACCGTGCGGCCGTGCGACACCAGCACCACGCGGTCGCAGAGGTAGGCCACCTCCTGCATGATGTGCGTGGAAAACACGATGCACTTGCCATGGTCGTCGCGCAGCCGGCGCAGGGCTTCGCGCAGGGCACGCGTGGCCAGCACGTCCAGCCCGTTGGTGGGTTCGTCCAGGATGATGTTGGCCGGGTCGTGCACCAGCGCCCGTGCCAGCGCCGTCTTCATGCGCTCGCCCTGGCTGAAGCCGTCGGTGCGGCGGTCGAGCAGGGCGCGCATCTCCAGCATGTCGGCGAGCACGTCGGCGCGCTCGGCTGCGGCGTCGGCGGCCATGCCGTGCAGACGCCCGTAGTAGACGATGTTCTCGCGCGCTGTGAGCCGCGGGTACAGGCCACGCGCATCGCTCAGCACGCCCAGGCGGGCCAGCGCCTCGCGCGGGCGCTCGGCGACATCGATGCCGTCGACGCGGATGCGCCCGCCGTCGGGCTCGATCAGCGCCGCCACCATGCGCAGCGTGGTGGTCTTGCCCGCGCCGTTGGGGCCCAGCACGCCGGTGATGCGGCCGTCCTCGGCCGTCCAGCTGACCTGGTCGACGGCCTGCACGGTACGCGCCTGCCGGCCCCGACCCTGCACGAAACGCTTGGCGAGATCCCGGACTTCGATCATGACGCGCTCCCGGGGCGGATGGGCTGGAACGCGGGTGGGCGCGGAATGCCCTCCACGCAGGCGGTGTCGACCTTCAGCGCATCGGCTTCGGATTCGGCGTCGATGAAGCGGAAGAGCACGTCGCGCATGCAGCCGATGCCCATCACGCCGTGGCCGGCCTGGGGCACGACCACGTGCCGCGCCTTGGCTCCGAGAGCCTTGGCGGCGCGTTCGCCGTGGCGCGGCGGGGTGACGGGGTCGATGCCGCCGGAGAGCACCAGCGTGGCAGTCTGCGCCGGGGGCATGGTGTAGAAGGCTTCGGGAACCGCGCCGCGCGGCCACCCCGCGCAGACGGCGCGGTAGAGCCGGCTGAAGCCGTCCCCCAGGTCGGGGCCCGGCAGGTCGGCGGCCCGGTCCAGGCGCGGCATGTCCTCGGCGCAGACCACCGAGAAGTGCATGCCCTCGGCGAGTTCGCCCACGCCGCGTCGCCCGCTCATGGCGCCGGCAACGCCGAAGAGCGGCTCGAACCGGCCCTGCGCGGCCTCGCTGATGGCGACCGGCAGCGCCGACGCCAGGGCCGGCACATACAGCGGGCCCCGGAGCAGCGATGCGGCCATGTCGCGCGTGAGCGTCAGCTTCTCGGCCACGCCGGTGACCGGGTGCTGCAGGCTCACCTCGCGCGGCAGGGTGGCCAGCGTGGCACGCCACTGCGCCCGCAGGTCAGGGAAGCGCGAGCCGCAGGCCTTGTCCTTCTCGCAGGAGGCCAGCAGGGCGTCGAACGCCGCCTGCCCGTCGGGCGAGAAGGTGGCGGGCAGCACCATGTCGGGCGGCGCCACGCCGTCGATCACGGCACGCCTCACCGCCTGCGGGAACTGGCGCTGGTACTCCAGCACGGCCCGCGTGCCGTAGGAGCCACCGACGATGTTGACCTGCGCCGCGCCCAGGGCCTGTCGCACGGCTTCGACATCGGCCATGGCGATGGTGGTGGTGTACTGCCTCAGATCGCCGTGCGGCAGCTTGCGAAGTTCGTCGCGGCAGCGCTCCAGCCGCGCCTGCACGGCCTCCATGTCGGCGAGCTCGCGCAACGGGCGCGTCGGGTCGGGCGGGGTGCAGACGAGCGGCGCGCTGCGGCCCGTGCCGCGCTGGTCGATCAGCACCACGTCGCGGCGGTTGGACACGCGCGCGAAGAGACGGCTCATGCCGCCGGCGAGATCGATGGCGCTCTGGCCGGGGCCACCGGCAAAGAAGAACACCGGGTCGGGCTTCTTGTTGCGCGCCAGCGCAGGCAGCACCGCGTAGTGGATGTCGATGCTCGGGCCGTCGGGGCGCGCCGGGTCCAGCGGGCGGGCGAGCTTGCCGCACAGGGCGTCGTGCTGCACGCCGCGCAGGCGGCAGGGCTCCAGGGGGGCCGCGCCAGCCGCGCCGGCGAGGGCGGCGAGCACAAGTGGGATGAGTCGTTTCATGGCCGCGGATTGTGGGCGGCGCCGCGCCGCGGCGCGCGGGCGGCCGGATGAATCGACGGAAGACAGGGCGAAAGGCCCGCCCGTGGGGACGGACGGTGCCGGCGGACGGCGCCGGCGGACGGCGCCTGAAGAGCCGGCTCAGGCGGCCTTGGCTGCCGGCTTGAGCAAGCCCTGGCAGGCGGCGCGTTCGCCGGAATCGACCTTGGCGCAGACGCCGTCGAGCTGGCGCTGCAGCCGCTGCAGCGCGGCGGCCTGCTTGCCGTCGGCGTTCCAGGTGACGAGCTTCTTGCCCAGGCGCTGCAGCGCACGCGCGCTGCGGCCGCTGAAGGCGCCGCCGTCCTTGCCGGCCTCGCCGATCAGCTGCGACGCCGTCTTCTCGATGCGGCCGCTGTCCTGCGGCGCCAGGTCCACCAGCGCCGTCAGGTAGCTGGTGCCCCATTGCAGCCGGGTGGCCGGGCCTTCGCTCTTGGCGAAGGCTTCCCCGTACCACTTCAGCGCCTGCTCGTTCTGGCCGCGCTTGCGCGCGTTGCCGCCAAGCTGGCTCATCAGGTAATAGGGCGAATGGCTCTTCGCGAGGTTGGCCTTCAGCAAGGCGTCGCTGTCGTCCCACAGGCCCACCTGGCCCAGCGCATAGGCGGCGGCGGTGATCACGGCCTGGCGCTCGTAGCCATCGGTGATCTCGCGGTCGTCGCGCGCGACGTGGGCCTTGACCTCGGTCAGCAGGGCCGCGGGCACATCCACCTTCACGGCATCGCGCGGCTGGCCCAGGCGGGCCAGCTGGATGCGGCCGATGAGCGCGGTGATGCGGTCGCCGCGCGACAGGCCGGTGTCGGCCTCGAGGCGGCGCAGCGTGGCGGAGTAGGCGCTCACAATCGGCGCCCGCTCTGCGCTGTCTTCATCGCTCAGGGCGCGCACGATCTCGGTGGCGTTGTTCGACAGCACGTCGGCGTGGCGGCGCGACTGCGCGGCATCGGCCAGCACGCGCTGCACGCGTTCGCGCAGCGCGGCGTCGGCCTTCAGGCCCTTGCCTTCGTCGCTGGCGGCCACGGCCTTGAGCCACAGGCGGGTGGCGGTGTCGGGGTCGGCCGCCGGCGCGGCCAGGGCCAGCTGCGCCAGCAGCGCGGGCAACTGGTCGGCGGGCACCAGGCGCTGCTCGTCGGTATCCCATGAATAGAAGGCCAGCATGCGCCATTCACCGGGGGTCAGCGGCTTGCCGGCGCGGGCATCGGCCAGCACGTCGCCCACGGGGCGGCCGCCGGCCATGCCCAGCTGCAGCACGGCCATCATGCGGTCGGGCTCGACCTCGCCGGGCAGGCGCGTGATCTCGGCGCCCGCCGGGTTGAACAGCACCACGGTCGGGTAGCCGCTGACCTTGAATCGGGTGCCGAGCTTCTGCGCGCCCGGGCGGTCGCCGTCCACGTGCACCGCGACGAAGGACTTCGACGCCTGCGCAAAGTCCTGGCGGTTGAAGAAGGTGGCCTTGAGCTGGTTGCAGGGCGGGCACCAGGTGGCGCCCCAGTACAGCAGCACCGGCTTGTTCTGCGCCCTGGCCGTGGCAAAGGCCCGGTCGACATCGGCATCGACTGCCGCGGCAAGCCACGCGACATTGGTCGATGGCGGCCCGACGGCAGACCACGCAAGCGGGGCGGCCAGAGCGAGGGTCAGCGACAGGATCAGCGGGCGCAGCGATGCCATGCGGGCTCCAGGGAAGTGCGGCAAGGGGGCAAATTGTGCGCCTGCCTGAACCAAAGTGGCTCGGGAGCGTCAATCTGCACGGGTGCACGGCGCCACTTCGGCCTAGGATTCCAGTTGTGAAAATTCCACACCGCATGAGTCGGGCATGGCGGCCAGCCGTCGCCGCAGCCTGCGCGCTGGCGCTCGCATGGCAGGCGGCGGCAGCGGCAGACCCCAATGCGCTGCGCTTCTATGAAGACGCCCTGGTCCGCTTCGAACGCAAGGACTACGCGGGCGCCATCGTCCAGCTGAAGAACTCGCTGCAGCAGGAGAAGGACCAGATCGCCGTGCAGCTGCTGCTGGGCAAGGCGCTGCTGGCGAACAGCGAGGTGGCCGCCGCCGAGGTGGCACTGTCCGAAGCGCTGCGTCTCGGGGTGAACCGCGCCGAGGCGGTGGTGCCGCTGGCGCAGTCACTGATCACGCAGGGCAAGCACCAGAAGCTGGTCAATGATTCCCGCTTCGTCACGGACGGCCTGCCCTCGGCCGTGCAGGCGAGGTTGATGCTGGTGAAGGCGGCGGCACTGGCCGACATGGGCCAGCCGCGCGATGCGCTGCGCCTGATCGCCGATGCCCGCGGGCTCGACCCCCGCTCCGCCGAGACCTGGCTGGCCGAAGTGACGGTCCGGATCCGCGCCGGGCAGATGGCCGAGGCCGCCGCGGCCGCCGACAAGGCGCTCGCGCTGGCGCCCGTATCCGGCGAGGCCCACTACCAGAAGGGCTCGGTTGCCCACGCGCGCAACCAGGGCGCACCGGCCCTGGCTTCTTACAGCCGCGCGCTCGAACTGATGCCGGAGCACATGGAGGCGCGGCTGGCGCGCGCAGGCCTGCTGCTCGACCTCGGCCGCGTCGACGAAGCCCGCGCCGACCTGGCGGAAGTCCAGAAGCAGCGCCCGAAGGAGCCCCGCGCGTCCTACCTGCGCGCGCTCGCCGCGGAACGCTCGGGCGACGGGGTCGCGGCCCGGACAGCGCTGGCCGAGGTCGTCTCGGTGCTGGACCTGGCGCCGATGGAATACCTGTACTACCGGCCGCAGCTGCTGATTCTCGGGGGGCTGTCCCACTTCGGGCTGGGCGCACGCGAAAAGGCCAAGCCGTACCTGGAGACGCTGCAGAAGCAGAGCGGCGCCAACCCCGCCAACCGTGTCCTGGCCCAGATCTATCTGGACGAAGGCCTGGCCGATCGCGCCATCGAGACGCTGGACCCCCTGGTGCGCGCGAACCCGGGCGACGCGCAGGCCATCAAGCTGCTGTCGGCGGCGCACACGGCCAAGGGGCGCCACGCGCGCTCGGCCCAGCTGCTCCAGCGCGCGCTGGACGACAAGGACTCTCCGACCCTGCGCTCGGCGCTCGGCATGAGCCTGCTGGGCGCCGGCCAGTCGACGGAGGCCATCGCGCCACTGGAAGCCTCGTTCCGCAAGGACCCGACCCAGCTGGAGGCAGGCGCGGCGCTGGTCGGCCTCTACCTTCATGCAGGGCAGGCTGCGAAGGCGAAGGCCGTCGCGGAGAGTCTGGTGGCCCGCTCGCCCAAGACGGCAGGCTTTCACAACCTGCTGGGGCTGGCCCGCACCCGCACCCAGGACAACCCCGGCGCGCGGCAGGCCTTCGAGCGCGCCGCCCAGCTCGACCCCCGCTTCATGCCGGCCCAGATCAACCTGGCGCGGCTGGACGTCATGGCAGGAAACCTGGCGTCCGCCGGCGGACGGCTCAACAAGGCGCTGGAGATCAATCCCCGGCACGTGGATCTGCTGATCGAGCTCGGGTTGCTGGCCGAACGCCAGGGGCAGGCCGCACAGGCGACCCGCTGGCTGGAAAAGGCGAACGACCAGTCCGGCACCCAGGACGTGCAGCCGGGGCTGCTGCTGCTCGAACACCACCTGCAGGCCCGGCGGCCCGGCCCGGCCCTGGAGGTCGCCAGGCAGCTCAGCCTGAAGGCGCCGGACAACGCCGAGGTTCTGCTGGCAGGCGCGCGCGCCAACCTGGCACTCGGCGACCGCACGAGCGCCAAGGCTCAACTCGATCGTGCCGGGCGCCTCGCGGGCTTCCAGGCGCCCAAGCTGACCGAGGTGGCATTGCTGCAATTCAGCGCCGGCGACCTCGAGGGCGCCGCCTACAACGCAGACAAGGCGCTTCAGGCCCAGGGGGACTTCGCTCCGGCCCTGAGCCTGATGGCCGATATCGAGCTGAAGCAGGGCAACCTGGCCAGCGCGGAGAAGCGGGCCCTGAAGCTGGTCAGCCTGCAACCCAAGCTCGCGGTGGGCCATTCCCTGGTCGGCAACGTGGCGGTGCGCCGCGGCCAGATGCCCGCCGCCATCGAGGCATACCGCCGGGCACACCGCATCGAGCCCGGCACCGACACCCTGCTCCAGCTGTTCAGCGCCCAGGCGACGCGCGACTTCAAGGGCGCCGCCAACCTGGCGGAACAATGGCTGCAGGCCAACCCGAAGGACATCGCGGTGCGCCGGACGCTGGCCGACAGTTACGCCCGCATGGGCAACTGGACAGCGGCGCGGGGCGCCTACGAGGCGGCGCTGAAGCAGTCGCCCAACGATGCCGGCGTCCTCAACAACCTGGCCCACACGCTCCTGCGCCTGAACGACCGCGCCGGCGCGGCCCAGGCGGCCGAGCGGGCGCTGGCGGCCGCCCCGTCGGTGCCCTACGTCATCGGGACGGCCGGCTGGACGGCCTTCAACAACGGCCAGACTGACCGGGCGCTTCAGCTCCTGCGCGACGCGCGCCTGCGCGACCCGAGCAACCCGGACACCCGCTACTACCTCGCGGCGACGCTCGCCAAGGCCGGGCGACCGGCCGAAGCCCGGTCCGAACTCGAGGCCGCGCTGCAGGGGGGTGCGCAGTTCGCATCCGCCGGGGATGCGCGTGCGCTGCTCGGGACGCTGAAGTGAGGGGATGTCGCCGCTGTCGCAGTCTTTTACACTGCGGCTGAACCAGATTCGAGCGAAGTCACGTAACTCATTGATCTGAAAGCGAAATGCAGCTTTGGCCTGCGAATTGCTTAAGAACGATACAAGGTGCTTGCCGACGGCGGCGCCCCAGATCCAAAGGTATTGATGATGGCGACCCTCTTCACCCGCAACGCGACAGGCATGCTGTTCGCAGCCCTGGCTGCGATGGCATCCGTGCCTGCTCTTGCGCAGACCACCTACTGGAATCTGGACAAGAACTGCCCGACGACGAACAACACGACGACGAACGGGCAGTACACCAACGTCCTGAACGGCAACACGCTGCTGTGCAAGAACAGCCCGCAGGCTGGCGTTTCGGACACCCCTGTCGCCGCCCTCGACGGCACGGCCAACTACGCGGTCGTGACCGCATGGGGCACCGAGAACAATACGGCAGGTGCCACGTTCTCCGCCAAGAAGCTGCTGAACCACGGCAACAGCTACGGCCTGGGCGTCGTCAACGGGGCCGAAACCTCGTCCGACGGACAGCATGCCACCGACAACAAGGACCGCACGGACGCCGTGCTGTTCGAGTTCGACCCCAGCAAGCCCGTGACCCTGGACACCATCACCCTGGGCTGGCGCAACAAGGATTCCGACCTCTCGGTGTTCGCGTACACCGGCGTCGGCTCGCCGCTGCCGCTGGACATCTCGCTCGGCAACCCGATCGGTGAAGGCTGGACGCTGGTGCAGCACGTCAATGGCGCCTGTGTCACCGTCACCAACGGCGTCTGCACGGGCTCCACGTCCACCGACCTGAACGTCGATGTGAACAACGGCATTCCCGGGGTGTCTTCCAGCTGGTGGCTGATCAGCGCCTACAACGCCAACTACGGCGCCTGCTCGCCCAGCTGCTCCGCAGGCGACGACTTCTTCAAGATCTCCTCGCTGTCCGGCAGCTGGACCCAGCGCCCGACCACCCAGGTCTCCGAGCCGGGCTCCATCGCCCTGGCCGGCATGGCCCTGATCGGCCTGGTCGGCGTGCGCCGCCGCCAGCGCGCGCAGAAGTCGGCCTGAGCCTTCCCGACATCTGGCCTCACAGGGCGGCTTCGGCCGCCCTTTGTCATTTCCGCGTCCGCTGCAGGCCTTGGCGAGCGGGTCTACAGTTCGGCGCATGGTCAAGCTCACCTCCCCCCGCCCCGTTGAACGCCTTGTCGCGGGCCAGGCCACCAGCGACGGCGCCGGGGTCAAGCTCCTGCGCGTGCTGACGCAGAACCTGCAACGTCGCCTCGACCCCTTCCTGATGCTCGACGCGTTCGGCACCGAGAACCCGGGCGACTACATCGGCGGCTTCCCGGATCACCCGCATCGGGGCTTCGAGACCGTGACCTACATGCTCGAAGGCCGCATGCGGCACCGGGATTCCGCCGGCAACGAGGGCCTGCTGAGCCCTGGCGGCGTGCAGTGGATGACGGCCGGCCGCGGCGTCATCCACAGCGAGATGCCCGAACAGGCCGAGGGCGCGATGGAAGGCTTCCAGCTCTGGCTGAACCTGCACTCCAGCGACAAGATGTGCGCACCCTGGTACCGGGACATCCCCGCCACGGAGATTCCCGAGGCCACGGGCCCGGGCGTGCGGGTGCGCGTCATCGCCGGTCAGGCGCTCGGCGTGGCCGGCGCGATGCAGCGCCAGCGGACGGAGCCCATTTACCTGGACATCGAACTGCAGGCCGGCGCTCACTTCGAGCAGCTGGTGCCGGCTGGACACAACGCCTTCGTGTATGTCTACCGGGGCTCGGTGGCGATCGGCGGCACCCAGGTGCCGCGCCAGCGCATGGCCATCCTGGCCAACCGGCCAGACGCCGACGGCGTGGCTGTGCAGGCGGGCGCCGAGGGCGCGCGCGCGATCCTGGTGGCGGGCGCGCCCCTGAACGAACCCATCGCCCAGTACGGGCCGTTCGTGATGAACTCCAACGAGGAGATCTTCAAGGCGGTGGAGGACTTCCGCAGCGGCGCGCTGGCCTGAGGCCCCCGCAGCCGCCGACCCACCCTCAGTCGACGACCTTCACGCCCTTCCAGAAGGCTACCCGACCCTTGATCTCACGGGCGGCCTCGGTGGGCTCGGGGTAGTACCAGACGGCGTCGGGGTTCATCTCGCCGTTGACGAACAGGCTGTAGTAGTGCGCCTGCCCCTTCCACGCGCACCCGGTGCGGTGGTTGCTGAAGGTGACGTACTCGCGCTTCAGGCTGCTTTCGGGGAAGTAGTGGTTGCCTTCGACGACCACGGTGTCGTCGCTCTCGGCGATGGTGACGCCGTTCCAGGTGGCTTTCATGTGCGGGTGCTCCTTCAGCGGTCTTTGCGCAGGATGCCGGTGGGGGCGTTCACCCCGCCGACGACGAACAGCGTGTAGACGCTGCCGGCCGCCAGGGACTGATCGACCGCCGACCACAGCGGGCTGCCGCGGCCGACGGCCGTGACGGTGAGCGTGGCGGCGGCGTTGGCGTCCGCCTGCATGGGGGTCGAGGCCGTGCCGCCGAGCACGCCGTCGGCCACCGGGCTGAAATCCAGCGTCAGCGCGATGGCGGCGTCCAGCGACGCGACGCCGTGCACCAGGCGCAGCTTGGCGCGGCCCGTGACGGTGGGCGGGCGGTTGTCGTCGGCGATCCAGGCCGCGGCGGGTGCGGCGGCCTGGCCCCAGACCATCAGCGTGTGGTCGGTGCCGGCGGACAACGTGGCTGCGGGCACGGACACAGCGACACCGTTGACCGTGACGGTGGCTGCCGTGGCACCCGAGGGCACCAGCCGGTAGCTGCCGGCGGCAGGCGCGCCCGTGCCGTTCATCAGGCTGACGCCACCCACCGTGGCGGCGACGGCGCCGCTGTCGGTGACGGCCGCCACGGCGCGCACGCGGGCCTGTGCGCCGGCCAGCGCCGAGATGGCGCCCCGCTGCGTGACCACGAGGGCGTTGACGAGCACGCCGCCGCTGCCGGGGGTGACGACGACGGTGACGATCTGGCGGCTGGCCAGCACGATGCCGGAGATGTCGAGCCGGAGGTCGTCGCGGTCGCCGGCGGCGGTGACGCGAAGGCGCCAGGTGGCGGCGTTCACCTCGGCGAACCCGCTGACAGTGCCGGCGACTGCGCCCGGGTGCAGGGCCTCGGCGTCCGCCAGCTGCGCGTCCTCGGCGGTCAGGAAGACATCCAAGTTGCCGGCCTCGGACGCGGCGTTCAGCACGCGCAGCCTGACCTTGCCGCTGTCCGGTTCCGATGCGTTGTCGTCCAGCAGCGCCGCCTTCAGCGCGCCCTCGGCGCCGTAGGCCACCAGCGTGTAGCGGTCGCCCTCGGCCAGCGCGGGCGTGGTCGTGACGAGCGGCGTGGTGGTGCCGGCGCGGGTGACTTCGGTGAAGGTCTGGTCGGGGTCGACCTCGACATAGCGGTCGGTCGCGCCGTAGGCCACGGCGCTCTGCAACCGCTTCTCGTCGACGTAGAGATCGAGCGCGGCATAACCGCCGCTGGCGTTCACGAGCCGCAACTGCGCCTTGGAACGGTCTTCGCCGCCGCCACAGGAGGCCAGCAGGCTCGCCAGCAGCAGGGCCAGCGCAATGGCGGGCAGGCGCATCAGGGGTCGCATGGTCGGAGTCCTCGAGTCACTGTCGGCAGTCACTCTAACCCGTGGCCAAGAAAAAGGCGCCCGGGGTGCGAACCCGCGGGCGCCAAAGAGGAGTGGAGGGTCTACGGAAAACGAGGTGCGTCGCGGCTCAGGCCTTCGCGGCAGGCGTGCTGGCCGCCGCCCACTGGGCGCCGGCCGGGCCGCCGGTGGCCAGGTTGTCGATGCCCGCCAGCATCGCCAGCGTCATGGCCAGCGCGAAGGCGAAAGCGGTGAAACGGGGGGCGGTGCGGGTGGTCATGTCAGGCTCCTGGGGGTCGGTCTGCGTTGTCGATGAATGAACTTTAGGCACCAGCCCGCCGCGCCGCCAGCCGGCTGCGACGGACCGCCGGCTGGCGCGGACGAAGCGCGAATTCACGGGATGAACCGCAGCAGCTGGGCGACCTCTTCGGACGGTGCCAGCTCCGTGACGCACAGCCCGGCGAGCAGGTCGTGGCTGGAGTCGAACCAGCCGCAGCCGGCCGGGCCGGCGTCGTCACCGCAGCCGCCAGAGTCCGACGCGGCCGCCATGGCCACGACCCGGGCAGATCGGGCAGCAGGGGACGGGGTGCGGGTCAGCGAGGGGAACAGCGAGGGGAACAGCGAGGCGGGCAGCGAGGAGGTCAGCGAGAGGGGCAGCGAGGTCATGGCAGGACTCCGGATCGGCGAATGGCCCGCATCGTCGTGCCGCCCGGCCGGCAGGGCCATCGCCCCGGTGGAGGCGCCCTCGCGGAGGTGCCCGGTGGAGACGCCCGGAAGGTGCACCCGCCCGGGGGATGCGAAGATCGCGGCATGTGCGGGCGCTACGTCGTGGCCTACGACCCCGAGACGCTGGTCTCGGGTTTCTCGGTCGTGCGCGTTCCGCCCTTCCCGAAGCGCTGGAACGTGGCGCCGCAGTCCGAGGTGCCGGTGGTGCACGAGACGCGCGAAGGCGAACGTGTCGTCACGCTGATGCGCTGGGGCCTGCTGCCGCACTGGGCCCGGGACCCGTCGCTCGGGAACAAGCTGAACAACGCGCGCGCCGAGAGCGTGTTCGACAAGCCTTCGTTCCGGCAGGCGGTGCGCCGCCGCCGCTGCCTGCTGCCGGCCAGCGGCTTCTATGAATGGCAGGCCGGGCCGTCCGGCAAGCAGCCCTGGTACATCAGCCGGCGCGACGGCACGCCCTTCGCGATGGCGGGCCTGTTCGAGGCCTGGCGCGCGAGCGAATCCGACGAATGGCGGCTGACCTGCTGCGTCATCACCACCGAGCCCAACGCACTGATGGCCCCCATCCACGACCGCATGCCGGTGATGATCGAGGCGCAGGATTGGTCGCGCTGGCTGGCGCGCGACCAGCAGGAGGCCACCGAGGTGGCGCCGCTGCTGCGGCCCTGCGACCCGGCCGCCATGCAGGCCTGGCCGGTGTTGCGCGCGGTGAACCGGGGCAGCGCCGAGGGGCCGGAACTGCCGGTGCCGATCCCGGTGATCAGCTGAAGGGCTTGACGCCGAACAGCCAGCCGTGGGCCCAGACGGAGACCACCACCCAGGCCAGCAGGCCGACCATCGCCGTCAGCACCGTCCACAACAGCGTGCCAGCGGGGTACACCGTGCCTGCGGCGCGGTCGCGGCCGCGCGCGGCACGAAAGCTCAGCACGGCCCAGACGAGGAAGCTGCCGAACAGCAGCAGGTCGGCCAGCGTGTTGTTGGCCAGCAGGTGGGCCAGCGCCCAGATCTTCACCGACAGCACCATCGGGTGGTGCAGGCGCGCCTTGATGCCGTTGCGCGGCACGTAGGTGGCCACCAGCAGGATGAGGCTGGCCAGCATCAGCAGCGCGGCGAGGTGGCGCGTCCAGGTGGGCGACGCCCACAGCACCACCGGCGTCATGCGGGCCTGCCCGTAGCCGTAGACGATCAGTGCGAACCCGGCCAGCGACAGCAGGGTGTAGGCCCCCTTCCAGGCGCCCTCGCCCATGCGGGCGATGGTCTGCCGGCGCCAGGGCTCGGCGACGATGCGCGTGGAGTGCACGCCGAGGAAGATCACGAGGCCGAGGATCAGCAGGGTCATGGCGCGCGCCGGCAGATGGGGATGCGCGACTGTAGCGCCGCCTCGGTATCCTCGGCAGGCCCTCGAACCCCGGACACACCCCCGACATGACACAACCCGCGCCGCCCCGCCTGTACTGGGAGGACTTCCCGGTCGGCACCTGCCTCGAGTTCGGGGGGCAGACGCTGACGCGCGAATCCATCGTCGAGTTCGCCGGCCGATACGACCCGCAGCCCTTCCACCTGCACGACGAAGCGGGGGGCGCATCGCTCTTCGGCGGCCTGTGCGCCAGTGGCTGGCACACCTGCGCGCTGACGATGCGCATGCTGGTGGACGGCTACCTCAAGGACAGCAGCAGCCTGGGTTCGCCCGGCATCGACGAACTTCGCTGGCTCAAGCCCGTCCGTCCCGGCGACACGATCCGCGTGCGCATGAGGGTGCTGCAGTCCCGCACCATGGCCAGCCGGCCCGGCGTGGGCCTGTCGCTCCAGCGCTGGGAGGTGATGAACCAGAACGGCGAGACGGTGATGACGATGCAGGGCTGGGGCATGTACGGCCTGCGGGGTGCGGGTGCGGGTGTGGGTGCGGGCGCCGGATCGGGCGCCGGGGACGCCGCGAGTCCACCGGCAGGAGACGGGAAACGTTGATACCCGACAATCGCACCGTCTCACCCACTCCACCCATGCCTACCGCCATGAAGCTCACGCCCCGACTGCTCGCCTCCGCCCTTGCGCTGGCCGGCGCCGCCGCGCTGGCCCAGACCGCCGAACCCAAGGTCCTGAACATCTACAACTGGGCGGAATACATCGCCGAGGACACGCTCAGGAACTTCGAGAAGGAAACCGGCATCAAGGTCCGGTACGACAACTACGACACCAACGAGATCCTGCACGCCAAGCTGGTGGCGGGAAAGACGGGCTACGACATCGTCGTGCCCAGCGCGCACTTCGCGAAGACGCAGATCGAGGGCGGCCTGTTCCAGAAGCTCGACAAGACGCTGCTGACGAACTGGGGCAACCTGGACAAGTCGCTGCTCGAGCAGCAGGCCAAGGTGGACCCGGGCAACCAGCACCTCGTCACCTGGCTCTGGGGCTACGTGACGGTGGGCATCAACACCGGCAAGGTCAAGGCCGCGCTCGGCGCGACGCCCATGCCCTCCAACCCCTGGGACCTGCTCTTCAAGCCCGAACTCGCCGCCAAGCTCAAGGGCTGCGGCGTGAGCGTGCTCGACTCCGCGTCCGAGGTGCTGCCGGTGGCCATGGCCTACGTGGGCCAGGCGCCCTACAGCCGCGACGCCAAGGCCTACGAGCCGGCGCGCAAGATGCTGATGGCCGCGCGCCCCTACGTGACGCGGCTGTCGTCCTCGGGCTACATCGACGAGATGGCGAACGGCCAGCTCTGCGTGGTGATGGGCTACTCGGGCGACATCAACATCGCCCGCCAGCGCGCCATCGACGCCAAGACCGGGCACGACATCGTCGCGCTGGTGCCGCCGAGCGGCGCCACGCTGTTCTTCGATTCGATGGCGATCCCGAAGGACGCGCCGCACCCGAAGAACGCGCACCTGTTCATCAACTACATCCTGCGCCCCGAGGTGCATGCTTCGCTGACGAACAAGGTCTTCTATGCCAACCCGAACGCGGCGTCGAGGAAGTTCGTTCAGAAGACCGTGGCCGAGAACCCGACAGTGTTCCTGTCGGGCGCCGACATGGCCAAGCTGACCGCGCCCGACTCGGTGCCGCAGGACATCCGCCGCCTGCAGACCCGCATCTTCACGAGCTACCGGGCCAACGTGAAATGACGGAATCGGCGGCGGTCCTCGACTTCTGGTTCGGTCCGTCGCCCCTGGCGCCGAAGGCGGCGTGGTTCCGCAAGGATCCGGCCTTCGACGAGGTCATCCGCACGCGCTTCAGCGCCGTGGTGGAAGAAGCGCTGGCCGGCGGGCTGGACTGGCCGGGACCGCGCGGCACGCTAGCGCAGATCCTCGTGCTCGACCAGTTCCCGCGCAACCTCTTCCGCGGCCAGTCGCGCGCCTTCGCGGGCGACGCGCGCGCGCTCGACCTCGCGCTGGGCCTCATCGGCAGTGGCGAGCATCTGGCGCTGCAGCCGCTGGAACGCTGGTTCGTCTACCTGCCGCTGGAACACGCCGAGGATCTCGCGGTCCAGGACCGCAGCGTGGCGCTGTTCACCGCGCTGGGCGCCGAAGCGCCCTCGATGGCCGACGCGCTGGACTACGCGGTGCGCCACCGCGACGTGATCCAGCGCTTCGGCCGCTTCCCGCACCGCAACCCGGCGCTGGGCCGGGCCAGCACCCCCGAGGAACTGGCCTACCTCACCACCCCGGGCAGCGGCTTCTGAGGACGCTCAGGCCAGGCGATCAAGCCATGCAATCAGGCCAGGCAATCAGGCCAGGCGCTCGGCGTGCCAGCGCAGGTGGTCCTCGATGAAGCTCTGGATGAACCAGTAGCCGTGGTCGTAGCCTGCGTGGCGGCGCAATGTCAGCGGCTGCGCGGCCGCAGCGCAGGCGGCCTCCAGGCGCTCGGGCAGCAGCTGCCCGGCCAGGAACTTGTCGGCCAGGCCCTGGTCGACCAGGATGCCGGCCGGGTACGGCGTGCTCGCCGCGGCCATCAGCGCGCTGGCGTCGTGCGCGGCCCATGCGGCGCGGTCGGGCCCCAGGTAGCGGCCGAAGGCCTTCTCGCCCCAGGGGCAGTGCATGGGCGCGGCGATCGGCGCGAAGGCCGAGAGCGAGCGGAAGCGCCCCGGGTGGCGCAACGCCAGCGTCAGCGCGCCGTGGCCACCCATCGAGTGGCCGGTGATGCCGATGCGCCCGGTATCGAGCCCGAACTCGGCGGCCATCGCCGGCAACCACTCGCCCAGCAGCCAGCTCTCCGAGCGGAAGTGGCGTGCCCAGGGCTCGGCGGTGGCGTCGAGGTAGAAGCCCGCGCCAGTGCCGAAGTCCCACTCGGCGTCCTCGCCCGCGATGCCGGTGGCGCGCGGGCTGGTGTCGGGCATCAGCAGCGTCAGGCCCAGCGCCGCCGCCCAGCGCTGCGCGCCGGCCTTGATGGCGAAGGTCTCCTCGGTGCAGGTGAGGCCGGCCAGGCACACGAGCGCCGCGCCCGTGGGCTGCGGCGGCCGATAGGTGGCAAACCGCATCGGCAGCCCGATGGCGGCCGAATCGTGGCGCCAGAACGCCTGCGTGCCGCCGAAGCAGGCTTGCGCCGAGAGTTGTTCCATCAGTAGATCACCACCGAGCGGATCGACTCGCCCCGCTTCATCAGCTCGAAGCCCTCGTTGATGTCTTCCAGCTTCAGCCGGTGCGTGATGAGCTCGTCGATGCGCAGCTTGCCGTCCATGTACCAGTCGACGATCTTCGGCACGTCGGTGCGGCCGCGCGCCCCGCCGAAGGCAGAGCCTTCCCACTTGCGCCCGGTGACGAGCTGGAAGGGCCGGGTGCTGATCTCGGCGCCGGCCTCGGCAACGCCGATGATGATGCTGCGGCCCCAGCCCTTGTGGCAGCACTCCAGCGCCTGGCGCATGGTGGTGGTGTTGCCGATGCACTCGAAGCTGTAGTCGGCGCCGCCGTCGGTCAGCTGCACGATGGCGTCGACGACGTTGGGCACTTCCTTGGGGTTGATGAAGTGCGTCATGCCGAACTGTCGCGCCATGGCCTCGCGGCCGGGGTTGATGTCGACGCCGATGATCTTGTCGGCGCCGACCATCTTCGCGCCCTGGATCACGTTCAGCCCGATGCCGCCGAGGCCGAACACCACCACGTTGGCGCCGGCCTCCACCTTGGCGCTGAACAGCACCGCCCCCACGCCCGTGGTGACGCCGCAGCCGATGTAGCAGACGACGTCGAAGGGCGCGTCCTCGCGGATCTTCGCCAGCGCGATCTCGGGCGCCACGATGTGGTTGGCGAAGGTGCTCGTGCCCATGTAGTGCAGGATGGGCTTGCCGTCGAGGCTGAAGCGCGAGCTGCCGTCGGGCATCAGGCCCTTGCCCTGCGTGGCCCGGATCTTCTGGCACAGGTTGGTCTTGCGCGACAGGCAGAACTTGCACTGCCGGCACTCGGGCGTGTACAGCGGAATGACGTGGTCGCCGGGCTTCAGGGTCGTGACGCCGGCGCCCACCTCGCGCACGATGCCGGCGCCTTCGTGGCCCAGGATCGCTGGGAACAGGCCCTCGGGGTCGGCGCCGGACAGCGTGTACCAGTCGGTGTGGCAGATGCCTGTGGCCATGATCTCCACCAGCACCTCGCCGGCGCGCGGGCCTTCGAGGTCGACGGTCTCGATCGTCAGCGGGGCGCCGGCTTTCCAGGCGACGGCAGCACGGGTCTTCAGCATGGTGGCTCCTTGGATTCGAACTCCGAACCCTACATCACCCCGCCGGGCACTGCCCGGCGGGGTGTCAGCGTTCGATGCCCACCAGCAGCAGCATCGTCCGCGACGCCGGGCCGCGGCCACCGTCGTCGCTGACGACCAGGCATCGGTCGGGCTTCGGGCAGGCCAGGCCTTCGAAGTTGTCGCGCCCTGCCAGACGCTCGTGCTGCAGGCGCAGCGCAGGGGTGTCGCAAGCCTTCGGCGCGACGCACGCGGCCAGGCGCATCGGCCGCAGCACGGCCTGCATCGCCTTGCCCGAGCCCACGCGCTCCAGCACCAGCAGGGTGTCGGGGTCCAGCAGTTCCATGGCCTTCAGCGCCGACCGGCCGCCCGGGGTGGCCGGGGTGGCCGGGGTGGCCGGCAAGCGCCAGGGGCCGCCGTGCGTGGCATGCACAAGGTGTTCGGCAGGATCGGCGCCCTTCGGCGGCCGTTGCGGCGCCGCGAGCAGGCCGTGGACGGGATGCACCGTCATCGCCTCGACGCCATGGTTCGCCCCGCGCACGCTCTGGTGCATGCCTCCTGGCCCGGGCAGCGCCTGCCAGCGCAGGAAGCGGCCCGCGGTGTCGACCACCAGGGCCTGTTGCTGCCGCTCGTCGGCGATGACGAGTTCGTTCGGCGCCCGCCAGGCCAGGCTCTCGGCATTCGGCCTGGCGCCATTCGCGCCAACCGGAAGCCGCACCGGCTCGGCGACGGGCCGCAGGCGCAGCCGCTCGATGCCGGCCTCGACCTCGATGCGCACCGGCAGGCGCCAGAGCCAGCCGCGATCTGACACCGCCATCAGTGCCGACTCCGGCGGCACCCAGGCCAATCCCGACAGCTCATGCGCGCGCCAGGCCGCTGGCAGCTCGATCACGTCGATCACCGTGGCGCGCCAGGCATGCACCGGCTGCGCGACCCCACACACCAGACACGCCAGGATCGCCAGGGCCCACCGTGCCGGCCGGGCCCTCACGCGGCCATCGCCCAGGGCAGGGTTCCGAGCTTGCGCAGCGCGGGCAGGAACCGGTTGAACTTGCGCACGCCGCCGGTGACGCTCATGCCCACGCAGTACTTCGAGCAGCCGTTGGTCGGGTGCTGATGCTGGCGGCGCAGGATGGCGTCGGCCAGGCCGTGGCCGTTGGCGGACTTGGTCTCCACGATGAAGACATCGTCCTCGGTACCGACGGCGTCCGTGCGGCCCTGGAAGCGGATGCCGGTGTCGATGGTCATGCGCTCGCCGCCTTCGCGCGCCACCAGCGTGATGCGGCGGTAGCTCATCCTCAGCACGGCCTCCAGAGGTCGGTCGAACGGTCGGCCGTAAAGGGCCTCGTGGCACTGGCGCACATGGGCCAGCGCGGTTTCGTCCAGCGTACCGTACTTGTCGATGTCGTAGGGCAGGCGCTTCTTCACGGTGATGCCGCGCTTGTCCTTGAGCTTGACCTCCACGAAGCACAGGCCGGCGTCGACATAGCGGCGCACGCGCACCTTCATGCGCTGACGACGGCCCTGGTGGTGGTCGTGATAGCTGCGGCGCTCGGGATCGTCGAAGTAGCAGGTGTCGTAGGTGAAGGCGCGCAGGCCGTCGATCTCCAGCACGTCGAAGTGCGCTGCCAGGTCCGCGGCCGCGGCGCGCAGGACCTCGCCGCGCACCACGTACTTGTTGTCCAGACGCTCCAGCATCGCGGCCTTGCCGTTCAGCGCCTGCAGGCTGATGGGACGAAAGGACGCGAAGTCGGCGTCGATGCGCGCGTGAGCAGGGCCATGAGAAGGCGAGCGGGACGGAATCGGCGTCTGGGAGATGAGAGACAGCGTCATGGCTCAGGCCTTTCGGTAGAAGACGGTGATGCGCGCCATGTCGTTGATGTAGTCCAGCGCGGTGATCTGGTAGGACATCACCTGCACGCCGAGACGGGCGGAGAGGTCGTCCCGCATGCGCTCGGGCTGCGACAGGGCGTGATGGTCGATCTTGTCCAGCGTGATGCGGATGCCGTCCACCGACTGCAGCACCTTCGGATGATCGATCAGCCACGCACCCGCCACCACCAGCAGCGTCACCCCGGCGGCAAAGGCCAGCGAGGTGCCCTGCACGGAGTTGATGACCGCGATGGCCACGCTGCCGAAGAAGTAGGTGATCTCGGTCTTGCCGATGGGCTCGGATCGCAGCGTGAACATCGCGAGGATCGCGAACAGCCCGAACCCGGCGGCGAGCCCGAACTCCACCTGCGACAGCACGGTGAGCACCGAGAAGATGAACACGTTGAACAGCGCCGCGGCGGTGACGAGTTCCTTGTCGCGGTAGCGGCGGTAGTACAGGCCGAAGACCAGCACCAGCATCGCGGTGAGGTCGATGGCCAGGCGCCAGTGCAGGTCGGTGCCGGCCAGCAGTTCGGTGATGGGGTTCATGGGGCGAGGTCTCTCGTCGTGTTGTCGTCATGGCGGGATGCGTGAGCGCCCGGAGGCCTTGTCACGCGGCTGACACACAGAAGGCGCGGATGCCTCGCAGATACGTCCAACCGTCGAATTCCCTCTGACGGCGCCTGTCAGCGCCAGCCGAGCACCTTGTGCCCACGGTCCTTCATGCACAGGTCCACGTACTCGCGGTAGACGGCGTCGGGCTCGTTCCAGTTCAGGGCGACGGCCACCGCGCTGCCGGCCATGGCCCCGGCACCCGCGCCACGCGCCTTCTGCCAGGCATTGCGCGAGCCCTCGACGAGCGATTCGACGGCCTGGTCGACGAACTGGGATGCGCCGCGCCTGGCCGAGCCGACCGCGATCTTCTGGGGGGCCTGCCCGTTCACGCCCACGGCAGACTCGGCCAGCCGCCGGCACTCCTCGGTGTCGCCGCGCACGCGATCGGCCTTGGCTGCGGAGCCGCCTGGCCCGTAGACCACGGGCGCGGTGGTGCTGGCACACCCGGCCAGGAAGAGCAGGGCCGCGACGCCCAGGGCCAGTCGGATGCCGGCACGTGAACTGGCGCGGATACCGGCGCGGGAACTGGCGCCGGAACTGGCGTTGACGAGCGGAACGCGATGGGAGCAGCTGGAAGCAGGCATCTGGAGACTCCGTTTGTGGGGTTGGGATGGCCGCACCGAGCATCCGGACGCACCATAAATACCTGGCTTCGATGGCATCATCGTCAGCCGACCTTCCCCACACCGGCCCACCTTGTCACCCGAAACCCCCGACGAAGAGCTCGTGCAGCGTTGCCGCCGGGGCGAGCAGGCCGCCTGGAGCACGCTCGTGCGCCGGTACCAGCGCCTGATCTACACGGTGCCGCGCCGGGCCGGGCTCTCGGAAGACCAGGCCGCGGACGTGTTCCAGTTCACCTTCCAGCGCTTTCACGAACACCTGGGCCGCATCGAGGACGGCGCACGCGCACGCGCATGGCTGGTCACGACCGCGAAGCGCGAGACCCTGCGGCTGCTCGGCGAGGCAAGGCGCTTCGTGGCCCCCGCTGCCGGCGGGGAAGACGAGGACCCCGATGACCCGCTGGAGCGGATTCCCGACCCCGGGCCCCTGCAGGACGAACAGCTCTCGGCCCTGCAGGAATCCGACCGCCTGCGCCAGGCGGTCGACCGTCTGGACCCGCGTTCGCGTCAGTTCATCGAGCTGCTGTTCCTGCAGGAAGAACCGCTGCCGTACAGCGACATCGCCGCGCGCCTGGGCATTCCCGAGGGCAGCATCGGGCCGACGCGGGCGCGCTGCCTGGCCAAGTTGCGCAAGCTTCTCGCAGAAATGTAGGAAGAGCTGTATTTGCAGCGCGCCACCCGCCTCAGTGAACCACCCGCGAAAACCCAGAGCCGCCATGACCCAACGCCACGACACCGATGCCGAGCTGGAAGCCGCCCTGCGACGCAGCAGGGTGCTGGAAGACGCCCCGGAGCACCTGATCCAGAAAGCGCTGGACCTGTGGCAGCCGCGCACGGCGGGCCGCGCCGCACCGGGCGGCGGCCTGCGGCGCCGGCTGGCGGCCCTTCTCAGCTTCGACAGTGCCGGCCTGACGCCCCAGGCGGCAGGCCTGCGGTCGGCCGGTGACGACACCCGGCAGATGCTGTTCAGCGCCGAAGGCCGCGACGTCGATCTGCGAATCGGGCCGATGTCGGGCGCCGGCTGGCAGGTCGGGGGCCAGATCCTGGGGCCGGACGAAACCGGCACCGTCGAACTGAGCTGCGGCGACTTCCACGCCGAGACGCCCTGGAACGAGTTGTCCGAGTTCCGGTTCGACGCCGTGCCCGCGGGCACCTGCCGGCTCACGCTGCGCAGCGCCGACTGGGAACTGGAGCTGCCCGGGCTGCAGATTCCCGGCTGAGCCCCGGACCCATCTCATGGCCGAGGACGCACGCGCACGTGGATGGGCCCTGAAGGCAGAGTGCTACGCGGCCTGGCACACCGCGCCGCCCCATGCCCGCGCGGCGGCTGACCGCCTGCGCGCGCTGGCCGACGAACAGGAAGACCCCGAACTGCAGGCCCTGGCCGACTGGACAGACGGCATCGCGCACCTCGCGGCCGGCGCGCTGACTGCCGCGCTGGCGGCGCTGGAAAGCGCACACGCGGCCTTCACGGCGCTGGGCGACCTGCAGCACGCGGCCGAGTCACAGGTGCCGCAGATGGTGGCGCTGTCGATGCTGGGACGCGACGCCGAAGCCGTGCAGCGCGCGCAGTCGGCGCTGGCGCAGTTCGTCGCGAGCGGCGACACCCGCTCGGCCGCCAAGATCGACGGCAACCTGGGCACCATGCTGTCGCGCCAGGACCGCCACACCGAGGCCGAGCAGCACTGGCGGCGAGCCGCCGTGCGCTTTGCGCGCGTCGGCGACACCGAGCTGTCGGTCGCGGCCGACGTGGCGCTGGCCAACACGCTGACCTGGCAGTTCCGGTTCGACGAGGCGCTGCGCATCAACGAGCGCGCCCGCATGCGCGCGCGCACCCACGGCTTCACGGTGCTCGATGCCCATGCCCGGCAGGCCATCGGCCGCATCGAGCTCAACCGCGGGCGCTGGCACCAGGCGCTGCCGGCGCTGGCCGAGGCCGCCAGGCTGCTGGCCGAAGCGGGCGCGCCGCCGCAGAAACGCATCGAGGCCGAGGCGGCGCTGGCCGACGCCTATCTCGCCGTCAACCTGCTGGGCGAAGCCGTGTCGCTGTACGACCGCGTGATGGCCGATGCCCTGGCCCTGCAGGCGCCGACCGAGCAGGCCTGGGCGGCCCTGCAGCGCGCGCGTGCGCTGGACCGCCTGGGCGACGCGCGCGGGGCAGCCGCAGGCCTGTCCGCGGCCCGCGCGCTGTATGCCGGGACCGGCAACACAGCCACGATGGCCTTCATCGACCTGTGCCGTGGCCGGGTCGAGCTGGGCGCGGGCGATGCCGCATCGGCGCTGGGCCATGCCCTTGCCGCACAGGCTGCGCTGCAGGGCAGTGGCATCACCGGCTGGCTGCTCGAAGCCAGGGCGCTGCAGGCGGCCGCGCATGCCGCACTGGGCGAGGACGCCGCTGCCCAGGCGGGCTTCGATGCCGTGCTGGCACAGGCCGGCGGATTGCCGCAGATCGCGCTGCCGTGCCATGTCGGCCTCGGATCGCTGGCATTGGCACGCGGCAAGCTCGACACGGCCCGCGACGCGCTCGAGACCGCGCTGGACCTGATCGACCGCGAACGCGCGGCCCTGCCTGACGATGATTTCCGCAGCGCGCTCGGCGCCGAGGCCGAGCATGCGCACGATCTGCTCGTGCGCGTGGCCCTGGCGCAAGGCGACGCCGTGCAGTTGCTGCGCGACCTGGAGCGCGGCCGCGCCCGGGCACTGGCGCTCAGCCTGCCTGCCGCGGACGCAGCGCCCCGTGCGGCCGCGTCCGCCCAGCTGCGCTGGCTGCGCGACCAGTGGCGGCAGGCCCTGGCCGAAGGCGACGAGCAGCGGCTGCCCGCCCTGGGCGGCCAGGTGCAGGCGCTGGAGCACGAACTGCTGGAGGCGCATCGCCGCGAGGCCCTGCTGCCGACCGGGGCGAAGGCCGCCACCGAGGAGCCTCTCGATCTGGCGGCGCTGCAGGCCTCGCTGCCCGAGGACACGGCCATCGTGGTGTGGCACCAGCTGAATGGCCGGCTGCTGGCCTGCGTGGTGGCGGGCGGCGAGGTGCGGCACCACGCCTGGGCGGCTGACGGCCTGGCCGAGCGCATACGCGCGCTCCGGTTCCAGATCGACACCCTGCGCTTCGGCGGCGCTGGCATGCGGCGCCACGCCGGGCAGCTGATGGCCCGCGCGCAGGTGCACGCCCGTGCGCTGCACGATCTGGTCTGGGCCCCGGTCGAGCCCCTGCTGGGCGGGCGCCGGCGCGTGGTTCTGGTGCCGCACCGGGAGCTGCACTACCTGCCGTTCGGCGCCCTGCACGACGGCCGGCAGTGGCTGGTGCAGAGCCATCGGCTCAGCCTGGCGCCCAGCGCCACGGTCTGGCAGGCGCAGCAGCGGCGTCCGGCGGCCCGGTTCGACAGCGTGCTGGCGGTCGGCGTGGGCGGCACCGCGCTGCCGCAGGTGGCCGGGGAGATCGCCGCGGTCTCGGCGGCCTTCGGGCCACGCGCACAGGTGCTGTGCGAAACCGGAGCCACGCAGCCGGCGCTGACGGCCGCACTGCCGGCAGCCGACGTGCTGCACCTGGCCTGCCACGGGCACTTTCGCAGCGACAACCCCGCGTTCTCGTTCCTGCAGCTGGGGGACGGCCCGCTCACGCTGCGCGACGCACGCGAACTGCCGCTGCGCGCCAGCCTGGTCGCGCTCTCGGCCTGCGAGACCGGTGTCAGCCGGGTGGCACCCGGCGACGAGGTGCTGGGCCTGGTCCGTGCCTTCATGCTGGCCGGCGCTGGCGCGGTGCTGGCCACGCTGTGGCCGGTCGAAGACGCCGCCTGCGCCGCGCTGATGACGGACTTCTACCGCGGGCTGCTCGCGGGCGCCTCGCCCGCCGACGCCTTGAACCAGGCCCAGGCGAGCGCCGCGGCGTCGGGCGCACACCCGTTCTTCTGGGCCGCGTTTTCCCTGCACGGGCGCGGCTGATCCGGCCCGGGCATCATCAACCCCAGGGCGAGGTGCCTGTCCGGGTGCCTGTCCGGGTGCCTGTCCAAGGCGCCAGTCAGAGATGCCAGCCCGAGGTATTTCCCCGGTCCGCCCGCCCTCGGTGCGGCTGGACTGCCGGAATCAACATGTCGAACTCGAAGCTCCCCTTGCCCAGCCCGCCCAGCCTGCCCGGCCGGCGCGCCGTGGCCACCACGCTCGCCACCGCGCTCGCCGCCACCCTCGTCCTCAGCCTTGCCGGCTGCGGCGGCGGCGGCAGCAGCGCCGTCGATTCCGGCACCCCCGTGCCGCCGCCCGTGGCCACCGGGCCCGAAGTGCTGGTGCAGATCACTACCGGCGCCAGCATCGCCGCCATCGCCGATTCAGCCGGCGCGAGCGTGATCGACCAGTTCGGCCGGCGCCCCATCTACCGCCTGCAACTGCCGGCGGGCCGCGACGCCGAGGCCGCAGCGGCTGCGCTCGCGCAGCGCAGCGACGTGCGTTTCGCCGAGTCGAATGTCGAGAACGAGACGCCGGAAGGCACCAAGAACTCGATCTGGCTGATCGGTGGCGACGCCGGCTCCTACGGAACACAGTGGGCGCCCACTAGCCTGAGACTCCCCGCAGCCCAGGCGCTGGCGACCGGCGAAGGGGTGCGCGTGGCGGTGCTCGACACCGGCATCGACGCCACCCACCCGGCCCTGGCCGGCCGTCTGGCCCGCACCGCCGGCGGCGCCATCCTGGGCCGCGACTTCGTCGACGACGACGCCGACGCCTCCGAATCCGGCAGCCGCGCCGACATCGGCTGGGGCCACGGCACCCACGTGGCGGGCCTGGTGGCGCTGGCCGCGCCATCGGCCCGGCTGATGCCGGTGCGCGTGCTCGACCGCCAGGGCCGGGGCAACGTCTGGGTGCTGGCCGAGGCTCTGGCGTGGGCCGTGGACCCGGACGGCAACCCCGCCACCGACGACGGCGCCCACATCGTCAACATGAGCCTGGGCAGCACGAAGCCGACGCGGCTGCTGTCGGCCGTGGTGAGCCTGGCCAGCTGCGAGTTCGGCGACGACGACAACGACTTCGACGATGCCGGCTTCGACGACGACCGCGCACGCTGCGCGCTGGGCCACGGCGCCGCCGTGTTGTCGGCAGCCGGCAACTCGGGCAGCGACACCGAACGCCTGTACCCGGCCGCGGAAGAAGTGAAGGGTGCGCGCGCCATCACGGCCACGACGGCCCAGCAGGGCCTGGCGCCGTTCGCCAACCGCGGCGGCTGGATCAAGCTCGCGGCCCCGGGCGAGGCCATCGTGAGCACCGTGCCCGGCGGCGGCTGGGGCACGTGGTCTGGCACCTCGATGGCGTCTCCGCTGGCCGCCGGCACCGCGGCGCTGGTCCTGGGCCGGCCCTCGCCCAACCCCCGGCCCGGCGCCACGGGCTTGCGCCAGTGGTTCGCCGAAGACCTGATGAAACGCCTGGAGGACCGCGCCCGGCCGGTCTGCAACGCATCCGTCAGACAGATCGACGCGGCCGCGGCTGTCGGCGACACCCCTGCGCCCGACACGGCGTGCCCCTGAAGGAACTCCTCATGCCCACCGCCACAACCCGAAGCCCGGGCGCCCTGGTCACCCTGGCGCTCGCGCTCGCCTGCGTCGCAGCGACGTCGCCCGCGCTGGCCCAGTCCCCCACGCCGGTGCAGGAAGTGGTCGTGCAGCTGGCCACGGGCGTGAATGCGTCGGCCTTCGCGTCAGCGCAGGGCCTGGTGCTGCTGGACCAGTTCGGCACCCGGCCTATCCATCGCCTGCGCCTGGGCACACCCGGCGACGTGGAAGCCGTGGCGGCCACGCTCGCCACCCTTCCCGAGGTGGTCTTCGCAGAACCGGACTTCGCGGGCGAGACACCGGAGAGCGTCAAGAACTCGATCTGGCTCATCGGCAATTCCGAGGCGGAGTACGTCGAGCAGTGGGCGCCCGACGCGCTGCGGCTGGCCGGCGCCCACCAGCGCAGCACCGGGCGTGGAGTCCGGGTGGCTGTGCTCGACACGGGCGTGGAGCTCACCCACCCCAGCCTGGCGCCACGGCTGCTGCGCAAGCGCAACGGTGCGCTCGTCGGGCGCGACTTCGTCGACAACGACGCCAACCCGTCCTAGGCGGGCGGCGTCGGCGATCCGGGCTGGGGCCACGGCACGCACGTGGCCGGCCTCGTGGCGCTGGCCGCGCCCGAGGCGAAGATCATGCCGGTGCGCGTGCTCGACGCCGCCGGCCGGGGCAACGTCTGGGTCCTGGCCGAGGGCATCGGCTGGGCCGTCGACCCCGACGCCCGCCCGGACACCGACGATGGCGCGCACGTGATCAACCTCAGCCTGGGCACCACGCGGCCGACCCGGCTGCTGGAAACCGCCGTGGCGCTGGCCACGTGCAACTTCGCCGATGACGACGATGCCTTCAGCGACCCCGGCTTCGCCGCCGACCGCGCGCGCTGCGCCCGTGGCTGGGGCGCGGTGGTGCTGGCGTCGGCCGGCAACTCCGGCAGCGGCGACGAACTGATGTACCCGGCGGCGGAGGGCGTGAAGGGCTCGCGCGCCGTTGCCGCCAGCACGCTCGACAAAGGCCTGGCGGGGTTCTCGAACTTCGGCGGCTGGATCAAGCTGTCCGCGCCGGGCCAGGGCATCGTCAGCACCGTGCCGGGCGCCAGCTGGGGCACCTGGTCGGGAACCTCGATGGCGGCGCCGCTGGCAGCCGGCACCGCGGCCCTGGTGCTGTCGTCCCGCCCGCCGAGCGGTGGCCGACCCAACCCCCGGCGCTGGCTGCCGGAAGACGTGCTCAAGCGCATGGAAGACCGCAGCGCGGCCCAGTGCAGCGGCCCCTTCAAGCTGATCGACGCGCAGGCGGCCGTCACGAACACGGCGGCGCCGGATCCCGCCTGCCCCTGAGGCCTGAACGGCGGCATGTATTTCGCGGTCGCCTGGCCGCCATGCCGGCACAGGCCGAGGAGCGGCTGTGAACACGCGCTGAAGGTATCGTCGGCCCATGAAAAGCATGGGTCGACGCGCCGAGGGTGAACGCCTGGAGCGCATGCGGGGTTCGCCGCTGTGGGTGGGAGATGACTTTCGCAACCGGCACCCGGTGCTGCCCGGCCTGCGCGACCCGGCGGCACCGCGGCCCACTCTGGCGGACTTCCTGTGCGGCGGCGAGCGCCGCGTGCCGCGCCACGCCCTCCCCTCCAGCGACCCGAGATCTGCCTGGCTGCAGCCGCCGGCGAGCGGCCTGCGCGCCACATGGCTCGGGCACTCCACCGTGCTGATCGAGATCGATGGCCACCGGGTGCTGACCGATCCGGTCTGGGGCCCGCGAGCCTCGCCCTCGCGGCTGGCCGGGCCGCGCCGCTTCCAGCCGGCGCCGCTGCGCCTGAGCCACCTGCCCACGCCCGACGTGGTGCTGGTCTCGCACGACCATTACGACCACCTCGACTACCCCACGGTGCGCGCGCTGGCGCGCCACACCGACGTGCCCTTCGTCACGTCACTCGGCGTGGGCGCGCACCTGGAGGCCTTCGGGGTGCCCCCGGAACGCATCACCGAGCTCGACTGGTGGGAAACGCACCGCGTGCCCGGCACCGGGCTCGAGGTCACCGCCGCACCGTCGCAGCACTTCTCGGGCCGCGGCCTGAAGGACCGCAACGCCACGCTGTGGTCCTCGCTGGTGGTGCGCGGGCCGCGGCATTCGGTCTTCTTCAGCGGCGACACCGGGCTGACGAACGAGTACGCCGCCATCCGCGAGCGCCTCGGGCCCTTCGATCTGGTGATGCTGGAGGTGGGCGCTTTCCACCCGTCCTGGGGCGACATCCACCTGGGACCAGAAAACGCACTGAAGGCGCACGCACTGCTCGGCGGGGGCACCCTGCTGCCGGTGCACTGGGGCACTTTCAGCCTGGCGATGCACGCCTGGGACGAACCCGCCGAGACCCTGCTCGCGCTGGCCGGGCCGCTGGGCGTGCCCTTGCTGATGCCCACGCTGGGACAGCCGGTGGAACCGCGCGAGCGGCGGCCGGTGACGCCCTGGTGGCGCGCGGTGGACAGCGGCAGCGGCGCGCCAGTGCTGGCGGGGCGGCAGCCCGAGCCGCTGCCCGGGCCGATGCCCTGGCCGGCAGACTGAGCCACGGGGCGAACGCGCGAACGCGCCGGCGCGTTCGCGCGTGGGCGAGCGGGCCAGGCGGCCAGGCGGCCAGTTGCAGCCAGGCCCCATGTGGCCGGAAAGCGCTTGCGGTTCATCGCCGTGAACCGCGCTTCATCGGCCTCCATCCGCGATTCATCGCAGACGGCTTGGCCCGGGGCAGGTGCGGACCGATAGTTCAGTCATCGCAACGCCAACCAGCCCCCCGAAGGAACCGATCATGACCACCCGCACCCACCGCTTCGCCGCCATCGCCCTGTCGTTCGTGATGACCCTGGTCATCTTCTCGGGCGTCACCGGACTGTCGTCACCGGAGCACGCGGGCGAGGTGCTGGCGCAGGTGGCACAGACTGCCCCGCGCAGCTGACCGGCACCCGGCGTCGAGCAGAACGGCCCCGCTTCGGCGGGGCCGCTGCATTTGGGGCCCTGCTTCCTGCAGCCGCGCAAACGACTCCCCGAGCGGCAGGTCGAAGATCGCGCTGAGCCCGCGCAGCGACTGCGCAGAGCCAGGTGCGAGCTTGGGCTTGGGCTTGGCCTCGTGCTTGGCTTGGCTTGGGCTGCGGATACAGGTTCGGGTGCGGGTGCGGGTGCGGGTGCAGCTGCGACAGCGGCTGCGATTTCGACCGCTGAAACGCCGGCGTCACCTGCGGTTCATCGTTCGAAGTGACGCTTCATCACGCACCGGCGTCGCCTCGTCGCAGCGCGCTTTCGCCGGCCCCGGTGAGGCCCGATAGTTCAGTCATCGCAACGCCACGCAGCCACCCAGAGGACTCCACCATGACCACCCGCACCGCCCACATCGCCGCCTTCGCCCTGTCGCTCGTCATGACGCTCGGCATCTTCTCCAGCGTCACCAGCCTGTCGTCTCCGTCGCACGCCGGCGCGCAACTGGCGCAGACCGCGCAGCCCGCACAAGAGTCGCAGCGCAGCTGAACCCCGGCGCGCGGCGTCGCGCCTCAAGGCCCCGCTTCGGCGGGGCTTTTTCGTTCAAGGCCCCGCTTCGGCGGGGCTTTTTCGTTCAAGGCCCCGCTTCGGCGGGGCTTTTTCGTTCAAGGCCCCGCTTCGGCGGGGCTTTTTCGTTTCAGGGCGCTTATGAGTA
>CAJAES010000023.1 GCA_903938815.1 uncultured beta proteobacterium
GTACCGCCAGACCGGGCCTGGTGGCCTGCCGTTGGCGCTCCGCTTGAGCGAGGGGTTAGACGTCACTGCGTACGCCACCGCGACCAGTGTGTTCCTTGCGGATGAGAACTGATGCCGCGCGCCAACGCTTCCTCATTCCAGTGTGTCAGGGGTTCAGCGTACTCGGCCTCGTGCTTCAGCGCTTCGGTGGAGCCGATAAGGTAGAGGCTCTGATCAGGTCCTCGTCCGAAGCGCTGCGAGAAACTATGGTGGTACTTCATCCCAGGAATCCAAACCGTAACGGTGAGTACATCAGTGCCTTTGCCATCCGGCTCTCGGTAGATGCCTTCGCGCCCGAAGGCCCACCAGACCTTGTCCGTCTTGGCCTGAGGCAGGCTTGCCCAGCCCTTGGCGACAGCCTCTTCTTGAGTCTCTGACTCAAAGTCCACAACCTTCCTGCCGTCCGTGTCGGTGACGACGGCAAACGGGCAGATGAGTTTGCCTTCGCGGTTCGCATCGGCGACGGCCGCGCAATGAGCAAGGACAAAGCCAGCGTACTCGATGGCATCGTCTGGCAGAAAAGGGCGGAAGAGCGAACCTAGCATTTGGTGACGCCTAACGTTCGAGCTAACCGGGCCTGAGCCCGCAAGGAGCAACGATGAACACGAATGCTGCCGGCGAAGGTCCGGTTGAGCGAGGGGTTATGCCCGCCGTGCCGAAGCGCGGGGTGGTTGAGCGCCTGCGCGCCGGGCACACAGACTGGGGCGGCTCGCAGATGGCGGACGAGACGCCGCCTATGGACTGCCTGACGGCAGGGGATGTGCGGGAGGCTGCCGACGAGCTGGTGCGCATGCACGGCCAGATGGAGACGCTGGGCCGCTGGATCGTAGAGGCGCTGAAGGTGCTGGACACCATTGACCCCGACGACATGGAAGAAAGCGAGCAACTGCTGACGCTCATCAAGGGCGGCGAGATGCTCTCCATGTCCGCGCTGGCTCCGCAAATGTGGGCCAGGGCGCGCAAGAACGCCGGCAAGGGGCCGACGTGCAACGTGCTGCGGCCCTGGGAACAGGTCGAGTGAGCAGCGGGCATAACGTGGCGTTCAGCGGCGTGCCCGCTGGACATACGAGTAACCACCCTGCTGGCGGCACGTCCGCTGCAACGCGGGGTTAGGCCTGGTGGCCGAAGGGGAAGAACGATGCGGAGCACAAGAAGCAGCCTGCTGGCCGCCGCTGCGCTGACGGTGCTGGCACGCCAGCCGGTAGCGCAGGCAACGCCGGACCGTGGCTATCCGATTCCGTCACGCTGGTCGACGGCAATCCGCAACGGCAACAACCGGCGCGAGGAATCCGCAAAGCGCCACGCCAAGGCCAAGGCGGCATACAAGTCGAAGCGGAAGCAGGCCAAGCGGTAGGGCCTAACGGTAGCGTTGAGCCGGGCACAACGGTACGCCGTTGTGACTCGGCTCGAACGCGGGGTTAGGTTTCACTGGTGGCGAACAACGAAAGGTTGGGAATGGCTGAGAAAGTAGTGATCGGGAACGCGGAACTGTGGCACGGCGACTGCCGCGAGGTGCTGCCGCTGCTGCCGCGCTTTGCCGCCGTGGTGACAGACCCGCCCTACGGACTGGCCGACGTGTTGCACCGCCCAGGGCCTGGACGGTGGGGCAAGCATTACGCCGGAGGTGCGCCGACCTGGGACCGAGTGACAGTTGCCGACGGCGTAGAGGCGGCGATTGCGCAGGCTGACAAGGCCGTGGTCTGGGGCGGCCAGTTTTACCTGCTGCAGCCGGCGCGCTGCCTGCTGACGTGGAACAAGATCATCCGCAACTGGACCAGCAGCGAAGCCGAGGTAAGCGTCCGGCGAAGTCATCTTGACTTCGCCGTAGATGCTCAGTGAGCGGTCGCCAGCGGCATCCAGCGGTGCGGCAGGAGTTCTTCGACCTTGCTGGCCGGTTGGGTCGGCAGCCGCTCAAGGACGTCCTTGAGGTA
>CAJAES010000024.1 GCA_903938815.1 uncultured beta proteobacterium
CTACCTCAAGGACGTCCTTGAGCGGCTGCCGACCCAACCGGCCAGCAAGGTCGAAGAACTCCTGCCGCACCGCTGGATGCCGCTGGCGACCGCTCACTGAGCATCTACGGCGAAGTCAAGATGACTTCGCCGGACGCTTACACCGCGCTTGATGTCCAGGCGGACCTCCGTCTTCGTCTCCTCCCGCGCGGGCGTGGGTAGTGCAAGTGGCACGAAGGCCACGGCCTGCTGCGACGACGGGTGCGCGTCAGGAGTCGCCAGCCGTCCAGACTGCTGCTGGCGCGCCAGCTGCCGCCACCGGTGCACCACGTTGTCGTTGATGCCGTGCGACATCGCCACCTGCGCCACCGACATGCCCGGCTCTTCGCACTGCGCCAGCACCGTCGCCTTGAACTGCGACCCGTACCGCCGGCGGGTCTTCCCACTCTCGCTTGTCATCGTGTCCACCTATTCCTACGTGGACACGATCCTTCCCGGTTGGGCCGGACGATTCAAGGTGAGTTGGCCGGACGCTTACCCTGCAGCGCCTGCTTCAGGACGTGCAGACTGGTGGAGCTGACTTCCAAATCATCCTGGTCTACGACGTCAGTCGGTGGGGCCGCTTCCAGGACGCCGATGAGAGTGCCTACTACGAGTACATCTGCCGCCGTGCCGGAATCCAGGTCGCGTACTGCGCGGAGCAGTTTGAGAACGACGGATCCCCAGTGTCGACCATCGTCAAGGGCGTCAAGCGTGCGATGGCCGGCGAATACAGCAGGGAGTTGTCGGCCAAAGTGTTCGCCGGTCAGTGCCGGCTGATCGAGCATGGATTTCGGCAGGGCGGACCGGCCGGGTTTGGACTGCGGCGCACCTTGGTGGATGTCAACGGTGTCATGAAAGCCGAGCTCGCTCGGGGTGAGCACAAGAGCCTGCAAACCGACCGAGTCATCCTGATGCCGGGCCCGGACGACGAGGTTCGCATCGTGAACGACATGTACCGCTGGTTCATCGACGAAGGCCTCTCGGCTTCCGACATCGCAGCCCGGCTCAACCACTTGGGCGTTCGAACCGACTTCAGCCGTGACTGGTCGCGCTCGACGGTGCACGAGGTGCTGACCAACGAAAAGTACCTTGGCCACAACGTCTACAACCGGGTGTCATTCAAGCTGAAGAAGTTGCGGGTTGAGAACCCGCCGGACATGTGGATCCGCAAGGAAGGCGCGTTCGAGGGCATCGTACCGACCGAGGTCTTCTACACGGCGCAGGGCATCATCCGGGCCGCAGCCCGCCGCTACAGCGACGACGAGTTGATTGAGCGTTTGCGTGGGCTGTACCAGCACCGCGGGTTCTTGTCGGGGTTGGTGATCGACGAAGCCGAAGGCATGCCCTCGACGTCGATCTACGTCCACCGCTTCGGCAGCCTACTGCGCGCTTACCAACTTGTGGGTTACACCCCTGATCGGGACTATCGGTACCTTGAAATCAATCGCCTGCTGCGGCGCATGTACCCCGAAACGGTCCAGAGGATCGAGCGCGGCGTCGCCGATCTGGGAGGCGCTGTGGTGCGCGACCCTGCGACTGACATGCTCACGGTCAACCGAGAGTTCAGCGTGTCGATCGTGCTGGCCCGCTGCCAGCCAACAGCCGTGGGCAACGGCCGCTGGCGCATCCGGCTCGATACCAGCCTGGCGCCTGACATCTCGGTGGCCGCCCGGTTAGACCAAGACAACAAATTCATCCTGGACTACTACCTGCTGCCGCGCATGGACTTCGGCCCGTCTCGCCTTAGCCTGGCCGACCGAAATCCAGTCGAATTCGAGAGCTACCGCTTCGAATCGCTCGACTACCTGTACCGCATGGCGGAGCGTGCCCGACTGAGGTGGGCAGCATGAGTGCCGAGATCTCTGTCCAGCGGGTGCGGCTGCTGCCGATCGCGCAAATCGAGGTACTCAACACCCGGGAGCGCAACGGCCGGGCCTTCGGCGAAATCGTCGCCAACATCAAGAACATCGGCCTGAAGAAGCCGATCGTGGTGACACCAAGGCCGACGCCAGATGGCGCTGAACACTACACGCTAATCTGCGGTGAGGGGCGGCTCAACGCGTTTCGTACGCTCGGCGAGGAGGTGATTCCGGCACTGGTGGTGACCGCCAGCGACGAAGATGCTTTCATCATGAGCCTGAGCGAGAACATCGCCCGCCGTCAGCGTCGACCGCTGGAACTCCTGGCCGGCGTCGAGGAGCTGCGGACCCGCGGCTATACAGCCAAGCAGATTGCGACGAAGACTGGTCTCGCGATGAAGTACGTTCAGGGCATCCTGACCCTGCTGCAGCAAGGTGAACAGCGACTGGTGGAGGCTGTTGAAAAGGGGACGATCCCGCTCAATGCTGCTCTTGCCATCGTCGGCGCAGGAAAGGACAGTACCGCGGTGCAGGCGGTGCTGCAGGACGCCTATGAGTCTGGCACCTTGCGCGGGCGGCGGCTGATCGATGCGCGCCGCGTGATGGAGCGACGTGAAAGCCTTGGGGCCACGGTCGGCCGGTGTTCGCCTCGAAAAATGGGGGACGTCACGTCGTCCAGCTTGGTGCGCACCTACCAGCGGGAAGTGGACCGACAGAAGGCGCTGGTTCGTAAGGCCGCCTTCACGCAGCAGCAGCTGATGTTCACGGTCAGTGCGCTGCAGCAGCTTTTTCTCGACGAGAACTTCACCACGCTGCTGCGGGCGGAGGGACTGGATAGCTTGCCCAGGTTCATTGACGAGCGGGTTTCGGCCAAGGGGCGGCGGTCATGACTGGCGTTGCGCTGGGATTCCAACTCGAGCCTCTGGATCTTCGGCTCGAGCAGGTGCTGCCGTCTCGAAAGGTGCCAACTGGACTGGCTACATCCCGGAAGTACAAGCAGATCCGCGCATCGATCGAGGAGGTCGGCCTGATCGAGCCGCTGTCTGTTTCGCCGGTGCAGGCTAACGAGGGACAGTACCTGCTGTTAGACGGTCATCTTCGGCTGATCGCGCTTCGCGACCTCGGGCGCGAGTCGGCGCCCTGTCTGGTCGCGACCGACGACGAGGCCTACACCTACAACAGCCGCATCAATCGGCTGTCGACCATCCAAGAGCACTTCATGATTCGGCGGGCGATCGATGGCGGGCTGTCGACGCAGCGCCTGGCAAAGGCGCTGTGTGTCGACGTCAGCCAGATCGTCAAGAAGGCCAACCTGTTGGAAGGCATCTGTCCAGAGGCGGCAGAGATCTTCAAGGACCGGCAGTTCTCCGTCGAACTCGGCCGGATCATCCGCAAGATGAAGCCAAACCGGCAGATCGAGTGCGCCGAGCTCATGGCCTCGGCCAACACGCTGACGGTGTCATACGCCGAGGCGTTGTTGGTGGCCACGCCGGCCGACATGCTGGTCACCGGCAAGCGCCCGCTGAAGCTGGCTGGCGCGACCCCAGAGCAGATGCTGAAGATGGAACGGGAAATGGCCAACCTGCAGAGCCAGTATCGGCTTGTTGAACACACCTACGGGCAGGACGTATTGAACTTCGTGCTTGCGAAGGGCTACCTGGCGAAATTGCTGGAGAACGTCAGGGTTGCCAAGTACCTCAAGCAGCATCAGCCAGAGGTTCTCGAACAGTTCATGGTGATCGTCGACTCGACTTCGCTTGATCCGCATCCTGGCGCCGCGTCGTGATCATTTGACGCCCACCGCATCCTGCTGGCTGGCTGGCTTCGCCGCCAGGAACCTGACCTTCGACGAGCACGGGTTTCCGGAGTCGGATCCGGAAGCAATCAGCAACGGCGTCATCGAGGTGGTCTAGGGAAACTCTGCAAAACAGGCTCATGACTTGCATGCCGTGAAGCCATGACTGCCCCCCACAGCACCACCATGAAGCAACTCGGCCTGGGCCTGAACCTGTCGACGAAGAAGACGCGCAAGGCCAAGTTCCTGGACGAGATGGAGCGCGTGGTGCCGTGGTCGGCCTTGGTCGAGATCGTAGAGCCGCACTGCCCGCGTGCGAAGACAGGGCGCCCGCCGTTCGCCGTGGAGACGATGCTGCGCATCCACTACTTGCAACAGTGGTTCTGCCTGTCGGATCCGGCGATGGAAGAGGCGCTGCACGACACGCCGCTGTTCCGTGAATTCGCCAAGATCGGCGAGGGCTTGAGCCGGCTGCCCGACGAGACCACCATCCTGCGCTTCCGTCACCTGCTGGAGCGCCACAACCTGGCGCCCGACATGCTGCGCCTGGTCAACGACATCCTGGGTGCCAAGGGCCTGCTACTGCGCACGGGCACGGTGGTGGACGCGACGCTGATCGCCGCGCCCAGCTCGACCAAGAACGCCGACGGCCAGCGCGACCCGGATATGAAGCAGACCAAGAAGGGCAACCAGTGGTACTTCGGCATGAAGGCCCACATCGGCGTGGATGCGCAGTCGGGCCTGGTACACACCGTGGCCGGCACGGCGGCCAACGTCAATGACCTGAACATGGCCGGCGCGCTGCTGCACGGCAAAGAGGAGGCGGCCTTCGGCGACGCTGGTTACCAGGGCGTGCACAAGCGGCCCGAGGCCCAGGGCCCGACCTGGCATGTAGCCATGCGCCGCGGCCTGCGCCGCAAGCTCAACCCGTTCATAGAGCCCGACTTCGTGGCCGAGCGCGCGGAGAAGATGAAGGCCAGCATCCGCGCCAAGGTCGAGCACCCGTTCCGCGTGGTCAAACAGCAGTTCGGGTTCACCAAGGTGCGCTACCGGGGGCTGGCCAAGAACACAGCGCAACTGATCACGCTGTTCGCGCTGTCGAACTTGTGGATGGCACGCCGAGATCTGATGGGAGGCCGGGGATGAGTGCGCCCGCAGCGACCACAAGGGCCGCGAAGAGCGCGACAAACGCTTCGCGCGGCGCTGCGAACAGCATCGAGATCGTGCTGGTCGAGCTTGCCGGCGCCGTCGCGGCATCAGCTCGCCTCAAACGGCACTTCGCATCGCGTTGCGCAGACCTTCCCTAGCAGGCGAGCGCAGCGCAGGGCGCAGCCACCTCATGCCGGCGCTGCCGTGCGTGACTACCTCGCAGCGGAGCACGGCACGGTGGTGATCAGAATCCCTACTTGATTCATTCGCCAGAACCTGGGACGCCTGCGATGTACTCCCGTACACTCGATTTCACCAAAGGACAGGCCGTCGCGATCCATGAAAAACTCGCATGAGAGCGTCATGACGGTTCCTGAGGTGGCCGACTACCTCCGCGTCAACCAGCGCACGGTCTACCGGCTGGCGGTTGGTCACAAGCTGCCGGCCTTCAAGGTCGGCACCACCTGGCGGTTCAGGCGGGCAGACATAGATGGATGGATCGCCGCGCAATCGTCGATCAGCGCCGCCACAGGGGCCAGTGACCAGGGGAAGGGCAAGGACGCATGAGGCTGGTTCCGAACAGCGGCGCAGACCGCGTCATCGATTTGGTGCGCCCGCACCTGAAGCCAGGCAGCCAATTGGGCTGCGTGACCCCGTCGTTCTCGCTGTTCGCCTTCGCCGAGTTGCGTGACGCGCTGGCCAAGCTGGAACGGGTTCAGCTCATCTTGCCGCCAGCCGACGATGACCTGGAATTCCTGGGCGGAGATGGGGATCGTGCCAACCGCAATCGGCTACAGGCGCGGTGGCTCGCCAATCAGTGCGCGCAATGGCTGACCAACAAGGTGGACCTGCGGCGCGCGCACGGCCGCGTGCCCCAAGGCACGGCCGTGATCCGAGACGCGCAGGGCGCCGCTGAACAGGTGGTGCTGGGCTCGTTCGCCCTTAGCACTGACGGCCTGGGTCTGACGCCTGGCAACCCCTTGAACTTGATCCAGGCGTCGGAGTCCGCTGTCGAAGCCGCCCAGCTCGCGCAGTGGTTCGATCATCATTGGGCCGCACTGCGCGCGCAGCCCGAAAGCCGCGACGCGCTGGTTGCCGCCCTGCGAGGCATCGGCGAGCACCGCGCGCCCTTCACGGTCTACACGTTGATCTTGAATCGCCTGTTCGGCGAGCGAGGCGACGAGCTGGACGAAGAGCGCATCGTCAAATCCGCCACCGGAATCCGCAACACGGTGGTCTGGAAGAAGCTGTTCAAGTTCCAGCGCGACGGCGTGGTGGGTGCCATCGACAAGCTGGCACGCTTTGGAGGCTGCATCATTGCGGACAGCGTAGGCCTCGGCAAGACCTTCGAAGCTCTGGCTGTCATCAAGTACGCCGAGCTTCGCAACGACCGCGTGCTTGTTCTGGCGCCCAAACGCCTACGCGACAACTGGACGCTCTACAAAGCCAACGACAAGCGCAACATCCTGGCTGCCGACCGGTTCAACTATGACGTGCTGAACCACACCGACCTGTCACGCGACGGTGGCAACTCCGGCGACATCGACCTGTCGCATGTGAACTGGGGCAACTACGACCTGGTGGTCATCGACGAGAGCCACAACTTCCGCAACAAGAAGTCGCCGCGCCAGGGCAACGAGACGCGCTACGACCGCCTGATGCGCAAGATCATCAAGGAGGGGGTGAAGACCCGTGTCCTGATGCTGTCGGCCACTCCGGTCAATAACCGATTGGCTGACCTTCGAAATCAGATCGCGTTCGTGACCGAGGGCGACGACACGGCGCTGCTGGACCATGGCATCGCCAGCATCGAGCAGACCACGCGCAAGGCGCAAACCCAGTTCAACCGATGGCTGGACATGGATGAGGCTGAGCGCACGCCAGCCCACCTGGTCGAGATGCTCGGATTCGACTACTTCACTCTGTTGGACCACCTGACCATCGCCCGGTCGCGCCGGCACATTGAGCGTTACTACGGCACCGAGGAGACAGGCAAGTTTCCTGGCCGGCTGCCGCCCATCAACATCAAGGCCGACGTGGACCTGGCGGGCCAGTTCCGCGCCATCAAGGAAATCAACCTTGAGATCCGGCGCCTGAACCTGGCCAGCTATGCGCCTCTGCGATATGTACTGCCGCACAAGCAGGCCGCTTACGACGCCAAGTACAGCACCCAGATTCGCGGGGGCGAGAGCTTCTTCCGGCAGGCCGACCGAGAAGAGAGCCTGATCCACCTGCTGCGCGTGAATGTGCTTAAGCGTATGGAGAGCGCGGTGTCATCTTTCGCCTTGACCGTGCAGCGACAGTTGAAGGATGTCGAGTCGGTGCTGGGCCACATCGAGGGTCACGCCGACGGCATCGAGGAATTCGACATCACCGATGTCGACATCGAAGACCCCGCCTTCGAGGCTCTGCTGGTCGGGCGCAAGGTCAAAGTCTTGCTGTCGGACGTGGATCTCATCCGGTGGAAGCAAGACCTCATCGAGGACCGTAATCGGCTGGCGACGCTGCTGGCCGCCGCCCAACAGGTGGGCGCTGCGCGCGACGCCAAGCTTGCCAAGCTGCGCGACATGATCGAGCAGAAGTGCCGCCACCCCATCAATGACGGCAACCGCAAGATCATCGTTTTCACCGCGTTCTCGGACACCGCGCAATACCTGTACGCGAACCTGGCGACGTGGGCCAAGGCCAGCCTCGGCATCGATGCCGCGTTGGTAACGGGCGGGGCCGGCATCCAGACCACCTTGCCCGGCCTACGCAAGAGTATGAGCAGCGTGCTCTCTGCGTTTGCCCCTCGCGCCAAGGAGCGGCCGGCCGATATGGCGGACGAGGGCGAGATCGACCTGCTTATTGCCACCGACTGCATCTCTGAAGGCCAGAACCTTCAAGACTGCGACTGGCTGATCAACTACGACATCCATTGGAACCCGGTCCGCATCATTCAGCGGTTCGGGCGTATCGATCGCATCGGTTCGCCCAACCAGAGCATCCAGTTGGTCAACTTCTGGCCGAACATGGAGTTGGAGGAATACATCGGCCTGGAGCAGCGCGTCAGCGGGCGCATGGTCCTGCTGGACGTGTCGGCCACGGGTGAGGAAAACCTCATCGAGCAGCAGTCGGGCAACCCGATGAATGACCTGGAGTACCGGCGCAAGCAGTTGCTCAAGCTGCAGGACACGGTCATCGACATGGAAGACCTGTCCAACGGTGTGTCCATCACCGACCTGACGTTGACCGACTTCCGCATCGACCTGGCCCAGTACCTCAAAGAGCACCCCGGTCAGCTCGAAGGCCTGCCGCTGGGCACCTACGCGGTCACCACCAGCATCGACGCCGACATTGCGCCGGGCGTGATCTTCTGCCTGCGTGCGGAAGGTGCCGTGGCGGCCAAGGGCCAGCAATCCGACTACCCCCTGGCGCCGATCTACCTGGCCCACGTCGGCGACGACGGCGCGGTTCTGCTGCCCTATACCCAGGCCAAACGCATCCTGGACAGGCTGAAACGCCTGGCCCTTGGGCGCGAACTGCCCGACGACGGCGCCTGCGCCAAATTCGACAAGGCGACGCGCCAGGGCGAGGACATGCGCCACGCGCAGAAGCTGCTGGCGGCGGCGGTGGCTTCCGTGGTGGGCAAGAACGAGGAGCGGGCCGTGGCCAGCCTGTTCTCACCCGGCGGCACCCATGCCATGAAGGGCGAGTTCGCCGGCAGCAACGACTTTGAGGTGGCGGCATTCATGGTGGTTCTGCCGACCGACGCAGGCCCGGGACCGAAGAACGAATACTCAGGAAAGGACAGGTGAGGTATGTCCAATGCAAAGCTACTCAGGCAGTTGATCAAGGCAGGCATCGAAGGCAACTCGGACAGCTTCAAGGCAGCGTCCGAGGCCGTTATCCGCGAAGAGCGCGAGAAGAAGCACCACCTTCTGGCTAATGACCTGGAGCGACTGCTGTACGGCGAGCGGTCGAACACGGCCCGTGGGCACCTGCGCCTGCTACCCGCCAAGGAGCTGCCCATCAACAAGGACAGTGGCCTGGCCCTGCTCGAAGAGCGGCCTGCTGTTCGAGACGAGACCGACATCGTGCTGGGGGACTCGGCGCAGTCGGCACTGGACGAGGTGCTCATGGAGCACCGTCGTGGCGACGTGCTGCTGGCCCACGGGCTGCAGCCGGCCCAGCGCCTGCTGTTCTGTGGCCCACCCGGCTGCGGCAAGACCCTGGCGGCCGAGGTGATCGCGAGCGCACTCGAACTGCCGCTGGTGGTTGTCCGCCTGGACTCCGTCATCTCGTCGCTACTGGGCGAGACCTCGGCCAACCTGCGCAAGGTCTTCGACTACGTTTCGGCGCGCCCGGTGGTTGCGCTCTTCGACGAGTTTGACGCACTGAGCAAGGATCGCGGCGCCAGCGACGACCATGGCGAGCTGAAGCGGTCGGTCAACGCCGTGCTGCAGATGATGGATGGGTACCGTGGCCCCAGCATCCTGATAGCCACCACGAACTACGAGACCCTGCTGGACAAGGCAGTGTGGCGACGGTTCGACGAGGTCATCCGCTTCGAGCCGCCCAACCTGGAACAGGCCAAGCGCTTGCTCGCCGTGAAACTGTCCGGCGTGCGGCGGAACTTCGAGACCGACGACTCGAAGATCGCTGCGCTTTTCAAGGGCCTGTCACACGCTGACATCGAACGCGTGCTTCGCCGCGCCGTCAAGGACATGGTCTTGTCCAACCGTGAGTTCCTTGCCAAGGCCCACCTAGAGGCTGCGCTGGCGAAGGAATACCAACACCCACACTGAGGCGCCTAGGGAGGCAACTGGATGGCATATGAGCACCTGCGACTAGAAAAAGAGTCCCCGGTCACTGATCGGCATCGACCGCGCGGGTTCGGTGCGCAGCCCCCGGCAGACCCCCGAGGGCACGGCAATGCGTTGCTCCAGAGCTTTCGCGCAGTGCGCGAAGTCGCGGTCAATGAGGATGTGGGTGGCTTCGATGACCGCAAGCTGCTGAAGATCCGCTTGCGGGAGGGTGAGCGGCAGTTGCCGGAATTTGAAGCGATTGCTGGCCTGGAAGTCGTCAGCCAGGAAGGGCATGAACTCGTCCTGGCGTTTGCCACTGCGGCAGCTCTGAATCTGGTCGAAGAGCGCCTCGCAACACTCGCCCGCGATGGGCGCGTGACGCGCAAGGATCTTCTCTTTGTCATCGACGCCTTCGAGCACTGGACTCCCGAGGACAGGACCGGAGCGGCATTGGCCCACGAAGGCTTTCCGCAAGACGGGCCCTGCACGCTGGATGTTGAGTTGTGGCCGCAGGACATGCTGGCGCGCAGGCAGTCCACCCTAGCGTCGTTCACGGCGTTCGCAAGGGAACAAGATGCAGAGATCCTGGACCAGGTCAACACCGCATCTTTGCTGATGGTGCGCGTGCGCTGCAGCCGCGACACAGCAGAACAGATTCTTCGCTACCGCGATGCCCGAACGGTAGACCTGCCGCCGCGGTGGGGCTTGGCCATTGGTACGGTCACCGCCGACGTGAACCAGTTCCCGCCGGCTGATCCACCTGACGAGGAAGCGCCCCGGGTGGCCGTATTGGACTCGGGGCTGGTCACCGGGCACCCGCTGCTCGCCACAGCCGTGGGCCACGCCCAAGGCTATCTTCTGCCGCACCGCAGCCCGGATGATGTCGACCCGTGGCACGGCACCGCAGTGGCTGGACTGGCGCTGTACGGCGACATCGAAGCCGCCATCGTGAAGGGGGAGTTCATCCCCAGCCTCTTTCTGTTGTCCGGTCGCGTGTTTAACCACGACGGCAACAACCAGACCGAGTTCGTGGAGAACGCCATCGAGCGCGCCGTGCGAGACCTGCACGCCGAGTTCAGTTGCCGGGTCTTCAACCTCAGCTACGGCGACCTGAACAAGGTCTATGCCGGTGGGCATTTACGCGGCCTGGCCTACACGCTGGACCGCCTCTCGCGCGAACTTGGCGTCCTTTTCGTGGTGTCCACGGGCAATCTCACGCTGGAAGGCCTGCCGGATGACCCCTTGGCGGAGTTTCCCGACTACCTGCTGCAAGACCATGCTCGGCTGGTCGATCCCGCCACAGCGCTGAATGCGGTGACTGTCGGAGGCATCGCTCGACATGAGGCTACGCGCAACGCGCAGCGGTATCAGCATGCTGTCGAAGACCGTCCCATTGCGAGATCTGACCACCCGTACCCGCTGACCCGTTCAGGTCCCTCCATCAACGGTGCAATCAAGCCGGATTTTGTCGAGCACGCTGGCAATCTTGCGGTCCGTCGTAACGGTGGCGGCACCACTGACCATGGACTGGGCGTCGTCACCACAAACGGCGGCTTTGCGGGCGGCCACGCCTTCAGGGAAGAGGTGGGAACCAGCTTGGCCGCACCGGCCGTTGCGCACCGGGCGGCCAAGCTGCTGCGCCGCGTGCCCGATGCGAGCCACAACCTTCTGCGGGCGCTGCTGGGAGTCCATGCCGGTTGGCCGGCGCCATCAGTGCCCTTGCTCAACCCGAACGACAACGCCGAGGGCCGCCAGAAGCTCACACGCCTGGTCGGCTACGGATGCATCAACGATGGCGCGCTGGAGCAGTCACTGGACAACGTTGTGTCGCTGATCTGCGAGGAGCAGATTGGCAGCGACCGGTGCCAGTTCTACGCGGTCCCCATCCCCGACGAATTCTGGGATGGCGGTCGACGCACGCGTGAGGTGACCGTTGCCCTGGCCTATAGCCCCGTGGTGCGGACCACGCGGCTGGACTACCGAATGACCAAGTTGAAATTCAGCCTGGTGGTGGCCAACGACCTGGAAGAGGTATCGGCGGCCTTCCAGCGGAACCGAGACGAGGGCATGCCCGAGCGCAACACCAACAGGTGGCTCTCAGGTGAAGCGCGTCAGGCCGGCACGCTGCAGGTCTCGCGTTGGAAGTTTCAGCAGCGCCCCAGAGGCCAGCTGTACGTGGTGGTGACCCGGCAGGATGCGGCGTGGTCCAACGTCGGTGATGACCCAGAACCCTACGCCCTGTGCGTCAGCATCGCTGACCGGGCCAACGTCCAGTCTCGCCTTTATGTTCAGGTGCAGGCCCTACTCAGAGCGCGGGTCGAGCAACGTGCGCGCGCACGCGTCGGAGGCTGATCTTGCTGGGAGTCGTCGAATTGGTCGATGCGCTTCGCCTGCCTGCGTCATGCCGAGTGGACCAGCGCGTCCCCAAGAAGATGCTGATCGAGAACGGCGCCCCCACGGCTGCCGACAAGCGGCTGCTGAACGACGCCATCGAGGAAATCCAGTGGATTGCGGCGCTGAAGCCCAACACCGTCGGTGTGCCTGAGTACCGGAACGAGGAGCGGGAATACCTGGAAGTGGCGGTGCTCAGCATCGCCACGCGCGGTGCGCAGGCCACCGTTGACAGCGATGGAGCGGCGGCAGCCGCCAAGCCCGTCAACACGACGCGTTTGGCCGAGCTGGTGCACCGGGCAGTGCCATATCCCTTGCTGCTGCTGCTGGCGACCCCGCACGGCTTGTTCTTGTCCATGGCCCACAAGCGGTGGGCGCAGAACGAGGCCGGCAAGGTCGTACTGGATGGCGAGATGGCCACCATCGACGTGGCCGGTGACCTGTCGCCCGCACACGCCTTCATGCAGTGCCTGGCTTTGGCGCGCCAACCCCAGGCAACGCTGATGGCGCTGTACCAAGGTTGGCTGGATTGCCTGACGGCACTACAGGCCGCCCGCTACACCGGCACGTTCAAGGCCGTAGACGATCCTGCGCTGGCTGCCGCCCGCAGAGGGGCGCTGCGTGAATGCCAGCGGCTGGAGCAGGAAGTCGGCCGCCTGCGCACGCAGGCTGCCAAGGAAAAGCAGATGGCCAAGCAGGTAGACCTGAACCTGGCGCTCAAGCGCGTGCAGGCCGACCTGACAGCAGCCCGTGAACAACTCTGAAGATGAACCCGATGACGGAGAACAAGATGCAGAAGATCGACGCGACCAGTGCGGAGGCGCAATCGACAGACCTGATGGCGGCCAACATCGAACAGCTCAAGGCGCTGTTCCCTGAGCTGATCACCGAAGGGCCGGACGGCGTTGCCGTCAATGTGGATGTGCTCAAGACGCTGGTGGGCGACAAGACGGCCACCGATGCCGAAGAGAAGTACGGCCTCAATTGGCATGGAAAGCGTCGCGCTCGGAAGATGGCGCTGACGCCCAGCATGGGCACGCTGCGTCCTTGTCCCGACGAGAGCGTGCAATGGGACACCACGCAGAACCTCATGATTGAGGGTGACAACCTCGAAGTCCTCAAGCTGCTTCAGAAGAGTTACGCGGGCAAGGTCAAACTGATCTATATCGACCCGCCGTACAACACTGGAAATGACTTCGTCTATCCAGACTCTTTTCAAGACAACGTTAGGAACTACCTGGAACTGACCGGACAGGTGGAGGGCGGGCGGAAGATCAGCAGCAATACAGATGCCAGTGGTCGCTTTCACACTGACTGGCTCAACATGATCTACCCACGCTTGAAGATTTCAAGAAACCTTCTGAATGATTCGGGCTTAATTTTCATCAGCATCGGTGATGCCGAGGTCGCGAACCTGCGGGCTATTTGCGACGAAATCTTCGGTCCAGAAAACTTCGTTGCATCCATCATTTGGCAGAAGAAGTATGGACCAAAGTCTGATGCGAAGCACTTCTCCGAGTCACACGACTTCATCATCGTCTACGCCAAGTCCATTGAAGACGCAAAGATTGTCCGACTGCCAAAATCGGACAAGCAGAATGACCGCTACACAAACGCCGACAATGATCCCCGCGGACCGTGGAAAGCAGGTGACGTACTTCGCAACGAAGCGCGTGACTATGCAATCTTCCCCGTCAAGCTGCCGTCTGGACGGGAAGTTATGCCGCCACCAAATACAAGTTGGCGCTACACCAAAGAGAAGTTCGCCGAGCTAATTTCTGACAACCGAATCTGGTTCGGTAAAGACGGTGATTCCAGGCCTGCTTACAAGCGCTTCCTTTCAGAGGTCAGTGACAGCATACCCGCGGAGACCATTTGGATGCACTCTGATGCAGGACATAACGACGCAGCGAAGAAGGAGCTTCGCGCGCTGTTTGACGAGCAGGCGCCGTTCGACACGCCAAAGCCAGTGAAATTACTCGACCGGATACTCAGTGTTGGCACCGAGCCGGGCGGCGCTGACCTAGTCCTCGACTTCTTCGCAGGATCGGGTACCAGCGCCCATGCGACCCTGCGTGCGAATGCCGCGGACGGCGGTACTCGTCGTTTTATTCTGGTGCAACTGCCGGAGCCCCGTGATGTTGAAAACAAAGACCAAGTTGAGGCCGCCAAGTTCTGTGACTCCATTGGGCGGCCGAGGACTATTGCCGAGATAACAAAGGAGCGGATTCGGCGTGCAGGCAAGGTGGTTCAAGCTGAGGTCGGTGCTACTGAGCTCGACATAGGATTCCGTTCTTTCAAGTTGGATGCATCCAACATCCGAGCATGGAGACCCAAGGTCGATGACTTAGCGAAATCGCTTTTCGAACACTCGGATCACGTCGACGCGGCTCGATCTGAGGCCGATGTGCTGTATGAACTGCTGTTGCGTTTCGGGCTCGATCTGTGCATCCCAATTGAGCAAAAGATCCTGGCTGGAGCTCGTGTGCATTCCGTTGGGGGTGGGGCTCTAATTGCATGTCTCGCGACGAGTATTGGGGCTGAGCAAGTTGAGAAAATTGCCCAAGGCATTGCGGAGTGGCTAAAGAACCAGGCTCCTGCCAGCGCGACAACTTGCGTCTTCCGTGATAGTGCCTTCGCCGACGACGTGGCTAAGACCAACATGGCGGCGATCCTCGAGCAGAACGGCATCCAGAACGTTCGCAGCCTGTGAGGGCCGGGTCATGAAACTTCACTTTGAGCCCAACCTTGACTACCAACTGCAGGCCATCGAGGCGGTCTGCGACCTGTTCCGTGGGCAGGAGGCTTGCCGCACCGAGTTCACGGTCACCATGAAGCTACCCGACCAGCAACTGACGCTGGGTGTGGCGGAGACTGACCTTGGCGTCGGCAATCGGCTGACGCTACTGGATGACCAGCTACTGCAGAACCTGCGCGACGTACAACTGCGCGGCGGCCTGGCGCCGTCCAGCGTGCTTGCGTCGGGTGACTTCACCGTCGAAATGGAGACCGGCACCGGCAAGACTTACGTCTACCTGCGCACGATCTTCGAACTGAACAAGCGCTACGGCTTCACCAAGTTCGTCATCGTCGTGCCCTCGGTGGCCATCAAGGAAGGCGTCTACAAGTCGCTGCAGATCACCGAAGAGCACTTCAAGGGCATCTACGCCGGGGTGCCGGTGGACTTCTTTCTGTATGACTCCACCAAGCTGGGCCAGGTGCGCAACTTCGCCACCAACTCGACCATCCAGGTCATGGTAGTCACTGTGGGCGCCATCAACAAGAAGGATGTCAACAACCTCTACAAGGACAGCGAGAAGACGGGCGGCGAGAAGCCCATCGACCTCATCAAGGCCACGCGGCCCATCGTCATCGTGGACGAGCCGCAGAGCGTGGACGGTGGCCTGACCGGCGCTGGCAAGACCGCGCTGGACGCCATGAACCCGCTGTGCACGCTGCGTTATTCGGCCACCCATGCCAACAAGCACCACATGGTGTTCAGGCTCGATGCGCTGGACGCCTACGAACGCAAGCTGGTCAAGCAGATCGAGGTGGCGGCGGCTACTATCGAGGACGCACACAACAAGGCCTTCGTGCGACTGGTATCGGTCAGCAACAAGCGCGGCACCATCAGCGCCAAGGTGGAGCTGGACGTCAAGACGGCGACCGGCGTGAACCGCCAGGAGGTCACCGTCAACGATGGTGATGATTTGTGGCAGAGCACCAAGCGCGAGATCTACACCGACTTTCGCGTGGGTGAAATCAACACTGCCAAGGGCGAAGAGTTCCTGGAGCTTCGCTACCCGGGCGGCGAAGCCATGCTCGCCGTAGGCCAGGCCTACGGCGATGTCGATGCCCTGGCCGTACAGCGCGAGATGATCCGGCGCACGATCCGCGAGCATCTGGAGAAAGAGAAGGTGCTGCGGCCCAAGGGCATCAAGGTGCTGTCGCTGTTCTTCATCGACGCGGTCGAGCGCTACCGCCAGTACGACAAGGACGGCAACCCGGTGAAGGGCGCCTACGCGCGCATCTTCGAAGAAGAGTACCGGCGCGCTGCCAAGCTGCCGGCCTACCAAAGCCTGTTCGCCGAAATCGATCTGGCCAGCGCCGCCGAGGAGGTGCACAACGGCTACTTTTCCATCGACAAGAAGGGCAGTTGGTCAGACACATCGGAGACCAACGCTGGCGGCCGTGAGAACGCCGAGCGGGCCTACAGCCTGATCATGAAGAAGAAAGAAGAGCTGCTGGATCTCAAGACGCCGTTGAAATTCATCTTCTCGCACTCGGCCTTAAAGGAAGGTTGGGACAACCCCAACGTTTTCCAGATTTGTACGCTGCGCGAGATTGGCACCGAACGTGAGCGCCGACAAACTATCGGCCGGGGCCTGCGCCTGTGCGTCCGAGCAGAGGGCAATGACTTTGTCCGGGTGCATGGATTCGAGATCAACAGATTGACAGTCATCGCTACGGAGTCCTACGAGCAGTTCGCCGAGAACTTGCAGAAGGAATATGAGGAAGAGGGGTTCCGATTCGGCATCGTCGAGCATGGCCAATTCGCCGCAATCTCAGTTGTTGGAGCAGACGGCAAGATCGCACCCCTGGGTTCGGATCAGTCCAAGGCCCTTTGGGACCACCTTAAAGCATCCGGCCATATCGATGCCAAGGGCAAGGTGCAGGACTCGTTGAAGCTGGCCCTGAAGAACGGCACCCTAGCACTGCCCCCGGCATTCGAAGCCCAACGCGGGCAGATCGCCGAAGTGCTGCGCAAGGTGTCAGGCCGGCTCGAAATCAAGAACGCCGACGACCGGCGGCCTGTGCCGCTGCGCAAGGGGGTGGACGGCAAGGCCGTCTACCTGTCTGACGACTTCAAGGCGCTGTGGGACCGCATCAAGCACCAGACGACCTACCGGGTGCAGTTCGACAACGCCAAGCTGCTGCGGGACTGCATCGCTGAGCTCAAGAAGGCTCCAGCCATCGCCAAAGCTCGGTTGCAGTGGCGGAAGGCCGACATATCCATCGGTAAGGCCGGGGTGACCGCCACCGAGAAAGAGGGCGCCGCCACCGTGGTGCTCGATGAGACCGATATTGAACTGCCGGATCTGCTGACCGACCTGCAGGACCGCACCCAGCTCACGCGTCGAAGCATCATCACCATACTGACCGAGAGCGGCCGTCTGGACGAGTTCAAGCGCAACCCGCAGCAGTTCATCGAGCTGACTGCTGCGCTGATCAACCGTTGCAAGCGCCTTGCCTTGGTGGACGGCATCAAGTACCAGAAGGTGGGCGACGACCATTACTACGCCCAGGAACTGTTCGCCCAGGACGAGCTGACCGGCTACCTGCGCAACATGCTGTTGGACACGAAGAGGTCGATCTACGAGCACGTCGTTTGGCAGTCAACGCCGGAACGTGACTTTGCCGATGCGCTGGAGAAGAACGACGGGGTCGTGCTGTACGCGAAGCTGCCAAGCTGGTTCAAGGTGCCCACTCCGCTGGGACCGTACAACCCAGACTGGGCGCTGCTGCTAGAGAAGGACGGGGTGCAGCGCCTGTACTTCGTGGTCGAAACCAAGAGCAGCCTGTTCACGGACGACTTGCGCGACAAGGAAAGCGCCAAGATCGAGTGCGGGCGGGCCCACTTTGCAGCACTGGGGGTCGGTGAGAATCCAGCGCGCTACCAGGTGGCCACGTCGTTTCTGGATGTGCTGAAGTCCATGGAGTAGCGGTCCCCCGTCTTGTGCTGGCGCTGGTCAGGACCCGCTCGTACCGTTGGAGGCCAGCGGTTTACATGCAGCGAAGGCTGGCACAAACCCCGGTGTCGCTAGAGCGCCCTAATTCCTACGTCGCCCACGAACTTCGAACGCAGCCGTGGCGAGCTTGGTGGTTCAGCGAGGCATTAGGTCGCTGTGTTCGCGTCGAGGTTGTCTTTAGCAAGACTTGCGTAGTAGCGCTTGGTTAGTTCTGACTGCAGAAAATCGTCATTCAAAAGTTTCAGGAAAAGGTCCTGAGAGACTTTTGTATCTAGTTTAAGTTTAGCGCCGTCGTCGCTCAGTCGGAATTTTCCCTTAAGCGCTGGGTGCGCACCAACAAACGCAATTACCTGAGCATTGGGGATGACGCCGAGGACAGGTGAGGCGCGCGCTGCTCGGACCAATTTTCGCGAGAACGAAATATCGTCGAGCCGCGCGGTCAGAACCTGAGTGTCGACGACAAGCTGTGCCGCTTCAATGTTTGCAATTCCTTGCGTGGCGATGTTCCGTACGGCATCGTGAAATCCGAAAAATCGCTCCAGGGTTTTAATGTCAACTATAAAGTATTCGTTATCAACACGAAGAAACTCGAATTTTGAGTTGATCCGAAGGATGTCGTCTTCGAGCTTCACGAGTCTGTTTTGGTTGCGGACTCGCACGAGGCTAAAGGCGCTATCCCGCTTTAGAAGAGAGACGGGATACTGGTGCTTGTAGAGCGCAAGCTGCTGTTGACCGTGACCCAGAATTACAAGTATTCCCTCTAAGTGGGCCAGATCGTCGGCAGCGAAGCTAAAAACGTCAAAATCGTCGCGCTGGAGCACTGTGGCCAAGTGCTGAATTTGTTCGGGTACCTGAGCCAGGTCGTACCGATATACAGCGTTGCTTCGATCATCGGCTCCGGATATGTTCAGCAGGGATAGCTCATCATTCAATAAAATAGTGGTACTAACTGCTTCGATAAAATTCCTAGCCAGTTCGTCGGATGCATTCTGATCCACATCGGCGCGCTTAATTGCGATTTCTCCGGCGCTATCCAGAATGAAGTAAAACTCTGCCGAGCACTGCTCATCAGAAATAATCTCGGATATTCTTGTTTTCAATACGGCAAGACTCATTTGCTACCCTTTGCGTAATAAACTCGTTCATCAAGCTCTAAAAACCTGATCGTTTCGCCACTTTTTATCCTGTCCCTGGTGATTAGCGTCACTTTCACCTCTTCCCCCGTGCGTCGGGTTACGTTTGCGGAATACAGGCGGAATCCAAGCACGGCGAGAGTGGGGTTGGCATAGAACTTATCGGTTCTGACGTAGATGATGCCAATCACAACTAGCAGTAGGGCTAAGGCAATGAGATATCGCTCGCTGGTCAAATTGAAGCAAATCAGGGGAATTATGTAAGTGGTCAGGAACGTGAGATGTTCATAGTTGATGTCCTCGACAGCGACGACTTTGACTGGTATCGACTGACTGCCTGAAATCTTGTAGTCGAACCTAAAGTAGTAGAGAGCCCCGAGCCCGATAAAGACGAGCGCGATGATTGGAACGATATTTCGACCGGCTAGTAATTTCCAGCCGATAAAACTGCAATCGGGCTCAAAGCAGATCGGGAGATCGATCGTGACAACGATGATCAACAGAAAGAGGAGCCACAGAGAAAGTACGTATAACTCGAACTTCTCAACGGTTCGGTGTGGATGCATAGGTGAGGAGGGTAGTTGTTCAGTGCCCTAGCGTGTTGTCGACATCACCGATGCCTACTGATGGCTACTGATCGTCCTTGTGGAAGCCGATGGCGCCGAGATTTTCTCGACGATCCGGGAACCCGTCACGATGGCGTATGGAAGTGCAGCTCCTACCTTTTCCTGGCTGAAGCTGCTGGATCGTTGGTCAGGATCCTCCCTGTAGTTGTCGGGTGATGAGATTCTGAGCATTCATTCAAGGCAGGTTTGACTGAGTTCAAGTCCAAACAGACGATGCTATCGGATCGGCAGTGCGCGTCGATAATGAGTGTCACCGTTTTCCGGCTCCATTGACTCGAATCTCAAGATAAGAACTTCCCGTGCCGGCTTTGGCGGCTCAGGCCATGTGTTCGGCGGGCTACGCAGTTCGCGCTGCGCGCGAAGCCCTACCGGGCCGGCTGCTACCGCCTCACCCCTGGACCGCTGCGCGGTCCAGGGGCAAGCACTACAAGGCCTTCGGGCACCTCCAGTGGCGCGCAACGACCGAATTGGCATCCAGGAAGAAGGGTTTCGGCATGTCAGAGCGTGAATGCGACATCACGGCGTTGCGCGAAGGGTGGGGAAAGAACAGCAAGCTCAAACGGGGCACGGGCTCCGAGGAAGACAACTTGTTCGACGCCGCGGGTGAGTGCGGTGTAAATCAACGAGTGGTCCAGAAGCCGGCTCTTGCAGATGACAACCACAACGCGCTTGAACTGCGAGCCCTGGGCCTTGTGGACGCTGATGGCGTACGCGAGTTCGATCCGCCCCGGCACGTCCCCGGCGGGCAAACGCTGAACCTCGCCGTCGAAGTCGATGTGCAGCGCACCGTCCTGGTCAATCGCGGTGATTCGGCCCAGCGCGCCATTCATCAAAGATCGCTCGTAGTCGTTGATGAGGTGGATGACCGGCTCGCCGATGGCGAAAGCATCTTGAGCGCCCGAGTTCGCCTGAGCATGGAAGCTGCCATTGATCATTCGGATTCCGGATTTGCCGCCTTTGACGGCGGCGAGCACCTGCCAGTCTTCCCCCACCCACTCCACGCTGATCCGGCGCAGGACCGGCATCACGTCGTCGTCGGTGCAGTCGATGAAGCTCACGCCGGCGTGTCGGCCCTCGAATGGGACAAACTCGGGCACGCAGTGACTTCGAACCGCTGCTGCGACTGCTGGAATACCGGACGACGCTACCTGCCGATGCACGGTGCGCAAGTGCACCTGGGGCACCTTCGGATCCTCAACCAGGCGGTGAAACGCCAACCCGAAGCCGATGGGCGGAAGTTGCGCCGGATCGCCCACCAGCATCAACCGGGCGCCGTCGGGCAGCTGCATCAGGATCCTATACAGGGTGGGCAGGTCTAGCATGGACGCCTCGTCAACGATGACCAGGCAATCCGGCGGCACTTCCAGCTTGCCGGATCGGGTCGCGCTCAGGAACTTGGCAATCGTGATGGCGGGTTGCCCAGTTGCCTGCGCCATGCGCTGAGCAGCTCGACCGGCCAACGCCATTTGCACCACGGACAGATGCTGCTTCTGTGCCAAATCGAGCACAACCCTCAGGACCGTGGTCTTGCCTACCCCGGCACCGCCCGTGAGCAAGCAGAAATGATGCTCAAACGGCTGCACGACCGCGGCACGCTGCTCGGCATTCATGGTCAGCTGGTGGTGAACTTCGGCACGCAGAATGTCGGCATCGCCCCAGCCTGCGGGAAGGTCCACCGGAAACAGCAAATCCTGCGATGACTGCTCGCCGCCCAACATCGCGCGGACCCGCCTCGCGATTCCTTGTTCGAGTGCCCAGGCGCCAAACGGCTGGAGCCTGCCGTCATGGGTCTTGCTTGCCGCGCCTTCGGCAACGGCGAGATCCAGGGCGCGACCGATCAGCCGCCTGCCCACCAGGCCGGCCAAACGGTCGCCCAACTCAGCCGGCGGCGTTGCCGTGTGGCCAGACAAGAGTCGGTGGTAGAGGCAGGCCTCCACCGCGCCCACCAGTCGCCGGTCGTCATCGAGTTCGATGCCGAGCTTGCGTGCCGCGGCATCCACGACGGGCCACGATGCAAAGGCAAGCAGCTGATATGGGTTGCCTTGGAGCACATCCAGGACCTTGGCGCCCCAGACGCGCCGCAGCTTGGCGGCCAGGGTCCACTCGAAGCCATGCGCATCCAGGAAATCGATGGTCTTGGCTTCTTGGCGTTTCTGCGCCCACGCCTCGAGCAGTTGTTCGACTACTGGCGGGCTCAGGATGGCAGCGAAGGGCTCGCGCAGCCCCTCGGACAGCACCAGGTGCAGGCGGTCGCCGAACTCATCCCAAAGGCGCTTGGCCTTAACGGCCCCGATGCCGACGAAGTCCGGATGTTCAGCAAGGAAGCGGGTGAGCAACCGTCCACGGGGCAGTTCGTGCCGTCCGCCGGTGGCGTGTAGCTGACTGCCGAACGTGGCGTGCTGGCGGAACTCGCCTTCGATCAGCCACGACTCGCCGACCACGGGAACTCGTCCGAGTACGCGAGGCGGGGCGACGACGCGAACTGCCCGGTCTTGCTCGTCGGCGCCGGTGAAGATGGTTGCGCCATTGCTCATGACGCTGAGCAAGCGACGAACGCAAACCTTGGCGTGGCTGGTAGCCTGCTGGATCATCAGGCGTCCGTCGCGGGCGACGAGGGAGCGATGAGGCGCCGGCCTGTGTCGATCATCATGTCTTGTCGGCCCAGTTGAAGCTTGAGGTCCTTCAGCTGACGCCTCAGCTCGAAGTTTTCGGCAATCAGCGCAGCGTTCTGCTGCTCAAGCGCATTGACACGTCGCTCGAGCCGCTGTGCTTTTCTTTCCTCGGATGAGATCGCGGATGGATCGGAGGGTTGGATAGGCATGAGGCCCGGAGGTGCGCCGGGACCGTTGAGTGCAGAGCCAACCGAGAGCGGGCGAAGCCCTTCAACCAGGGAACGCACGGCAGGGTTTTGGTAGAAGGAGCTCTTCGGAATTCCAGTGACCTTGGCGAGTTCGCTGAGGTTCACCGTTCCGTCGCGCGCCCAGGGCAGGGCGACGCCAGACTGGAGAAACGCCTCCAGGGTCCTGAGATGTTCCCGCCCGATGTCGCGTCCGCTTTTCAAGGACTTCTCCTCATCCGATGCCCTTATTGGCAGCCAACCATTCAAAGAACGGTTCCGCCATGGTCGAGTCCACGATGACGTTATTGCGAAGCCTGGAAAGGTCGAGAATTCGCTGCTGCTCAACGTCAGCCGATACAGTTCGGGCAAAATGATTTATCAGCGAGAACAGCGCCTGACACGTTCTGGTGTGCTTCAGTTGAAGCTGCCGTAGAGAATTTTGTAGCGTGTCCATCTCGGTGTCAGATCGTTCATTAGTGTCTGCAATCTGACGGGTATTATTTTTGTCTTCAAGATGGGCTATGTAGCGCTTCAGCCGTTCAACCTCTCGCCGCGAGTTCGCGGCCTCTAGTTGGGCTGCGACCACGAGCGATTTCGACTTGTCATCGCTAAGATCCTTGAACTTTAAGGATTTTGTGCCGGCGCCTAGATGGGCAGCCATGAAGGTGAGAAGTAGGGCCTTGTATCGGTTATTCCGAAGCAGTGTTGCCTTGTTGCATGGCCGCTGTTCGCTCTGCGTAAGGTGTATCGCCAACATCTCGGCCAGCCCAGTCACATGTTTGAACTTGACCCGTGATGTCGCGAGCTGCTCCAGGTATTGAACGATGAGCTTTTCTCGAACTTCTTGCTTGGCTTGCTGATACCCTTCAAATGTGTTGCGACCCTTTGTCATCTCAGTCGTCCTCACTCACTTCACCGAGCAGACGAAGCGATGTGATTGGCAGTCTAGCCAAGTGTCCTTCGCCCTCAAGCAAATCCACTACATCCCCATAGGAGAGGTCGTTCGCCTCGACCAGACTGCGCAGTAGGCCTGCACATTCTGCTGCTGGATTTGGCGACATCGACGCATCAAACGCCCTGCGCGTATCCCCCGTGCGAGCCAACAGCTCGCGGCGAAGCAGGTCAAAGCGAGCCTTTATAGGGGCGCTTTCCGTAGTTGGGTAAGAAATACATTCACCCAGGCGAGCCAAGAGATACGCCGTCATGCTGGACGGGCTGCGGACGCGCTGCAGGTCCTGCAAAATTATCTCCGGCTTCTGGACCACCCATCGCCGGTCATCCTGGCCCTTCGCGATGCGCACTCTTGCGGCGTTCAGCATTTCTTCGTTGACTTGCCAGCCAACTAATTCCTCGGCCAGGCGACCGCGCTCTTCATCCAGTCGATCCAGTTCCAAGTCCGAGTAGCGCGGTGGTTTTGAGGACGTAGCATCTTCAACTTTCTCGGTCAGATCTGCCAGAAGTTCCCCAAACTCGCGGCACTTCGCAACCACTGCCGGCAGGTGATCGACCGAGCGGACAGCGTACTGACAAAGTCCACATCGCCGTGGTCCGCGCCACTGCTTAATTATTTCTGGAGGGCAGTGATTGCCGTAGGGGCAAATCTCAGTTTTGTTCTCTGCTGCGTTGGCTGCGCGAGTTTCACGAAGCACATCCAGCCCGCTCGTTGCGTCCTCATTCAATGTCAAGCTGATGCAGCCATAGGAGATGAGCGTTTCCTGCAGATTTGCGCGAAGGCTTCGCGACAGGTTTGAATTGATCCTGTCAGCATGGATTACCGCTCCTCCTTTGGAGCCTCTGCCAAGCAGGGTCTCGAACTCGTTACGGTAGGCCCGTTCCCGCATGTCCATGGCCTGATGTATTTGCTGATGCGCAAGCTGTTCTTCGTCAAGCTTGAAGTAGTGGTAGACAGTGCCCGCCTTCTGACCTGTGATGTTTGTTCCGATTACCTCGGCTGGAAGCAGAGTGGAGTATTGGGATACAACGGTTACGCGGGCGCTGTGCGGGGTAATCTTGGTTTTGATTCCCAGTTCGCATACGCGCTGACAGGTGGATCCATACTTCTCACGTTTGCTGCTCGCAAGTGGATCGTTAAAGCCGACACCAGGCGGTTCAAGCGAGCAGAGCCGTTGCAGGCTTTTCTCACCCAGTTCCGGCACAAGACCCTGTACTGAGCATAGGATATCTCGCCATGCGTTGGAGTACCGAGTGTCGGGGTGTGGTAAACCCAAGCGGTCCGCCGAAAACAGTGGAAGGATGGACGGCCACTTTGTTTGTGAGTTGTTGTTGTAATGGTGCCGTTCATTGAATCCTGGCAGTCGGATCATCGCGCGCCATTCGCGCTGTCCGCGCAGCACTTCAATTACTCGGAAGTTGACGTTGGGCCGCCAGGCTGCACGCTTCGCCTTGTCGGTATTGACATGTAGTTCAGTGTAGTCCTTGTGTTCTTCGAGTACGGCAGCATCGAAGGTTTCGGCGTCAAGCCACTGGATGTGGTTGTGACGCAACCCCGTGTACAGGGCGACAAGGATCTGATTCAGGGCATGCGGCTGCGGTATCAGCTTGATCTCACCGGTGATAGTCGGATAGGAATCCAGCGCGAGGGTGTTTGGAATATACCTAAGTGGAATGGTCTTGCCGCGAGCAAAGACCACTGGTATGAATCCGACCATTGGGGCTGTTGCAAAAGTGTCGATCAGATTGCCGGATCGCGCAATTTTCCGTTCCAGTTCAGCTATGTCGAGATTTCCGGTCAAGGCGCCATGCAAAACCACGTTTGAGTGCTCGCGCAAAGCTTCCACATAGTCCAAGAAGACACCAAAGAGTCGCCGTGGGATGGGATTCTTGTCAGTTCCCCGCTTGCCAGTCGTCTGCGGGAATGCATATTCTGGAATCGGCTGGCGGAAGCCTTCGCATTCGGGGAGATCGTCGCCGTGCATCTCCAGGAACTCGAAGAAGGCGCATACCTGCTTCAACATGCCGTAGTAGCTGTTCTGCTCCCATTCTCGGCTTGCATGGATCATGTCCATTACTTCGATGAAGGTCTTGGGCGTGTCTCCTTCAATAGGCAGTAGTCTGGAGATGAAAATGGTTTGCAGTAGTCGTCGCGGGATATCTGGAAATTTTAGTTCCGTGTTCGGGTGTCGGTTAAACCAATAGGGGAGGTAAAAGAACAGGTAGATATTCAGATACCCCAACGCGGCGACAACGGGTTTATAGTTTTCCCTTTTGACTTTCCTCATATAGAGGTCTTGCAGGTCTACCCATGGCTTGGAAAATTCGGAGATATCCAAGCTCAGTCCAGGCAAGCGCTTTCGAAGCCGAAGAGCATCAGGCGAAGCGACCGACGGCGCAAAGCCGATGATCTCGGCCAATACGTCGGCATCAGGTCTGGCTCCGTCGAAAAGCGACTCATTGCCTAATGAAGATTCGACTCGCCTCCTAATCTTAGAGTTACTTTGATTTTGGAGTCTTCCTGGAGAACGCAAGAGCTCGCTCCAATCGTCGACGGTTACCTCGAATAAACTCTGAAATCGGCTTCTGAAGACATCGATCATTGCCTTGTAGGCGAGCACCTCACCAGCAACGCCGAGACCCGATTCGGCATCCTTAATGGCCTCAAGATCCTTAATGTTCGCATCTGACGGCTTTTGCCATCCCGTCGCGAGCAGCAGTTTCGTTCCGTACGTCAGGAACCACTCCTTGCGCTTCTTTGTAGTTCCTACTGAGGCGAAAGCAGGATGTGGTAGCTCTTCTCTGCTTGGATCTAAGCTCCGCAAGAATCCCAGAAGTTCGGAGAAGATGTCGTCATCAAGCCCGTTTCTGATGATGTGCTTTGGCCATTCGAAGCTCATAGGCAGAGTGAGAGCGCTGCGGCAATGCAAGGCAATCAGGAAGATTCCGAGCCCACGCTTTAGCGCGACTCGATAGCTTTTTCTATATTCGAAGGCAGTTCCCTGTGCCCCCAGCGTCACGGTGTAAAAGTCACTCGCGGCTAGGTAGTCGGGCCGAGTGCTGTAAAACTTGAAAGTAGATCGAATAAAATCTTCATCGAAAACTGCACCTGGCTCTTTGAGCGTGCACTCGAGCGAGAGCCACGCATACGCTGCGGCAGGATTTGTTTTGGTAGATACAGTGGCTAGATCATGGTGTGTCAACCCAAGGTGATCCAGGAGCGCGAAAGATGCGTCGACCATGGCACCCCTGACCGCCTTATCTAGGGCTTCGCCTGTCTGGCGGAATATGAGTTCGTTGTTGGTTAAATTGAGCACTAGGTGCCTGCTGGAAGCTGCAGCATATTGAGCTCGATCTGGAGCCTGCGAACCTGGGCGTTCAGCGCCTCCAGCTTGAGTTGGCTGATTGACTTTGCTACTGCGCCATTGAACACCATTGCGTTCGCGTGTTGAAGCTCGAGTTTTATTAGGTCTTGGTCGTACTTGGCGTACCTAAGGGTAGACTTAACATTTGCATGGCCCATCAGCTGCTGAACTAAAAACACGGGCAGCCCGTAATCCCCATTAAGCCGGGGAAAATAGTTAAGCAAATAGGTCCCGTAGGCGTGGCGTAGCGCATGCGGACCACTAACGTGAGCTGCGATGCGAGCGGCATCTACAGCGCGTCTGAAGATTTCTAGCCGCGAACTAGGCGCACTCAACAGATAAGGAGTTCCACTGAGTCGTTGGGTGCTGTACTGAAAGATGAAGCGATGCAAGCCGTGAGGAATGTATTCATGGCGAAGGTAGAGTTCAAGATTCGCGAAGAACAAGGATGCGAAGGGCTCAATCAGTAACGTCCTTTCGGTCGTTCTTCCCTTCCAAGCCAGCTTTTCCCGCTCCGATGGGCTCAAGGCCAGGTAGCTTGGATGGCCTGCTCGCAGCCGCGGGTTTCGAAGAGCGATCGTTGCGTCGTTGACGTCAACGTCATCAAACAGAAGCTGCAATCCTTCACTCATGCGGGCACCGCTGGCCGCGAGCATGGCGTACAGGGTCTTGTCACGATAGGTAGGCAGCTCGTCGATGAAGCTCGCAACATGGTCGAACGGGAAAGCACGGCTTTCCTCGTAGGGAACCTGTGACGAGACCGTTGGCAGTACCGCTCGTCGAAGAAGCTTTGCACCGCCTGAAATGACGCCGGAAATCATGGATGTGCCGGACATCGCGTTTTGCTGAAAACCCGAGACTGGTGAGCGTTCGCCAATGCCGGGCAGCAGTGGTCCGTCATCCACGTCGTTGTGGGGGGTCAGGCCTTCTTGGGTCATCTCCGACATCTCTTGGCGGAGCTGCTCGGAAAGTGCCAGAAACTTGCGCAGCGGCGCGTGCATCAGGGCAGATGTGGAGGGCGCACACATGGGCGACGGCTTCTTCTCGGCTACCAGCAGCGCGATCCGATTGCCCGATGAGCCTCCCAGCACGAGGTACTCGTTAAACGCCTCGACGACCTCCTGAAGCAGCAACCTAGTCATGGTTACCTCTGGATCCTTGGCCTTTAAGGCCCTCGATGCCTCGTAGAGGTAGTCGAAAAACTCTGCCAGGTTGCGGCAGTAGCTCACTCGGGTGTTGATCGGATGCTTGCGGATCAGCGAGTCGGCGAAGACGCTGAACGATGCCACCGGCATCCCGTTCGGGCCCAACAGCCGCCACGTTGTCTTTCCGTCTAACTTCGCAGGGAGCAGCGTGACGTTCTTCAGCATGATGACCAAGTGCGCAACTCGGTCCAGGCTATCACGGATGGTTCAAAATACGCAATAGGGTTGCGTATTTACGTTGCTTGCGCAAAAAAAGACCCACCAGGCGCTCTCGCGCTTGATGGGCTTGTCATGGGTGAAACGATGTGCGGCGGACCAGAATCGAACTGGTAACCCCCAGCTTAGAAGGCTGGTGCTCTATCCAGTTGAGCTACCGCCACCCAGAACATTCAGGCTATCACAAACGCGCAACTCCAGGGACCTGCAATAAGAACCCCCGACCTGCTGCTTAGAAGGCAGCTGCTCTATCCAGTTGAGCTACGGGCAGTTCGCTTCGATTCTAGGTTCAGCGCCGCTGGTACTGCGCATTGCCGAACAGCGCGTCGCGCGCCTTGTCGTCGACCAGAGGCTTGCGCAGGGACGCCAGCACCTCGACGCCGCGCTGTACGGCGGGCCGGCCCGCGATCTCGTCGAACCAGCCCTTCAGATGCGGATGGTCGTTCCAGTCGATGCCCTGGTTCTTCCATGACCGCAGCCACGGAAAGACCGCCATGTCCGCGATGGTGTATTCGCCGCAGCCCAGGTACTTCGACCTGGCCAGCCGGCGGTCCATCACACCGTACAGGCGCCTGGCTTCGTTCGTGTAGCGCTCGATCGCGTAGGGGATCTTCTCGGGCGCATAGATGCGGAAGTGATGGGCCTGCCCGAGCATGGGGCCGACGCCAGCCATCTGGAACATCAGCCACTCGAGCACTTCGTACTTGGCGCGGACATCGGTGGGCATGAACCGGCCCGTCTTGCCGGCGAGGTACAGCAGGATCGCGCCGGACTCGAACAGCGAGATCGGCTTGCCGTCCGGACCGTCCGGATCGACGATGGCCGGGATCTTGTTGTTCGGGCTGATCTCCAGGAAGGCCGGCTCGAACTGCGCGCCGGTGCCAATATCGACAGGAATCACACGGTATGGCAGCCCGAGTTCCTCCAGCATGATGTGGACCTTGTGTCCATTGGGCGTAGCCCACGAATACACTTCGATCATCGCTGTCCCCTCGGCCGGCCCACGACCATCGCCGCACTCTAAACCATGCTGGACGGACTCAAACGCCTGTTCTCCCGCCCTCCCGCCCCGGGCCAGGAATGGGACGAACTGGCCGAATGGGCCAGCGCCAGGCAGTTCGGGTTCCGCCCGGTGCGCGGCGAAGAGGGCGGCTTCATCGTCGAAGGCAAGGTCGGCGCGCTGCCCTGGCGCCTGGAGTGGGGCCCGTCGCAACGGCCCTACGTCACCGGCCCTGAGCTCCGGATGCGGGCCGAACTGGGCTTGCCGGGCGACGTGCAACTGCTCGTCCTCGACCGCCTGCTTCAGGCCACGATGGAAAAGGCGATGTTCGACCAGTATGTCGAGGGCGTGCAGACGCGCATCGACAACCAGACGCCGCCCGAGATGCGCTGGCTGGTCATGTTTCCCAAGCTTTCCGGCCCCGAACTCGGCGGCCTCCGCGACCGCTTTGCCGCAGTTGCGCCCAGCAAGACCTGGCTGATGGGCTGGCTCGACGGCCCCCTCACGCCCGCGCTCCTGGCGGCTCCGCTGACCGCCGGGCAACCTGTCGTGCTGATGATCTCCCGGGGCCGCCTGACGCTGCGCACCGCGCTGCCCGAGCCGGTGCCTCAGGACCTGGACCGCTGGCTGCGCGTGTTCCACACCGCGCTGCGCGAAGCCCGCCGCGTGGCGGAGCAGGGCAGCGACCCGGGCAGCGCGAGCACGCAGCCGAGCATGTTCACCGCCACCCGCGGGCCCGACGAGAGCGCCTGAGCCTGCTCCCGAAGGAGCGGGCCGCGTTGCCTCAGCGCGCCGGCGCGTGCTTGCCGAGTTCGATCTTGGCGATGGCGTTGCGGTGCACTTCGTCCGGGCCGTCTGCGAAGCGCAGGGTGCGGGCCTGGGCGTAGTAGTAGGCGAGCGGGAAGTCCTCGCTGACGCCGCCGCCGCCGTGCACCTGGATCGCCCAGTCGATCACCTGGCAGGCCATGTTGGGCGCCGCCACCTTGATCATCGCGATCTCGGCCTTGGCACTCTTGTTGCCGGCGACGTCCATCATCCACGCGGCCTTGAGCGTGAGCAGGCGCGCCTGGTCGATCATGCAGCGCGCATCGGCGATGCGCTCCTGCGTCACGGTCTGCTGGGCCACCGTCTTGCCGAAGGCCGTGCGCGACATCGCGCGCCGGCACATCAGCGCCAGTGCGCGTTCGGCAAGGCCGATCAGGCGCATGCAGTGGTGGATGCGTCCAGGCCCGAGGCGGCCCTGCGCGATCTCGAAGCCGCGGCCTTCGCCGAGCAGCAGGTTCGACACCGGCACGCGGACCCGGTCGAACACCACTTCCATGTGGCCGTGCGGCGCGTCGTCGTAGCCGAACACGGACAGCGGGCGCACGACCTTGACCCCCGGGGTGTCGCGCGGCACCAGGATCATCGACTGCTGCGAGTGCCGGGGTGCATCAGGGTTGCTCTTGCCCATCACGATCAGGATCTGGCAGCGCGGGTCGCCAGCGCCGCTGGTCCACCACTTGCGGCCGTTGATCACGTACTCGTCGCCGTCGCGCGTGATGCTGGCCTCGATGTTGGTGGCATCCGACGAGGCCACGTCGGGCTCCGTCATCGCGAACGCGCTGCGGATCTTTCCTTCCAGCAGCGGCTCCAGCCACAGGCTCTGGTGTTCCGGCGTGCCGTAGCGCACCAGCACCTCCATGTTGCCGGTGTCCGGCGCCGAGCAGTTGAAGACCTCGCTGGCCCAGGGCAGCGCGCCCATGATCTCGGCCAGCGGCGCGTATTCCTGGTTGCTCAGGCGCGCGCCACGGTCGCTGTCCGGCAGGAACAGGTTCCACAGGCCGGCGGCACGGGCCTTGGGCTTGAGCTCCTCGATCAGCGCGATCGGTGTCCAGCGGCGGCCGGCTGCGGTGTTGTCGGCGATCTCCTGCCAGTAGCGCGCCTCGTTGGGGTACACGTGCTCGGCCATGAAGGCCGTCAGGCGCTGCTGCAGTTCCTGCGTGCGCGGCGAATATCCGAAGTCCATGTGGAGAGTCCTTTCAGTTGCGGCCGCTGGCCGACGCGAAGCGCCAGGCCATCTCGGCCAGCGGGCGCGTTGCCGCGCCGGTGGCCCGGGCCTGCGCACTGGCCGCCGTGCCGTCCACCACGCGCCTGGCAATGCCCTGCGTGATCGAGGCCAGGCGGAACAGGTTGTAGGCCAGGTAGAAGTTCCAGTCGGCCATCACGGCGTCGGGGTCGGGGCGCCCGGTGCGTTCGCAGTAGCGGCGCACGTAGTCGCGCTCGCCTGGAATGCCGAGCGCTGCATGGTCGAGGCCCCCGATGCCGCGAAATGTGCCGGGCGGGATGTGCCACGACATGCAGTGGTAGCTGAAGTCGGCCAGCGGGTGGCCCAGCGTGGAGAGCTCCCAGTCCAGCACCGCCAGCACGCGCGCTTCGGTGGGGTGGAAGATCAGGTTGTCGAGGCGATAGTCGCCATGCACGATGCCCACGTCGCCTTCGTCGCGGGCGCTGGCCGGAACGTGCTCGGGCAGCCACTGCAGGAGGCGGTCCATCTCGGCGATGGTCTCGGTCTGCGAGGCCACGTACTGCTTGCTCCAGCGGCCGATCTGGCGGTCGAAGTAGTTGCCCGGCTTGCCGTAGCCGTTGAGGCCGACCGCATCGACATCGACCCGGTGCAGCGCCGCGATCACGCGATTCATCTCGTCGTAGATGGCGGCTCGCTCGGCGTTCGCCATGCCCGGCAGCGACTGTTCCCAGAGCACCCGGCCCTCGACGTACTCCATCACGTAGAAGGCCCGCCCGATGACGGACTCGTCCTCGCAGAGCACGTGCATGCGCGCCACCGGCACATCGGAGCCCGCCAGCGCGTGCATCACCCGGAACTCGCGTTCGATGGCGTGCGCGGAGGGCAGCAGTTTCGCGATCGGCCCTGGCTTCGTGCGCATCACGTAGGCCGCGGTGGGCGTGCGCATCAGGAAGGTCGGGTTGGACTGGCCACCCTTGAACTGCGTGAACTCCAGCGGGCCGCGGAACCCCTCGATGCGCGTCGACAGCCAGGCCTCGAGCGCTGCGGTGTCGAAGGCGTGCGGGTCACGCACGGGTTGGGTGCCGGTGTATTGGTCCATGGGTCAGGTTCTCATCTTTCAGCGACTGCCAGCAGCTTCTCGCGCGACAGCAGCACCAGGCGCGTGGGCTCGACGCGCAGCATGCCGTCGCGCTCGAAGCCCTTCAGTTCCTGGTTCACGCGCTGGCGCGACGCGCCGAGCAGCTGTGCCAGGTCTTCCTGCGCAAGTTGCAGGCCGATCCGGATTTCGTCACCCTCCACGATGCCGTAGCTCTTGGCCAGCAGGAGAAGCTGGCGTGCCAGCCGCGCCTGCAAGGGGCGCGTGTTCAGTTCCTCGAACTGGTCGAACATCAGGCGCAGACGACGGCAGTTCAGCCGCAGCAGCGCGTCGTACAACTCCACGTGCTGCGCCAGCAGTTCCTTGAAATCGGGCTTGCGCACGACAAGCAGCGTGGTGTCGCCGTGCGTTTGCGCGTCGTGCGTGCGCGGCAGGCCGTCGAAGAGCGCGATGTCGCCGAACCAGGTGCCGGGCTCGCAGTAGGTCAGCGACACCTGCTTGCCGGCGAGGGACACCGTGCTGATGCGCACCGCGCCGCGCGCTACGCCGACCCATTCCTCGGCCTGCGTGCCGCGCACCGCCAGCGACGCGCCATCGGGCAGACGCCTCACGACGGCCCGTGACAGGATGGCGTGCTGCAGGGGGGCGGAGAGCTTCGCGAACCAAGGACCGGTCTCGATGTGTTGTCTTTCGTCCAGTGTAAGAGCCGGGGTGATCATGGTTTGTCCCTGACGCGACAAGGCCGCGGACATGCCATTGTGCCGACCTGCGAACAACGCCCAGTGGAAGCACCGACATGCCAGCAACCGCCCTCGACCTCCCGAACCGCCGCGAACAGGTGAGCCCCGAGGAGTGGCGCGTTCGCGTCGACCTCGCAGCGGCCTACCGCCTGGTGGCGATGTTCGGTTGGGACGACCTCGTGTTCACGCACATCAGCGCGCGGGTGCCCGGCGACCCCGACAGTTTCCTGATCAATCCGTACGGAATGATGTTCGAGGAGATCACCGCGTCCAGCCTGGTCAAGGTGGATGCGGCCGGCGCCAAGCTGGACGACTCACCCTTCATGGTCAACCCGGCCGGGTTCGTGATCCACAGCGCCGTGCACGCCGCGCGCCCGGACGCCCACTGCGTCCTGCACGTCCACTCCCTGAACGGCGTGGCGGTCTCGGCCCAGCAGGCCGGCGTGAGGCCGATTTCGCAGCAGAGCATCTTCGTGCTGTCGAGCCTCGGGTATCACGACTATGAAGGCGTGGCGCTGCGCGACGACGAGAAGCCCAGGCTCGTGCGCGATCTCGGCGGAGCCAGCTTCCTCATGCTGCGAAACCACGGCCTGCTGACGGTGGGCGGCGGCGTTGCCGATGCCTTCCTGAACATGTACCTGTTCGAGACCGTCTGCACGATCCAGGTTCGCGCCATGGCCGGCGGAAGCCCGCTGGTCGAAGTGGCGCCGGAGATCATCGCCACCGCCGCGCAGCAGGCTGCTCAGGCCACCCGCGGCATGGGCGCCGGCCTCGTCTGGCCCGGGCTGCTGCGCCGGCTCGACCGCAAGTTGCCGGGCTACGACCGCTAGCTGAACCTGGGCGGGCGCTTTTCCAGGAACGCCCGGATGCCTTCGCCGCCGTTGGCGTGGAAGAGGTTGCGCACGAAGTGGTCGCGCTCCCGGTCCAGCTGCTCGCGCAGCGGCGCCAGCAGTGCGTCCTGCATCAGTTGCTTGCCGCTGGCCAGCGTGTTGGGCGCCATCTTCGCCAGCTGGTCGGCCAGCGCCAGCGCGCGGGGCAGGGCGTGGCCGTGGTCGACCACCTCGTTCACGAGGCCCAGCGCCTGCCACTCGCGCGCGCCGACGGGTTCGGGCAGCCAGAGCATGCGCATGGCCAGCGCACGGGGTACCCGGCGCGCCAGCTGCCACGTGGCGCCGGCGTCCGGAGACAGGCCCACGCGGCCATAGGACAACACGAACCTGGCGTCTTCCGCCGCGACGACCATGTCGCAGCCCAGCACCAGCCCGACGCCGGCCCCGGCGGCGAACCCTTCCACCGCAGCGATGACGGGCTTGGGCAGGCTTGCCAGCGCCTCGACGAAGCCGTGCAGAAGCCGCATCGACTCCACCTGCGCCTCGGGGCCGGTGTCGCGCACGCCCAGCAGGCGGGGCAGGTTGCCGCCGCCGCAGAAATGGTCGCCGTCGCCGCGCAGGACGACGCAGCGCACCTCGGGGTCGGCCTCGGCGCGGGCCAGAGCCTCCAGCGCAGCGGCACTGGCCTGCGGCGAAAGGCTGTTCCGCGTCGCGGGGTCGCTGAGCGTGAGGATCAGGGTCCCGTCACGCTGTTCGGTCAACATTTGAGAAGCCATGGGAAATTGTGGCATGCGACGCATTGCAGAGCCCGCAGGCGCCGATCCGTGTAACGGTTCGTGCTAGAGTCGTTTGGCGTCGGACTCCGACACTTTGTGCTGCATGCAGAAAACGCGGATCCCGAACTTCTGGCTCGTCTTGCCCTTGTGCGTTCTCGCACCCCCATCGGCGTTGGCCCTCGGGTTTGGCAACAGCACGCCAGCCGCCACGCTCGGGCAACCCCTGGACTTCACCGTCTCGCTGAGGCTCGAGCCCGGCGAAACCGTCGAGCCCGAATGCGTCCGCGCTGAGGTCAGCATCGGCGACGTGCCCCTTGCCGCCGGCGGCGTCGGGGCCAGTCTGGCCTCCGAGTCCGGTGGCGGGCGAGCCGTGCGGGTCAGGACCCAGCAGAGAATCGACGAACCCGTCGTGTCCGTCCAGGTCAGCGTCGGCTGCTCCCAGACACTGTCCCGGCGCTTCGTTGTCTTTGCGGATCCTCCCGTCGTCAGCTTGCCGCCGGTCGTGGCGCAGGTCGCCGCACCGGCCGCCGTGCCCACGGCAGCGGCCACGCCAGCGCCGCAAGCCCCTGTGGCCCAGGTGGCCCAGGTGGCCCAGGCCAACCCGTTGCGTGCCGCCGCGGCAGCCTCGGCGGCCGCGCCAGCGCCTCGGCCCCGGCCTCCGCGCGCCACGCAGGTGGTCGACCGGCCTGCAGCGCCGGCACGGCCACGGCTGCGGCTCGAGGCGCCACCGCCGCCGCCACCGGCGCCGGCGCCGGTGGCCGCACAGCCCTTGCCAACCGATGCCATGGTCGTCGTCGAGCAAGCCAACGAGGCCGTGAAGGCGGCGATTGCCGCCGCATCGGCGTCGCAGGGTCGCATCGCGGCGCTCGAGGCCAACATGCAGCAGTTGTCCGCCGGCGCTGCGGCGCAGCGCGACATGATCGAGACCCTGCGTGCACGCGCCGAGGCCGCCGAAACCCGAAATCACTGGACAGTTCCTCTCGGTCTGGCCGTGCTGGCCCTGCTGGCCCTGGCCGCCTGGCTGTACGTGAGGTTGCGCGAGCTCGAGCGTGACAGGCAGCAGGCCTGGCTGGCCGCAGCGCAAGGTCCGGCTGCTGCGGCACCGCCGCCGGCTCCGCCCATCCCCCCGCGGCCATCGCAGCTGCCCTTGCTGGTGGAACGCAGCGTTCGGACCGCCGGCGTTGCCGCCCTGGGTGCCGGCCTCGCGCCGGCGCACGAGCCTGCGCCGTCTGAATTCCCGGATTCAGGTCCGCCCACCGCGCCCCAGGAATGGCAGACCCCGGAGGTCGCCACCCTTCGCACCCAGCCCTTGCCCCAGAGCGCCTTGGCCGAGATGGAGATGCGGGCCGTCAGCGCCGAGGAATTGATCGATCTCGAGCAGCAGGCCGAGTTCTTCGTCGTTCTCGGGCAGGACGACGCCGCCATCGATCTCCTGGTGTCCCACCTGCGGGACACCGGTGGTTCGAGCCCGCTGCCCTACCTCAAGCTGCTCGACATCTATCGCCGCCTGGGAGACCGTGCCGCCTACGAGCGCACCCGGGACCGCTTCAACCATCGCTTCAACGCCCACGTGCCCGATTGGGACGAACCCGTGGGCGAGGGCCGTGCTCTCGAGGACTATCCCGCAGTCGTCGGCTGGCTGCAGCGAGTCTGGCCCAAGCCGCTGGACGCGATGGCCGAGCTGGAGTCCCTGTTGTTCCGCAAGGACGGCGGTGAGCTTTTCGATCTGCCCGCGTACCGCGAACTGCTGCTTCTCTACGCGTTGGCGCGAGATCTTCTGGACGGCGACGGCAGCGGCAGCAATGGCCAGACCGTGGACGTGCTCCTGCCTCTGAACGATTCCCCCGGCTTTGCGCCCACTTCGCCGCGCCCGTACTTCGGCGACGAGGAACCGGTGCGCGCCGACATGCAGCCCACCGCCCCGGTGGATCTGGATCTCGACATCCCGGCGGACCCCATCGACAACCGCTTCGGGCGTTACCGCTGACCGGCTACCTCTGGCCCGCCACCGCTGGCCCGCTACGGACGGCGCTGCGGCATGAGCGGGTTCAGAGCTTCGCCAACCTCTGCAGCGCGGTGAGCAGGGTCTCGTCCTTCTTCGCGAAGCACAGGCGTGCCAGGCGTTGCTCGAATCCACCTTCGTAGAAGGCGGAGATCGGAATCGCGGCGACACCGATCTCGTTCGTCAGCCACTGGCAGAACTCTGCTTCGGGCAGGTCGCTGACCGCGCTGTAGTCGACGGTCTGGAAGTAGGTGCCCTCGCAGGGCAGCAGGCGCAGCCGGGTCGATGACAGCCCCGCCCTGAACAGATCGCGCTTGGCCTGATAGAACGCCGCCAGCCCCATGTAGGGCTGCGGGTCGGCCATGAAGCGGGCCAGCGCGTGCTGCACAGGCGTGTTGACCGTGAAGACGTTGAACTGGTGCACCTTGCGGAACTCGGCTGTCATGGACGCAGGCGCCGCCACGGTGCCCACTTTCCAGCCGGTGACGTGATAGGTCTTGCCGAAGCTCGACACGACGAAGGCCCGTGCCGCCAGCGCCGGGATCGACGACGCACTGATGTGGCGCGCGCCGTCGTAGACCATGTGCTCGTAGACCTCGTCCGAGATCAGCAGCACCTCGGTCGGTTCCAGCAGGCTCGCCAGGTGCTGCATCTCGTCCGGCGTCCAGACCGTGCCCGTCGGGTTGTGGGGCGAGTTGACGATGATCGCCCGGGTCTTCGGCGTCATGGCCGCGGCGATTGCGTCGAAGTCGGGCCGGAAGACGCCCGGCTTCAGCGGCACCCGCACCACGCGGCCTCCGGCGAGTTCGATGTTGGGCGCGTAACTGTCGTAGCAGGGTTCCAGCACGATGACTTCGTCGCCAGGATGCACGCAGCACAGGATCGCGGTCAGGATGGCCTGCGTCGCGCCGGCCGTGACGGTGATCTCGGTCTCGGGGTCATAGGTGCGGCCGTACAGGCTCTCGATCTTGGCCGACACGGCCTGGCGCAGCGCCGGCACGCCGGCCATCGGCGGGTACTGGTTCAGCCCGTTCGCCATGGCCTCGGTCACGAGCGCCGGCAGTGCCGGGTCGCAGTCGAAGTCGGGGAAGCCCTGGCCGAGGTTCACCGCACCGGTGCGCGCGGCCAGTGCCGACATCACGGTGAAGATGGTGGTGCCGACGCGGGGCAGGCGGCTTTGCAGGATGGGCGTGTGGCTCATGGCGCTCAGAGTTGGTAGTCGTCGTTGCCGCCGCCGGCCAGCGCACGCTCGATCAGGGCGCGCGTGAGCCGGTCGGACAGCAGTTCGGCGAAGGTGAAGACGAATTGTCGTAGGTAGGCGCCGCGGCGGAATGCCACGCGCGAGACATTGCGCCCGAAGAGATGCCCCGCGGGCCGGGAGACGAGGCCGCTTTCGGCGCCTTCGTCGCGCATGGCCATCTCGGCGACGATGCCCACGCCCAGGCCCAGCTTGACGTAGGTCTTGATGACGTCGGAGTCGATGGCCTCGAGCACGATGTCGGGCGTGAGCTTGCGCTGCGCGAAGGCCTGGTCGATTCGGCGCCGGCCCGTGAAGGTGGGGTGGTAGGACACCAGCGGTTCCGCCGCCAGTTGCTCTAGCGTCGGGCGCTCCACGCTCGCCAGCGGGTGGCCCGGGGGCACCACGATCACGTGCTGCCAGTCGTAGCACGGCAGGGAGATCAACTCGTCGTGGTCTTCCAGCGATTCGGTGGCCAGGCCGATGTCGGCCGAACCGTCGATCAGCATGCGCGCTACCTGATCGGGGTTGCCCTGGTGCAGCGCCACGCGCACGTCGGGGTAGCGCCTGCGCAGCAGCGCCACCGGGCCGGGCAGCATGTAGCGGGCCTGCGTGTGCGTGGTCGCGATCGACAGCGTGCCGCTCTCCTGCTTGGAGAACTCCTCGCCGATGCGCTTGAGGTTGTCCAGTTCCAGCAGGATGCGTTCGATCGAGGCCAGCACATGCTGGCCCGGCTCGGTGACGCGGCGCAGGCGCTTGCCGTGGCGCTGGAAGATCTCGATGCCGAGTTCCTCCTCCAGTTCCAGGATGGCCTTGCTGACGCCAGGTTGCGACGTGTGCAGCGCCTTGGCGGCCTCGGTCAGGTTCAGCCCGCGCCGCACCGCCTCGCGCACGAAGCGGAACTGATGCAGGTTCATGCGGGCAGCGACGCCACGGCAGCGCCGGCGGCTGCCGCCAGCGCATCGATGACCGACGGCAACTCGCCCACCGGGGGTTGCTGCTGCCACGCCACGCCCGGATGCGCCGCGCGCAGCCGGTCCATGATCTCGGGCAGGTCGCGCCGGACGTGCCCGCCGGCCCCCAGGAACATCGGCAGCACCGTGACGGCGCCGCAACCGGCTGCGACGAGTTCAGCAGCGGCGGTAGGCAGATCGGGGGTCATCAGCTCCAGGTAGGCCAGGCGCACGTCGATGCCCGGCTGCGTGGCGCGGACACGCGCCGCCACGGCCTCGAAGGGGGCGGCCCAGCGCGGGTCGCGGGCGCCGTGGGCGAAGAGGATCAGGCCGGTTTTCATCGGTATCGCACCAGCCACGCGAAGGCGGCCAAGGAGAGCAGCAGGTACAGCAGCCCCGGCGCAGCCGAAACCACCCACGGAGTCATGTCGGACAACACGCCGATGTGGCCTGCGATGTTGTTCAGCAGCACGAAGCTGATGCCCAGCATGATGCCGCCGAAGACCTTCAGGCTTACGCCCCCGGCGCGCGCCTGCATGTAGGCGAAGGGCAGGGCGAGCGCCACCATCACGATGCAGGCCAGCGGGTACAGCGCGCGTTTCCAGAACTGCAGCTCGTAGCTCTGCGCTGCCTGTTCCTGGTCGGCGAGGTGGCCGCTGTAGCGCCAGAGTTCGAGGGTTGTCATGGTCTCCGCGGGCAGCAGCGCCGCGGCCACCACCCTGGCGTCGAGCGTGGTCGCCCAGCGCAGGGAGGCCTGGCGCGTGACCTGCACAGCGCCGCCGTCCATCGGCCACAGCACGCGCTCGGCGTCCTGCAGCGTCCAGTGCCCGTCGTCGTCGACGCGCGCCTTGGGCGCCGACAGGCGCTGCACCAGCCGGCCCTTGGCGTCGAATTCGTAGATCCTGACTTGGTTGAGCCCGGCGTCTCCGGCGAGCCCGCCGACATTGGCGGATACGGAATGCGCTCCGTCGGCTTCCGTTCGCCGCTCCTTGAGCCACGCGCCCGGCCCCGACAGGCGCAGCCCCCCGCCGGCCTTGGCCTTCTGCAGCACGGCCTGCCGCTCGCTGGCCGGCGCGATGACGTCGCCAATGACGAAGGTCAGCGCGGCGAAGGCCACACCCAGCACGGCCAGCAGCGTCAGGGCCCGCTGAGGGCCCAGCCCCCCGGTGCGCAGGATCGTGAACTCCGAGCTCTGCGCCATGCGCGACAGGGAATAGATGGTGCCGATCAGCACCGCGATGGGCATCAGCTCGTAGGCGTGCCCGGGTGCGGCGTAGAGCGAGGCCAGCACCGCCAGCGTGACGGTGCGCCCGCGCGTGCCGACGCCGTCGAGCTGGTCCACCAGGTCGATGAAGAAGAAGAGCGACAGGAAGGCCAGCCCGACAAACAGGACGGCCGAGACGATGTCGCGGTAGAGCAGCCGGCGCACGGTTCTCATGGCGCAGCCTTCCGGCGCGGCCACAGCCGCCACACCGTGGCGTGGTCGCGCCAGACCAGCAGCGCCAGCGCCGCCACGAAGACGCCCCCGTGCAGGCCCAGCAGGGCGGCACCCATGCTCATGCGGCCGGATGCGATCCAGGCCTGCGACAGATTGATGAGGTTGTAGTAGACGACGAAGCCCATCAGCGCGAACAGCAGGTTCCAGTTGCTGGCGCGGCGCGGCTGCGTGGCCGCCAGGCCGATGCCCAGCAGCAGCAGGTTGGCTGCGCCCAGCGTCAGGCCGATGCGCCAGGACAGTTCCGCCTGGTGCCGCTGCGTCGGGTCGCGCAGCAGGTCGACCGTGCGCATCGAGCGCGGCGGCTGCTGCGCAGCGAGCCTGGCGGCCTTCTCGCCGACCACCACGCGGTAGTCCTCGAAGCTGGACATGGCCATGTCGCCGGTCTTCAGGTCGACATCGTTGCGCTGGCCTCGCTCGAGGATCAGGACGCGGTCCTCTCCCTGGGTCTCCAGGCGCCCGCTGTTCGCGGCCGTCACGGTCTCCAGCTCGTCGATGCGCGACAGGATGAACACGTTGCGCGCCTGCGTCGTGTCGGCGCCATCCCGCTCGATGAAGAAGACGCGCTTGCCGTCGGACGACTGCTGGAACACGCCGGGCGCCACGCGGGAGAGGTCCGAGCGCTGGGCATAGCGGTCGCGCAGTTCGGCGCCGTTGCGGTTGCCCCATGGCCACACGACGAGCATCAGCACGGCGATCACCAGCAGCACGGGCCAGGTGGTTCGGAGCACGGGCCGCACGAAACGCGACAGGCCGATACCGCTCGCGAACCAGATCACCATCTCGCTGTCACGGTACATGCGGCCCAGGGTCACGACGATGGCCACGAACAGCGACAGCGCGAGCATCGTCGGCAGGTTGCCCAGCGCAACGTACCCCAGCAGAAGCACCACGTCCTGAGGCGCGACCACGCCCCTCGCAGCCTGGCCGACGGTGCGGATGAGCAGCATCGTCAGCACGATGGTCAGGATCACCACCAGGGTCGCCCCGAAGCTGCGCGCCAACTCTCGTCGAACCGTCGAATCGAATACCATCTTCCGCTTTGCCTAGAACCGGATCAGATTATGGACTTCAAGACCCTGGTGCCCGGCGCGGGCGGTGCAGCCGCTGTCGCAGCCGACGCCCTGCTCGTGGTGGTGAGCGGCGATGCGGTTCCCGCCGCGCTCCCCAAGGCCCTGGCCGCAGCATGCCAGCGCGCCGCCGATGCCGGTGACTTCGCCTTCAAGAACGGGCGCACCGCATTCCTGACCGATGTCTCCGGCGTGAAGGCGCCGCGCGTGGTCTTCGCCCACGCGGCCGACGGCACCGCTGCCGCGTTCCGCAAGGCCGTGGCTGCCGGCGTCGCACTCATCAAGACGGGCGGTGCCGCGCACCTGGCGATCGTCAGCGCCGGCGCGGCCGAGCCCGATGCAGCGACCGCCGAAGCGCTGGTCGCGGCCGTTGCCGACGCCGTCTATGTCTACCGGGCCACCAAGCCCAGCGCGCCGGCCGCCGGCAAGCTCAAGACCATCTCCCTTGTCGCTGCCAAGGGGCAGGCTGCCGCCGTCGATGCCGGCCTGAAGCTGGGCCAGGGCATTGCCGCCGGCGTGGAACTGGCGCGCGAGTGCGCCAACCGGCCCGGCAACGTCTGCACGCCCACCTACCTGGCCGACGAGGCGAAGAAGCTCGGCAAGGCCGCCCGCATCAAGGTCCAGGTGCTGGACCGCAAGGATTGCGAGAAGCTCGGCATGGGCAGTTTCGTGTCGGTCGCCCAGGGCTCCGACGAACCGCTGAAGTTCATCGTCCTGCGCTACAGCGGCGCGGCCAAGGCCGACGCACCCGTGGTGCTGGTCGGCAAGGGCGTCACGTTCGACACCGGCGGCATCTCGCTGAAGCCGGGCGGCGAGATGGACGAGATGAAGTTCGACATGGGCGGCGCCGCGAGCGTGCTCGGCACCTTCAAGGCACTGGCCGAGCTGCAGCCCGCGATCAACGTCGTCGGCCTGATCCCGGCCACCGAGAACATGCCCAGCGGCAAGGCCGTCAAGCCGGGCGACGTCGTCACCAGCATGAGCGGGCAGACGATCGAGATCCTGAACACCGACGCCGAGGGCCGCCTGATCCTGTGCGATGCGCTCACCTATGCCGAGCGCTTCAAGCCGGCAGCGGTGGTCGACATCGCCACCCTCACCGGCGCCTGCGTCATTGCCCTTGGTCATCACCGCAGCGGCCTGTTCAGCGCCGACGATGCGCTGGCAGCCGAATTGCTGACCGCGGGCGACAAGGGCCAGGACCCGGCGTGGCGCATGCCCGTCGACGCAGAGTACGACGAAGGCCTGAAGAGCAACTTCGCCGACATGGCCAACATCGCCGGCCGGGCCGGTGGCGCCATCACGGCGGCCATGTTCCTGAAGCGGTTCACCGGCAAGTTCACCTGGGCGCACCTCGACATCGCCGGCACGGCCTGGAAGTCGGGCGCGGCCAAGGGTGCAACGGGCCGCCCGGTGGCGCTGCTGACGCACTTCATCCTGGCGCGCGCCGCCAAGGGCTGAGGCGCATCCGATGCCGGCCACGGTGGAGTTCCACACCGGCATCGCCGAGCCGGTGCACTTCGCCTGCCGCCTGCTGCGCAAGGCGGTGAAGTCGGGCGCCCGGGTGCTCGTCACCGCGTCGCCGGCCACGCTGGAGGCGCTGGACGAGGCCCTGTGGACCTTCGAGGCGCAGGAGTTCCTGCCGCACGTGCGGGTTCCCGGGCCGGCGCAGGCACTGGCGTCGCGCACACCCGTCTGGCTCTCGGCGGGCGGGTGGCCCGCCGATGCACCGCCGGTGCTGGTGAACCTGGGCGGCCCCGCGCCGGACGATGGCGAAGCGTTCGACCGCATCATCGAGATCGTGGGTGTGGAGCCCGAGGAAGTCGACGCCAGCCGCCTGCGGTGGCGCCACTATCAGGGCTGGGGCGTCAAGCCCGTGCACCACGGCGCGGCGGCCTGACCCTGTCGTCCGCCGGCACGCTTCCTGCGTTGTGGTCTGACGGTGGCGGCTTGGACATGATGGCTAACCCGCCCCCGAACGGGTATTTTTTTCGGGTATCGTCCCGCGCTTCAACGTGGGCGCGGGTGTGCCCGTCAGTTTTCAAACCGGAGGTTCGTACATGCAATTCAAGCTCAACGTGATCGTGGGCGCCGCTGCCGCCCTGTTGGCAGGCACCGCGATGGCGCAGGATCTGGTCATCAAGATCGGGCACGTCGCTCCCACCAGCGGCGCGATTGCCCACCTGGGCAAGGACAACGAAAATGGCGCCCGCATGGCCATCGACGAGCTGAACGCCAAGGGCGTGACGATCGGCGGCAAGAAGGCCAAGTTCGAACTGCTCGCCGAAGACGACGCTGCCGACCCGAAGCAGGGCACGGCCGCCGCGCAGAAGCTGGTCGACAGCAAGGTCAACGGCGTCATCGGCCACCTGAACTCGGGCACGTCGATCCCGGCCTCCAAGATCTACAGCGACGCTGGCGTGCCGCAGATCTCCCCGTCGGCCACCAACCCGAAGTACACCCGCAACGGCTACAAGACCGCGTTCCGCGTGGTGGCCGATGACGTGCACCTCGGTGGCACCCTCGGCAAGTACGCCGTGACCACGATGAAGGGCAAGTCCATCGCCATCATCGACGACCGCACGGCCTACGGCCAGGGCGTCGCCGAAGAGTTCGAGAAGGGCGTCAAGGCTGCTGGCGGCAAGACCGTCGGCCGTCAGTTCACGACCGACAAGGCCACGGACTTCACCGCCATCCTGACCGCCATCAAGGGCTCCAAGCCCGACGTGGTGTTCTTCGGCGGCATGGACGCCGTTGCCGGCCCGATGCTGCGCCAGATGAAGCAGCTGGGCATCGACGCCAAGTTCATGGGCGGCGACGGCATCTGCTCGGGCGAACTGCCCAAGCTGGCCGCCGGCACCATGGGTGACGGCCAGGTCGTGTGCGCGGAAGCCGGCGGCGTCGACGCCAAGGATCCCGCGGCCACCAAGGCCATGGCTGACTTCCGCTCGAAGTTCAAGGCCAAGTTCAACGCCGACGTGCAGATCTACGCACCGTACGTGTACGACTCCGTGATGGTCATGGCCGACGCCATGGTCAAGGCCGGCTCCGCTGACCCCGCGAAGTACCTGCCCGTGCTGGCCAAGACCTCTGGCTTCAAGGGCGTGACGGGCGCGATCTCCTTCGACGAGAAGGGCGACATCAAGAACGGCGCCCTGACCCTGTACACCTACAAGGGTGGCAACAAGGAATCGCTCGGCATCGTGCGCTGATCGGTCTTCCGACCCCAGCCTGAAAAGGGCGCCCGCGAGGGCGCCCTTTTTTCATGGGGTCGGCTTCGTCGGTGCCGGCCCTGCCCATGCCCTGCGTCTACCGGACCGGCTTCACGTGCCAGATCTCCTGTGCGTACTGCGCGATCGTGCGGTCGGCCGAGAACGGCCCCATGCCGGCCACGTTCAGGATGGCCTTCTCGGCCCAGGCTCGTGGCTGCGCGTACAGCGCGTCCACGCGGCCCTGCGTCGCAACGTAGTCGGCGTAGTCGGCCAGGAGCAGGTAGTGGTCGATGTGCAGCAGCGAGTCGATCAGGCCACGGTAGCGCCCCGGCTCGTCGGGCGAGAACATGCCGCCGGCGATGGCATCGAGCACGCCCTGCAGTTCGGGATGCTGCGCCGCCACTTCACCCGGGCGGTAGCCGGCGCGGCGTCGCGCATCCACTTCGGCCGTGCTGAGGCCGAAGATGAAGATGTTGTCGTCGCCGACGTTCTCGCGGATCTCGATGTTGGCGCCGTCGTCGGTGCCGATGGTCAGCGCGCCGTTGAGCGCGAGCTTCATGTTGCCGGTGCCCGAGGCTTCGGTGCCGGCAGTGGAGATCTGTTCCGACAGGTCGGCGCCGGGCATGATGGCCTCGGCCACCGAGACCCCGTAGTTCGGCAGGAACACCACCGACAGCCGGCCGGCCACGCGCAGGTCGTGGTTGACGACCGAGGCCACGTCGTGGATGAGCCGGATGATGTTCTTGGCCGCGACGTAGCTCGAAGCCGCCTTGCCGGCGAACAGCACCGTGCGCGGCACCCAGTCGCGCTGCGGCTCCGCGATGATGGACAGATAGCGCGTGACCACGTGCAGCACGTTCAGAAGTTGCCGCTTGTATTCGTGGATGCGCTTGACCTGCACGTCGAACAGGCTCGCAGGGTCCACCGGCGTGCCGACCTGCTCGCGCACGTAGCTGGCCAGGCGCTGCTTGTTGCCCAGCTTCACCGCGGCGAACCGATCGACGAAGGCGGCATCCCGGGCCAGGGGGCGCAGTTCGGCCAGGCGGTCGAGGTCCCGGCGCCATGCGGGCCCGATGGCCTCGTCGATCAGCGCGGCCAGCTTCGGGTTGGCCTGCATCAGCCAGCGGCGCGGGGTCACGCCGTTGGTCATGTTCGTGAAGCGCTCGGGCCAGATCGACGCGAAGTCCGAGAAGATGGTTTCGACCAGCAGGCGCGAGTGCAGCGCCGACACGCCATTGACCTTGTGGCTGCCGACGATGCTGAGGTGGGCCATGCGCATGCGCCGGTCGCCGCTCTCCTCGATCAGCGACAGCCGGCGCAGGAATTCGGCGTCGCCCGGACGCTTGCGCGAGGCCTGCAGCAGGAATTCGTGGTTGATGCGGTAGACGATCTCGAGATGGCGCGGCAGCACGGCCTGGATCAGGCCCACCGGCCAGGTCTCGAGCGCCTCGGGCATCAGCGTGTGGTTGGTGTAGCTGAAGGTGGCCTGCGTGATGCCCCAGGCCCGGTCCCACGGCATGGCGTGCTCGTCCACCAGCAGCCGCATCAGCTCGGCCACGCCGATGGCCGGATGCGTGTCGTTCAGGTGGATGGCCACGGCGTCGGCCAGGTTGTCCAGGCGCCCGTGTTCCGACAGATGGCGCGCCAGCACGTCCTGCAGCGAGGCACTGGTGAAGAAGTACTCCTGGCGCAGGCGCAGCTCACGGCCGGCGGGCGTGCTGTCGTTCGGATAGAGCACCCAGGAGATGTTCTCGAACTGGTTCTTGAACTCGGCGGCGCGCGCGTAGTCGCCGCTGTTGAAGGCGTGCAGGTCGATGTGGGCCGGGGCAGCGGCGCGCCACAGGCGCAGCGTGCTGACGCGCTCGGTCCCCGGCGCGGGCACGATCATGTCGTAGGCCTTGGCGGCGACGGCACCGGCGTGGTGCCAGACGGCGGGCCCGCCCGGGCCCTGGGGATGCTCCACCCAGCCGCCGAAGCGCACCGGCCAAGTGATGTCGCGCCGCGGGAATTCCCAGGGCGTGCCGTTCTCCAGCCACGGGTCGGGGTGCTCCACCTGCCGGCCACCCTGGATGCTCTGCGCGAACATCCCGAACTCGTAGCGGATGCCGTAGCCGAAGCTCGGCAGGCCCAGCGCCGCCATCGAATCGAGGAAACACGCGGCCAGGCGCCCGAGGCCGCCGTTGCCCAGCGCGGCGTCGGGTTCCTGGGCCTGCAGTTCCTCGAGCGTGCGGGCGTGCGCGGCGGCTGCAGCGGCAGCGGGGCCTTCGAGGTCCAGGGCTGCCAGCGCGTTGCCGAGCGTGCGGCCCATCAGGAATTCCATCGACAGGTAGACCACGCGGCGGGCCTTCGCGGCGCGGTCCGCGGCAGCCGTGTCGACCCATCGCTGGGAGAGCTGCTCGCGCGCGGCCCAGGCCACGGCCTGCATCAGGTCCGATGCCGATGCATCGGCTGGCGCGACACCGACGGTATCTCGCAGATGTCGCTCCACCAGGGCACTCATGGCGGCAGGAGTCGGGGTATCGTTCATGGGTATCTCGTTGTCACGGTGACGGCCCACTGCTAGCAAGAAGCAGGCAAGCGTGCACTGTATCCGGAGCAGACCCATGAACACCTACGACCTCGCGCGCAACCTCGACCTGCCCAAACGGGCCGTGGCCCTGGTCCTGGCGGGCGGCCGCGGCAGCCGGCTGAAGAACCTGACGGACCGCCGCGCGAAACCTGCGGTGTATTTCGGGGGCAAGTTCCGCATCATCGATTTCGCGCTGTCGAACTGCCTGAACTCCGGCATCCGCCGCATCGGCGTGATCACGCAGTACAAGAGCCACAGCCTGCTGCGCCACCTGCAGCGCGGCTGGGCGTTCATGCGGCCCGAGATGAACGAGTTCGTCGACCTGCTGCCGGCGCAGCAGCGCGTGGATGAGGAGAGCTGGTACCGCGGCACGGCCGATGCCGTCTACCAGAACCAGGACATCCTGGCCTCCTACGGCGCCGACTACATCGTGGTGCTGGCGGGCGACCACATCTACAAGATGAACTACGCGCTGATGCTCGCCGACCACGTCGCGCACGGGCGCGAGTGCACGGTGGGCTGCATCGAGGTCAGCCGCGAAGAGGCCTCGGCCTTCGGCGTCATGGCGGTGGACGAGAAGCGCAACATCACCGCCTTCGTCGAGAAGCCGGCCGATCCGCCCACGCTGCCGGGCAAGCCCGACCGCTCGCTGGCCAGCATGGGCATCTACATCTTCAACGCGCGCTACCTGTACAAGCAGCTCGAGCGCGACATGGCGGACGAAGCCTCCACGCACGATTTCGGCAAGGACATCATTCCCGCTGCCGTGGCGAACGGCAGCGCGGTGGCGCATCCCTTCGAGCTGAGCTGCGTCGGTCAGCGCCAGGGTCTGGAGCCGTACTGGCGCGACGTCGGCACCATCGATGCCTACTGGGACGCCAACATCGACCTCACCGCCACCGACCCGCTGCTCAATCTCTACGACACCCGCTGGCCCATCTGGACCTACCAGCCGCAGCTGCCGCCCGCCAAGTTCGTGCACAACGCCGACGACCGGCGCGGCATGGCCATCGAGTCCCTGGTCTCGGGGGGGTGCATCGTCTCGGGTTCGGTGCACCGGTCGGTTCTGTTCTCCAACGTGCGAGTGCACAGCCATGCCCAGGTGCAGTGGTCCGTGCTGCTGCCCGGCGTGCAGGTGGGCCGCGGCGCCCGCCTGAACCGCGTTGTCATCGACCGCGGCTGCCGCATCCCGGATGGCATGGTGATCGGCGAGGACGCCGAGCTCGATGCCGCGCGCTTCTATCGCACCGAGTCCGGCATCACGCTGGTGACGCCGGAGATGCTGGGCCGCCACGGCCCCGACATGGAATGAGGGTCCTGCACCTCGCGGCGGAGGTCTTTCCGCTGGTGAAGACAGGCGGCCTGGCCGATGTCGTGGCTGCCTTGCCGCCGGCGCTGGCAGAGCAGGGCGCTGATGTGCGCCTGCTGCTGCCCGGTCACCCGGCCGTGCTCGACGGCGTCAAGCACGCGAGACCCGTCGCCACGCTGGGCCCGGCGTTCGGCTCCGCGCGCAGCACGCTGCTGCTGGGCCGCATGCCCAAGACCGACGTGCCGGTGTATGTCATCGATTCGCCCTACCACTTCCGGCGCGACGGCGGCCCCTACCAGGCGCCGGACGGCAGCGAGTGGCCCGACAACCTCCAGCGCTATGCCTACCTGGGCTGGATCGCCGCGCACCTCGCGTTCGGCGAACTGGACGACAAGTGGACACCCGAGCTGGTGCATGCCCACGACTGGCATGCGGCGATGGCCTGCGCCTACCTGGCAGCCCACCCGCCGACATCCGCGGCGTCGGTCTTCACGGTGCACAACCTGGCCTATCAGGGCGTGTTCCCGCACGACGACGCGCGGCTGCTGGGGCTGCCCGCACGCTTCATGCAGCCTGCGGGCCTGGAATTCCACGGGCAGATCTGCTTCATGAAGGCCGGTCTGAAGTTCGCCGATCGCGTGAGCACGGTGAGCCCCACCTACGCGCAGGAAATCGCCACGCCCGAGTTCGGCGCCGGCCTGGACGGTGTGATCCGCGGCCGGGTGGGCGAGGTGAGCGGCATCCTCAACGGCATCGACGATGCCGTTTGGAACCCGGCCACCGACAGTGCCCTGGCCGCCCGCTACAAGGCCGACACGCTGGCCGGGAAGGCCTTGTGCAAGAGCGCGCTGCAGCTCGAGGCCCGGCTCGCCCAACGCCCCGAGGCGCCCGTGCTCACCGTGGTCAGCCGGCTGTCGTCGCAGAAGGGTCTCGATCTGGTCCTGGCCGTGCTGCCCGAACTGCTGCGCCACGGCGCGCAGGTGGTGGTGCAGGGCACCGGCGACCCCGCACTCGAGTCGGCCTTCGCCATCGCCGCGAACGCGAACCCCGGCGCCGTGGCGCTGCACGTAGGCTACGACGAGAGCCGCGCGCACCGGCTCATCGCGGGTGCCGACATGATCCTCGTCCCCTCGCGCTTCGAGCCCTGCGGCCTGACGCAGCTCTACGGCTTGCGTTACGGCACGGTGCCCGTGGTGCGCCGCGTGGGCGGCCTGGCGGACACCGTGACCGACGGCGAGACCGGCTTTGCCTTTGGCGAGGCCACACCCTTCGCCCTGCAGGCCGGCCTGGAGCGCGCCATGGCAGCCTTTGCCGACGCCCCGCGCTGGTACGCAATGATGCAGGCCGGCATGGCCCAGAACCTGGGCTGGGCCGGCCCGGCCCGGCAATACATGGCGCTGTACGAAGAGGCTTGCCGCGCCCGCCGCGAGAGCCCGAGGCAGGCGCCTAGCCTGTAGACCATGCCCCGCTTTGCCGCCAACCTCAGCATGATGTACGGGGAGTGGTCATTTCCGGACCGCTTTGCCGCTGCCGCCGCGGACGGTTTCAAGGGCGTGGAGTGCCAGTTCCCGTACGAGTGGCCCGCTGCCGAACTGGCCCAGCGGCTGACCGATGCCGGTCTTGCTCAGGTGCTGATCAACGCGCCACCCGGGCAGGGCGCCGAGCGCGGCCTGGCGTGCCTGCCGGGCCGCGAAGCGGACTTCCGCCGCAGCTTCTCGGAACAGGCGCTGCCGTACGCCGCAGCCCTGCGCTGCCCGCGCGTGCACGTGATGGCGGGGCTGATGCCGCCGGGCAGCGAGCGCCCGGCCCTGCAGGCCACCTTCGTCGAGAACCTGGCCTGGGCCGCGCGCGAGGCCGCGTCGGCGGGCGTGACGGTGCTCATCGAGCCGCTGAACTTCCGCGACATGCCCGGCTACTTCATGCACCGGCAGGTCGATGCCCATGAGATCGTCGGTCTGGTCGGCGCGCCGAACCTGGCCGTGCAGATGGACCTGTACCACTGCCAGATCGTCGAGGGCGACCTGAGCACCCGGCTCGCGCGCTTTCTCGACCCCGGACACCCCACGCGCGTGGGCCACCTGCAGGTGGCCGGCGTGCCGGCGCGCCACGAACCTGACGAGGGCGAGCTCGCCCATGCGCATCTCTTCGAGTTGATCGACGCGCTGGGTTGGGACGGCTGGGTAGGTGCAGAGTACCGCCCGCGTGGCGCCACGCGTGACCGCCTGGGCTGGTTCCAGCGCTGGCGCTCCCAGCCGGGCTGAAGGGCAGAGCACCGCAAAAGCTGTTTGCATCAACAGCTGTATGGAGATACAGTAACTCCTCAGACAAGGAGGTTCCCATGCACAGCCGACAGCGCCAGCACTATCACCCCAGGCCCGACCGCTTGCCCGAATGGCTCAGACAGCTGTGGCTCTGGTTCTGAGCCCTGCGCCTGGCGCCAGCTTCCGGCCCGAGCCGGATCGTTACCCTGACCCAGGCCATGACCCCCAGCTGCAACTCACACTGGCATCCGACGGCGTCCAGTGCCATGTCTGGGAAAGCCGGTACGGGCCGATGCTCATCGAGGTGAAGGACGGGCAGATCTTCGTCAACGGCCAACGCGTCGAGCGCGCCGAGCCCTGACCTGCCGACGGTGGGGTGCTGCAGCAGCGTGACGATGCCGCGGCTTGCGTACCCTGATCACTCGACTGCCCGACTGCCCGAATGCCCGAATGCCGGTTCACCGGATTGCCCGGTTGACCCTCGGCTGACCGGCTCACCGGCTACGCCGATTTCCCGCGCCCGGTCCTGCGCTTGCGTTCGGTTTCGCGGCGAACGACGTTTCCCGCCGCCGGCAGGCCGCCGAAGCTGGCCTGATCCAGCCAGAGCAGGGCATCGGCATACGCCATGAAGTGCTCAAGGTACCCGGGCGAGATGTCCTGCATCGTGCGCAGCGCGCGAAGCATCAGCAGATGCGAATTCAGCGGCCCCGGGTTCTCGGGAACCTTGGCCAGCGACCGCGCCATCTGCCGGCCCACGCTGAGCCGCGCCCAGGTGCTCCGGGACTGGCTCATGGCCTTCAGCTCGACACGCCCGCCGACCGGCCCTGCCACCGCGTGACGGTCGAGCATCGCGACGAGCTCGCCCAGGGGGGAATGGCCCGGGGGCGGCAGGTCGGGCGTGGCACCAGCAGCAGCAGCAGCAGCAGCAGCAGCGCGCTCCCGCTCAAGCTGGTCGAGCCGTGCCACGCACGACGCCACCGCCTGCTCGAGCTTGGTGTCGAGCAGGCGCCGCACCTCGCCGCCGTGCCCTGCGGTGCGTCGTGCAAGGGCCTCGATGTAGCGCAGGCCGATGGGGTCCAGGCGCGGCGCATCGCGCTCGCGCAGCGCAGTGACTCTCGGGTCGATGGCTGTGTCGTGTGCCGATCCCGGTGCCGGCCCCAGCGGCTTCTGCTGCGCTGTCTGCTGCAGGTCTTGCTGCGGGTTTTGCCGAGGCATCTCCGGCGCCACCGGCACCGTCAGGCGGCCGAGGTCGGCGGCCTCACTCACGGGGCTTCGCCGTGCCGCCGGACGACCGGGGCACGGGCGCCATCTCGACGCGCCGGTTGCGCGAACGCCCTTCGGCGTCGGCATTCGAGGCAACCGGCTGCTCGGGGCCGAACGCCGCGGCAAAGACCGCCGATGCCGGAAGCCCTTCGTCGACCAGCGCCCGCGTCACCGTCAGCGCGCGCTGCGCTGACAGCTCCAGGTTGTCGGCGAACTGGCGGTTGCTCTCGCGCACAGGCCGGTCGTCGGTGAAGCCACTGACCATCAGGAGCTCGTCCCGCGTGCCCAGGTAGGCCGCCAGCGGTGCCGCCATGCTCTTCAGCAGCTGTCGGCCCTCGGGCTGCAACTGGTCGGAGTTCAACGAGAACAGCACGCTGCCACTGATGCCGATGCGGCCGTCGGTCAGCGTCACCCGGCCCGAGGCCAGCGGCACCGCCAGGGCGCGTTCCAGGGCCTGGCGCCGCTGCTCGGCCACCTGGCGCTTCTGGACCTCGGCTTCCAGGCTGGTGGCCAGCTCCAGCTGGATGCCGACCACCCCGACCAGCAGCAGCACGAACGCGCCCAGCAGGCCCGACATCAGGTCACCGAACACGGCCCAGACGGGCGTGCCCTGCTCGAGGCCGGCATCGATGTCCTCCATCAGGCCACCTCACCGGCCAAGGGCGCCGGGCGGACGGCGAGCTGCTGCAGGTCGTCCACGATCTGTCGCTGCGACGAGATGCTCAGGTCGATGATCTCCCGCGCCTGCGCGACGTAGTAGGCGAGCTGCTCATCGCTGCGCGACGTGGACTTGTCCAGCGCGGCCTCGATGCGCTGCAGGTGCGCCACCAGCGATTCGTTCGACTGGCTGAAGAGCTGGACCGCATGCCCGAAGGCCTCGCCCAGGCTCGCGACCTCGACGGCGCTGCCAGTGATCTGCGAGGCCACGGCAGCGATCTTCCCGGACTCGGCATCCACCGTGGCGCTGAAGCCCGCACCCACCTGCGCCAACAGGGTTGCGGACGAGGCCACGAGCGTGTCGATGGCTGCGCGCTGTTCGGTGGCGGCCTGCTGCATGGTCTGCAACAGGCTGCCGAGCGTGCCCATGATGCGGCCGCGCTCCTCGAGCAGATCGTTGTCCCTGGCGATGCTGTCGGACAGGCGTTCCCGCAGCAGCACCACCACTTCGGCCGCGGCCTTCGGCGCCTCGGCGGCCGTGTCCATCAGCGCGCCGAGCTCGGCGATCATGTTGCGGGCATGCGCCTCGGCCTGGGCGTGCAGTTCCTGTGCGGTCTGTTCCAGCGTCCGGCAGATCGCCTGCTGCTGGCCCAGCGTGGCGGCGCCGGCCTGTTGCCACTCGTGCCTGAGCGAAATGGCCATGGCCTCCAGGGACTGGGTCCACGCGGCAAGGCGATGCTGGTCGCTGGACGTCCGCTCGGCCAGCTGGGCTGCCTGGGATGCCCCGACCGACGACAGCAGCGATGCCGCTCCCTGCTCGAATGTCCCGCTGAACTTTTCCAGCGAA
>CAJAES010000025.1 GCA_903938815.1 uncultured beta proteobacterium
GACGAAGATGGTGGTCGTGGAGCGACGCTGACGGTAGCGGCGCACGTGGAAATCCTCGGGGCGCACGCGGATCAGCGGGCCGGCGCCCGCCCCGGCGGCATCCGCCGCCAGGCTGCGGCGCAGGCGCTGCCAGGGCGCCGCTGCGCGCAGGGTCTCGATGAGATCCAGCCTTTGCCCGGCCCGCGGCTCGCCGCGCTTGACGCCGGCCGGACGTCCGCGCGTGGTGCCGCGCTGCCAGTCGCCAGCCTTGCCGTCGTCGCCGCGCGTGCGGCCGGCCTCGGCGGCCTTCAGGCGCGCCAGCAGGTCGGGGGGCAGCGCCGCGACGGCGGCTTCGAGCACCTGATCCTCCAGCGGCCGCTCCTCGCCCTCGCCCTCCACCGGAGGTTCTGGCGGCGATTCCGACGGCGGGGGCGGCGGAGCTTCGGCATCGGGCGGCGGCGCGGGCGGCTCTTCCGGCGCCGGCAGCCGCGTGGCGCGCGGCGCCAGCACCAGGCGGGCGGCGACCACCGCGTCGTCGTGATCGACCGTGTCGCGGCCGGCGAGTGCCGCGTGGCGCCGCGCCACGGCCAGGGCCAGCATCGGCGCACGCAGCGAATCGATGCCAAGCTGGGCAGCCACGCCGCACAGCGCCTCGATCACGCCCTCCTCGGCCCGCACGCCCGGCAGGCGCGCACGCGCGGCAGCGATCTCCGGGGCGTCGAGGCCGAAATCCTCGGCAGCCACGCGCGGCGGCAGGGCGCTCAGGTCGAGCCAGATGGCCAGACGCTCGGCCAGCGCGGCGGGCGCGTGCTCGTCGGCCTGGGCGCCTTCGTCGAGCGCCACCACCGCCAGCCGCGCGGGCCACACGGCGGCGAAGCCTTCGCGTTCGATCGCCAGCTCGCCGCGGTCCAGCACCGAAGCCAGACGCGCCGCCGTGCCCGGCGACAGCCGCTCGGCCATGGCGGCCAGCAGCACGCGGCCGTCGGCGCGCGCCAGCAGGCCGGGTTCGGCGACGGGGCGGCCGGTGCGCAGCGTGGCGGTGAGATCCAGGCCGCCGAGAAGCCGGTCGTCGCGGATGCCCAGCGGAACGCGCAGAGGCGGCGTGTCGGCGCCGAGCAGGCGCGTCAGCAGGGCGAGCCAGGCATCGCGCACCGGCCCGGCGGACGCGCGCAACTGCACACCGCCGCAGCCCCAGGGCGCGACGGCCAGCAGCGCGGCCGACAGGGCGGCATCGGCCCAGGCCTTCGCGGCCGGGCTGGCCTCGTCGGCGGGGGCCTCGGCGTCCTTCACGCCCCGAACAGCTCCGCCACGGCGCGGTCCACGCGCGTGCCCGAGCCGGTGTCGTCGAGCGGGTTGCGGCGCAGGCGGTGGCGCAACGCCGGTGCAGCCACGCGGCGCAGCTGCGCGTCGCCCACCACCTTCACGCCGTCCAGTGCGGCCAGGGCGCGCGCGGCGCGCATCACGGTGAGCTCACCCCGCAGGCCGTCGGTGCCCAGGGCCATGCAGAGTTGGGCCGCACGCTCCAGCGCTGCATCGGGCACGCTCACATCGGGCAGGCGCTTGCGCGCGGCGACGATCTTGCGGCGCAGCTTGTCGTCCTCCGGCGCCCACTGCGCGGTGAAGGCGGCGGGGTCGCGCTCGAAGTTGTCGCGGCGGCGCACGACCTCGATGCGGTTGGGCAGGTCCTGCGGGGTCCGCACTTCCACCGACAGGCCGAAGCGGTCGAGCAGCTGCGGGCGCAGTTCACCCTCTTCGGGGTTGCCGCTGCCCACCAGCACGAAGCGCGCGGGGTGGCGCACCGAGAGCCCCTCCCGCTCGACGACGTTCTCGCCGGAGGCGGCGACGTCGATCAGCAGGTCGACCAGGTGGTCCTCGAGCAGGTTCACCTCGTCGATGTAGAGGAAGCCGCGGTTGGCGCGCGCCAGCAGCCCGGGCTCGAAGGCCTTGACGCCCTGGGTGAGCGCGCGCTCCAGATCGAGCGCCCCGACCACGCGGTCTTCGGTCGCGCCCAGCGGCAGGTCGACCACGGGCACAGGCACCAGATGTGTCTTCAGGACGGCGCCGCCGCCGGGCTCGAGCGCGGGGTCGCGCTGGTACGGGCAACCGAGCACGGCCTTCATCTTGGGCAGCAGGGCCGCCAGCGCCCGGACGGCCGTGGACTTGCCAGTGCCCCGGTCCCCGAAGACGAGCACGCCGCCGACGCTGGGGTCGACGGCGGCGATCAGGATCGCGAGCTTCATCTCGTCCTGACCGACGATGGCGGAAAACGGAAACGCGACAGCCATGGACTCACCGACAGTGTTGACAGCACGGGAAGTATCGCCCAACAGACAGTGCATCTGTCCATCCGGCCTGACGCCTACGGCTGCTACGCTCGCAGCCATGTCACGCCCCATCCTCGATGAATCCGCCCTCCATCCCGCCATCCGCGAACGTGTCGCCAAGCAGCACGCCGCATTGCTGAAGGAGGCCCAGTCGGCCGTCGCCACGAACCCCGTCGTGGTGTTCGGCATGGCGGGCAACCCCTTTGTGCGCAAGGCCCGAAAGGCGCTGGACGCTGCCGGTGTCGCGCACGTCGACATCGACCACGGCGGCTACTTCAGCCAGTGGCGCGAGCGCAACGCGCTGAAGCTCTGGACGGGCTGGCCCACCTTTCCGATGGTCTTCGTCAAGGGTGTCCTGGTCGGGGGCGCCGACGACCTGGCAGGCCTGATTGCGCGGGGAGAACTCAAAAAATTGCTCGGTTGAGGGACCGCGGGGCTCAACTCCGGCCGCCGGATGCCGATGGATCACTTCAGCGCTGCCGTCACGACAAGTGATCGGCGGAGTGAAACGAGATCCGCGGAGACGCACATGAACGACAAGACAGCCTCGGTCTGGACGAAATGCCATGAATAGCGAGCCCGGCATGGTCACGAACGAGGTCTACGACGAACTCGGGCACGTCGCCCGCCAGCTGCACAGCGCCGTGATGCAACTCGGCCAGGACGGCCACCTGCAGCGCATGGCCAGCGACATCCCTGACGCCCGCGAGCGGCTGCAGTATGTCGGCCAGCTCACCGAGCGCGCCGCGCACCGGGTGCTGGGCCTCGTGGAAGCCGCTCAGCCCGCCTGCCAGGCACTGCAGGACGACGCCGGCGCGCTGTCGGCCCGCCTCCAGGCTGCCGCAGGAGCCGCCGTGCTCACGCGCGAGCAGGCCGCGCTGCTCGAGGAGGCGCGCAGCTTCGTCGAGCGCACCGCCGCCGCCGCTGCCACGCAGAACGAGACCCTGGGCCAGATCATGCTGAGCCAGGATTTCCAGGACCTTTCGGGCCAGGTGATCCAGAAGGTGGTGAACATCATCACCCAGACCGAGGACCAGCTGCTGAAGATGCTGCTCAGGCACGCGCCGATGCAGGTTTCCGACCTCAAGGCCAACGACGGCCGGGACCTGCAGGGCCCGCAGGTCGAGGGCAAGGCCCTGGAGCAGGGCGACGTGGACGACCTGCTCGCCTCGCTGGGGTTCTGAACGCCCCGGTCGGGGATAGCATCCTGGCGCATGAGCCAGGCTGAACCGAACCGCCATCGTCGCACCGTCATCGCTGCCGGCGCCCTGTCCGCGCTGGGCGCCCTGGGCGTGGGCGGGGTCGCGCGGGGCCAGACCCGCTTTCCCGACCGCCCCGTCTCGCTGCTGGTGCCCTTCGGCCCCGGCGGCATTGCCGACCTGACCGCCCGCGCCGTGGCCGAGGGCATGGCGCGCACCCTCGGGCAGCCCGTGGTGGTGGAGAACAAGCCCAGCGCCGGCAGCATCGTCGCCAGCCAGGCGGTAGCCGCCGCGCGGCCCGACGGGCACACGCTGCTGCTGATGAGCAACGGCAACGCCGTCAGCGTGGGGCTGTTCCGCAAGCTGCCCTACGACACGCTGAAGGATTTCGCGCCCATCACCACGCTGGGCTACTTCGACCTCGGCCTGTTCGTGCCGGCGGGCTCGCGCTTCAGGAGCCTGGCCGAGGTGCTGGCGCATGCCCGCGCCAACCCGGGCAGGCTGAACGTGGGCACCGTGGCGCCCGGCAGCACGCAGCACCTGGCCGCCAAGCTGTTCGAGACGGTGGCCGGCATCGACATGCTGGTGGTGCCTTACCGCGCCTCGCCCGCCGTGCTGTCGGCGCTGCGCAGCGGCGAGATCGACCTCGCCTTCGAGATCGTCGGCCCGATGGTGCCGCAGGTGGCGGGCGGCGTGGTGCGCGCTCTGGCGGTCACCTCCGGGCAGCCGAACCCGGCGCTGCCCGGCGTGCCGACGGTGCAGCAGGCGGGCTTGCCCGGCTACGACGTCGCCTCTTGGAACGCGCTGGCAGCCCCGGCCGGCACACCCGCCGACGTCATCGAGAAGATCAACCTGGCCGCGCGCGCCGCCATCGACTCCCCCGCGGTGCGGGACAAGCTGGGCCGCCTGGGCATGCGGCTGGCGGGCAGCACGCCGGCGGAACTGCAGGCACTGCTGGAGGGCGAGATACGCCGCTGGGGCGGGGTCATCAGGGCGGCGAAGATCGAGCCGGAGTGAGGCGGCGCCGTCCGGGCGATCCTGGCAATACCGGCAATACCGGCAATATCGGCAAGCAGGGCAAGAAGGGCAAGAAGGGATAGCGGACCGGATCCAGCGGTCACCGTCTCACCCCAGCAGCGCCCGGTCGTGCTCGGCCAGATGGGCTTCGCCGTGCTCCAGGATGAAGTAGCGCAGAGCCTCGGCAGCGGGTGAGAGGGTCTTGCCCGCCATGTGCACCACGTTCCAGGTGCGCATGATGGGCGTGCCTTCCACGGGCACGATGGCCAGGAGGCCGCTGCGCAGCTCCAGCCCCACGGTGTGCAGCGACAGGAAACTCAGCCCCATGCCGGCCATCACGGCCTGCTTGATGGTCTCGTTGCTGGGCATCTCCATCACGATGCGGGGTGCGAGATGGCAAGCCTCGAAGAAATCCTCCATGTGCTTGCGGGTGCCGGAGCCGGGCTCGCGCGCGATGAAGGGCACACCTTCCAGATCGGCCGGCGACACCGGGCCCACGCGCGACAGCGGATGCTGCGGCGGCGCCACGAAGACCTGCGGGTGCGCCGCGAAGGGCTCCGCCCGCGTGGCCATCTCCCGTGGCGGGCGGCCCATCACGGCCAGGTCGATCTCGTTGCCGCGCAGCAGCGCCAGCAGCTGCTCGCGGTTCGCCGAGACCTGAAGGCGCACCTCGACCGCCGGGTGCTCCTCGCGAAACCGCGCCAGCAGCCGGGGCACGAAGTACTTGGCCGTGCTGACGAGGCCGATGTCCAGGCGGCCGGCCTCGACGTGCTTGAGCCGCGCCATCGCGTCCTCGGCGTCCTTCAGGGCCGCGAGCACGCGGCGCGCGTGCAGGAGCAGGTACTCACCCCCGGTGGTCAGCGACACCTGCCGCCCGGCACGCTCGAACAGCGGCAGGCCGACCGCGGCCTCCAGTTCCTTGACCTGCATGGTCACGGCCGGCGGCGTGAGGTGCAGCGCCTCGGCGGCGCGCACGAAGCTCAGGCGCCGCGCGACCTCGGTGAAGACCCTCAACTGCCGCAAGGTGACGTTCAAGATTCAGAATTACTTAACTGAAACAGAACAACTTCTGAATTTACCTTATCCATCGGCCTGCCTACATTGGCTTCACTGCCACCGGAGACCCCGATGAACCAACCCGCCGACGAAGGCGTCATCACCGACGCCAAGAAGCGCTACAGCGCTGGTGTGCTCAAGTACCGCCAGATGGGCTACTGGGACGCCGACTACGTGCCCAAGGACACCGACGTCCTGTGCCTCTTCCGCATCACGCCGCAGGAGGGCGTGGACCCCGTGGAAGCCGCCGCCGCCGTGGCGGGCGAATCCAGCACGGCCACCTGGACCGTGGTGTGGACCGACCGCCTGACCGCATGCGACAGCTACCGCGCCAAGGCCTACAAGGTCGAGCCGGTGCCGGGCAACCCGGGCCAGTACTTCGCCTGGGTGGCCTACGACCTGATCCTGTTCGAGGAAGGCTCCATCGCCAACATGACGGCCAGCCTCATTGGCAACGTCTTCAGCTTCAAGCCGCTGAAGGCCGCCCGACTGGAGGACATCCGCATCCCGGTGGCCTACGTCAAGACCTTCAAGGGCCCGCCCACCGGGCTGGTGGTCGAGCGCGAGCGCCTGGACAAGTTCGGCCGCCCTCTGCTCGGGGCCACCACCAAGCCCAAGCTCGGCCTGAGCGGCCGCAACTACGGCCGCGTCGTGTACGAGGGCCTGAAGGGCGGGCTGGACTTCATGAAGGACGACGAGAACATCAACTCGCAGCCCTTCATGCACTGGCGCGACCGCTTCCTGTACGTGATGGATGCCGTGAACAAGGCGAGTGCGGCCACCGGCGAGGTCAAGGGCAGCTACCTGAACGTGACCGCCGCGACGATGGAGGACATGTACGAGCGTGCCGACTTCGCCAAGGAACTCGGCAGCGTCATCGTGATGGTCGATCTGGTGATCGGCTACACCGCGATCCAGAGCATGGCCAACTGGTGCCGCAAGCACGACATGATCATGCACATGCACCGCGCCGGCCACGGCACCTACACGCGCCAGAAGAACCATGGCGTGAGCTTCCGCGTGATCGCGAAGTGGCTGCGCCTGGCGGGCTGCGACCACCTGCACACGGGCACTGCCGTCGGCAAGCTCGAGGGCGACCCGATGACCGTGCAGGGCTACTACAACGTCTGCCGCGACAGCTACACGAAGACCGATCTGCCGCGCGGCCTGTACTTCGACCAGGACTGGGCGGACATGAAGAAGGTGATGCCGGTGGCCAGCGGCGGCATCCACGCCGGCCAGATGCACCAGCTGATCGACCTGTTCGGCGACGACGTCGTGCTGCAGTTCGGCGGCGGCACCATCGGCCACCCGGCCGGCATCCAGGCCGGTGCGGTGGCCAACCGCGTCGCACTCGAGAGCATGGTCAAGGCCCGCAACGAGGGCAAGGACATCCTCAACGAGGGCCCGGACATCCTGCGCAAGGCCGCGCAGACCTGCACCCCGCTGAAGCAGGCCCTGGACACCTGGGGCGAGATCAGCTTCAACTACGCCAGCACCGACACGAGCGACTACGCCGTGACGCCCGCCGTCGCCTGAGGAGCCACCACCATGATGACCAACCCGACCGGCCGGCTGACCCAGGGCCAGTTCAGCTTCCTGCCCGACCTGACCGACGCAGAGATCACGCTGCAGATCGAGTACGGCCTGCGAAAGGGCTATGCGTGGAGCGTGGAATACACCGACGACCCGCACCCGCGCAACACCTACTGGGAGATGTACGGCAACCCGATGTTCGACCTGGCCGACGCCGCCGGCGTGATGGTGGAACTGCAGGCCTGCCGAAAGACTTTCCCGAACCACTACATCCGGATGATGGCCTTCGACAGCACCCGCAACGTCGAGACCATCGCGATGAGCTTCATCGTCAACCGCCCGGCCAGCGAGCCCGGCTTCGGCGTGGCGCGCCAGGAGATCAACGGGCGCTCGATGCGCTACACGATCCACAGCTACGCCACCGACAAGCCGGAAGCCGAGCGCTATTGAGCCCGGGGCCGCCATGACCGCGCCGATGTACTCCATTCCCGGCAGCAGCGCACCGCAGGCGTCGGCGCAGGCCCAGGCCCAGACGCCTGCACCGGCGCCGGGTTCGGCGGCGTGCACCGTGGGCGATGTCCTGCGCGAGAGCCAGGTCGAGGCCGTGATGGACGAACTCGACCGCGACCTGGTGGGCCTGGCGCCGGTGAAGCAGCGCATCCGCGACATCTCGGCGCTGCTCGTCATCGACCGGCTGCGGCGCAACCTCGGCCTGCATGCGCAGAACCCGAGCCTGCACATGTGCTTCACCGGCAACCCGGGCACCGGCAAGACGACGGTGGCGCTGCGCATGGCCGAGATCCTTCATCGCCTGGGCTATGTGCGCAAGGGCCATCTGGTGGCCGTGACGCGCGACGACCTCGTCGGCCAGTACATCGGCCACACCGCGCCCAAGACGAAGGAAGTGCTGAAGAAGGCGATGGGCGGCGTGCTGTTCATCGACGAGGCCTACTACCTCTACCGCCCCGAGAACGAGCGTGACTACGGCGCCGAGGCCATCGAGATCCTGCTGCAGGTGATGGAGAACCAGCGCGACGACCTGGTCGTCATCCTGGCCGGCTACAAGGACCGCATGGACACCTTCTTCCAGTCCAACCCCGGCCTGAGCAGCCGCATCGCGCACCACATCGACTTCCCCGACTATGCGGTGGACGAACTGCTGCAGATCGCAGGCAAGATGCTGCACGCCCAGCACTACCGCTTCGACACAGGCACCGAGGACGTGATGCGCCAGTACCTGGAACGCCGCATCGTGCAGCCGCACTTCGCCAACGCCCGCAGCGTGCGCAACGCGCTCGACCGGGCGCGGCTGCGCCAGGCCAGCCGCCTGTTCGCGGACCGCGACCGCGAACTGACCGAGCACGATCTCACCACCATCACCGCGGCCGACCTCCAGGCCAGCCGCGTGTTCCAGAACCCGAGCTGAGGAAGAGCGCCATGCCGCTATCGAAGAAGCGCACGCTGACGCAGTACCTGATCGAGCAGCGCCGGCGGTTCCCGCAGGCCAGCGGCGAACTCAACGCGCTGATCCTCGATGTCTCCATCGCCTGCAAGGCCATCGCGCGGCAGGTGGCGCTGGGCGCGCTGGCCGAGGCGCCCGAGGCGGGCACGGTCAACGTGCAGGGCGAGGAACAGAAGCCGCTGGACATCATCAGCAACGAGATGCTGATCCGGCAGACGGAGTGGTCGGGGCACATCGCGGGCATGGCCTCCGAAGAGATGGACGACCCCTACCAGGTGCCCGCCGAATACGCGCGCGGCAAGTACCTGCTGGTATTCGACCCGCTGGACGGCAGCAGCAACCTCGACGTGAACGTCTCGGTGGGCAGCATCTTCTCGATCCTGCGGGCGCCGCAGGACGTCATCGATTCGGGCCGCGACGTGGTGGCGGCCGACTTCTTCCAGACGGGCTCGACACAGGTGGCCGCAGGCTACGCGCTGTACGGCCCGACGACGATGCTGGTGCTGACGGTCGGCAACGGCGTCGTGGGCTTCACGCTCGACCCCAACATCGGCGAATTCAAGCTGACGCATCCGGACATCCGGGTGCCTGCCGACACGAAGGAATTCGCCATCAACAGCTCCAACAGCCGCTTCTGGGAGCCGCCCGTGAAGCGCTACGTGGACGAATGCCTGGCCGGACAGACCGGGCCGCGCGGCAAGGACTTCAACATGCGCTGGATCGCCAGCATGGTGGCCGAGGCGCACCGCATCCTGATGCGCGGCGGCGTCTTCATGTACCCGCGCGACACCAAGGACCCGGCCAAGCCCGGGCGCCTGCGCCTGCTCTACGAGGCCAACCCCATCGGCTACGTGATGGAGCAGGCCGGTGGCCGCGCCAGCACCGGGCGCCAGCCGGTGCTGGGCGTGACGCCCACCTCGCTGCACCAGCGCATCGGCCTGGTGTTCGGCTCCAGGAACGAGGTCGAGCGCATCGAGCGCTACCACCACGAGCCGGCCAGCCAGGAAAAGAGCGCGCCCCTGTTCGCCGCACGCAGCCTCTTTCGCGACTGAAAGCACACCATGTCGGAACGCCACCCCATCATCGCCATCACCGGCTCGTCCGGCGCCGGCACCACGTCGGTCACGCGGACCTTCGAGAACATCTTCCGGCGCGAGCACGTGAGCGCCGCCGTCATCGAGGGCGACAGCTTCCACCGCTACGAGCGCCTGGAGATGAAGAAGCGCGCCGCCGAGGCCGAGCAGGCCGGCAACCAGCACTTCAGCCACTTCGGGCCGGACAACAACCTCTTCGCCGAACTCGAGGCGCTGTTCGACAGCTACTCGCGCACCGGCACCGGGCAACGCCGCAGGTACCTGCACGACGCCGAGGAGGCCGCGCCCTACCGGCAGCCCCCAGGCACCTTCACGCCCTGGGAGGCCGTGCCCGAAGGCACCGACCTGCTGTTCTACGAAGGCCTGCACGGCGCCGTGGTGACTCCCGAGGTGAACATCGCGCGCCACCCCGACCTGCTCATCGGCGTGGTGCCCGTGATCAACCTCGAGTGGATCCAGAAGCTCTACCGCGACAAGAAGCAGCGCGGCTACAGCACCGAGGCCGTGACCGACACGATTCTGCGGCGCATGCCAGACTACGTGAACTACATCTGCCCGCAGTTCGCGCACACCCATGTCAACTTCCAGCGCGTGCCCTGCGTGGACACCAGCAACCCGTTCATCGCCCGCGACATCCCGAGCCCCGACGAAAGCATCTGCGTGATCCGCTTCGCCAACCCCAAGGGCATCGATTTCCAGTACCTCCTGAACATGATCAACGACAGCTTCATGTCGCGCGCGAACACCATCGTCGTGCCCGGCGGCAAGATGGAACTCGCGATGCAGCTCATCTTCACGCCCTTCATCTGGCGCATGATGGAACGGCGCCAGCGCGCCATCGGGGCGCTGTGATGGGCGCCTCGACGAAGTCGATGGCCGACGCCATCCGGATGCTTGCGGTCGATGCCGTGGAAGCGGCGAAATCCGGCCACCCCGGCGCGCCCATGGGCATGGCCGAGATCGCCGTCGCGCTGTGGCACCGCCACCTGCGGCACAACCCGGCCAACCCGCACTGGGCCGATCGCGACCGCTTCGTGCTCAGCAACGGCCACGGCTCGATGCTGATCTACGCGCTGCTGCACCTCACGGGCTACGCGCTGCCGATGTCCGAGCTGAAGGCCTTCAGAAAGCTGCACAGCCTGACGCCGGGGCACCCCGAGGTGGGCATCACGCCCGGCGTCGAGACGACCACCGGCCCGCTGGGCCAGGGCCTGGCGAACGCGGTCGGCATGGCCTTGTCGGAATCGCTGCTCGCAGCCGAGTTCAACCGCGACGGCCACCGCATCGTGGACCACTTCAGCTACGTCTTCCTGGGCGACGGCTGCCTGATGGAGGGCATCAGCCACGAAGTGTGTTCGCTCGCGGGCACGCTGCGGCTGTCGCGCCTGATCGCGCTGTACGACGACAACGGCATTTCCATCGATGGCCACGTGGAGGGCTGGTTCAGCGACGACACGCCGAAGCGCTTCGAGGCCTACGGCTGGAACGTGATGTCCGTGGACGGCCACGACGCCGACGCGGTGGACGCCGCCATCACGGCCGCCAAGGCCCAGGCCAACGCTGCGGGCGGCCGGCCGACGCTGATCTGCTGCAAGACCGAGATCGGCCGCGGCTCGCCCAACAAGGCCGGCACGCACGACGTTCATGGCGCGGCCCTGGGCGCCGCCGAGGTGGCCGCCACCCGCGAGGCGCTGGGCTGGACGTCCGCGCCCTTCGAGTTGCCCGCCGACGTGGCGCAGGCCTGGGACGCGCGCGAGCGCGGGCAGGCCCTGGAGCACACCTGGCGCACCCGGTTCGAGGCGTACCGCACCGTGTACCCGGCGCAGGCCGCCGAGTTCGAGCGCCGCATGGCGGGCGAACTCCCCGAAGGCTGGGCCGAGCGCCTGCCTGCGCTGCTGGCGTCCATCGCGTCGCGGCCCGAGGCCGTGGCCACCCGCAAGGCCAGCCAGAACGCGCTCGACGCGCTGGCGCCACTGCTGCCCGAGTTCTTCGGCGGCAGCGCCGACCTCACCGGCTCGAACCTGACGAACTTCAAGGGTTGCGTGAAAGCCGGCCGCGACCAGCCCGGCAACCACCTGAGCTACGGCGTGCGCGAGTTCGGCATGGCCGCCATCATGAACGGCATGGCGCTGCACGGCGGGCACCTGCCCTACGGCGGCACCTTCCTGACCTTCAGCGACTACAGCCGCAATGCCATCCGCATGGCGGCGCTGATGAAGCTGCGCGTCATCCATGTCTTCACGCACGACAGCATCGGCCTGGGCGAGGACGGCCCCACGCACCAGAGCGTGGAGCACGTGCCAAGCCTGCGGCTGATCCCGAACCTGGACGTCTGGCGCCCGGCCGACGGCCTGGAGACCGCAGTGGCCTGGGCGGCGTCGGTCGAACGACGCGATGGCCCGAGCGCGCTGGCCCTGTCGCGGCAGAACCTGCCAAGGCTGGTGGACGACGCCGCGCGCGCCGCCGAGATCCGGCGCGGCGGCTATGTGCTGCACGACGCGCCGGACGCGCGCGCCGTGATCATCGGCACCGGCTCCGAGACCTCGCTCGCGATGGCGGCTCAGGCGCTGCTGGCCGGGGAAGGCATCGCGGTGCGCGTGGTGTCGATGCCCAGCACCAGCGTCTTCGACCGCCAGGACGCCACCTGGCAGGAAGCCGTGCTGCCCCTGACGCTGCCGGCGGTGGCCGTGGAAGCGGCCCACCCGGACTTCTGGCGCAAGTATGTAGGCCGCGGCGGCGGCGTGGTGGGCATCGCCAGCTTCGGCGAATCGGCCCCCGCCCCGGCGCTGTACGCGCACTTCGGCATCACGGCCGAGGCCGTTGCCGCAGCCGTCCGGCGCCTGCCGGGCGTGAGCACCTGATGGCCGCGCCGCGCACGCCTGCATTCGACCTGGTCATGTTCGACCTCGACGGCACGCTCGTCGAGACCGCGCCCGAGATCACCGACGCTGTCAACGACACCCTGCTGCCCTACGGCTGGACCGCCATCCCGGAAGAGCGCGTGGCCCGATGGATCGGCCACGGCACCGGCGAGCTGCTGGTGCAAGCCATCGCGCAGGCCAGCGGCACCACGCCCGACGAAGTGCGCCGCAGCGACCGCCTGGCGGCACTCGGCACGGTGTACGACAGGCACTATGCGCGCCGCTGCGGCAGCCGCAGCCGCCTGTACCCGCAGGTGCGCGAGACACTGGCCGCCCTGCGCCTGGCCGGCACCCGGCTGGCCATCGTGACGAACAAGGAGACGCGCTACACCGACCGCGTCCTGGCCGCCCACACGCTGGCGCCGGCCTTCGACCGCGTGCTCTGCGGCGACACCCTCGCCACGCGCAAGCCCGACCCCGCGGGCGTGCAGGCCTGCCTGAGAGAGTTCGGCGTGCCCGCGGCGCGCGCGCTCTTCGTCGGCGACTCTTCCATCGACGTCGCCACCGCCCGCGCGGCCGGTGTCACGGTCTGGCTGCTACCCTACGGCTACAACATGGGCCTGCCTGCGGACACGGCGGGTGCCGACCGTGTCATCACCGACGTTTCCGCACTGCTGGAGTACCCATGATCCCCGACACCCGACTGCGCGCCCTGCTCTGGGACGTCGATGGCACCCTCGCCGAGACCGAGCGGGACGGCCACCGCGTGGCCTTCAATCTCGCCTTCGAGGCGCACCAGCTCCCCTGGCGCTGGGACGAAGCCCACTACGGCGCGCTGCTGGCCATCACCGGCGGCCGCGAGCGCCTTCTGGCCGACATGGCCACCCGCGCCGACGCCCCCGGGACAGCAGGCGAACGAGAGGCCCTGGCGCGCGAAGTGCACGCGCTGAAGAACCTGCGCTACGCGGAACTGGTGCATGACGCCCGGCTGCCGCTGCGCCCCGGTGTGGCCGAGATGATCGAGGAAGCCCGCTCGGCCGGGCTGCGCCAGGCCATCACCACCACCACCAGCCGCAGCAATGTCGACGCCCTGCTGAGCGTGCACCTCGGCCCGCACTGGCAGGATCACTTCGCGGCCGTGGTCTGCGGCGAGGACGTGCAGCGCAAGAAGCCCGACCCCGAGGTGTTCGTGCGGGCCTTGAAGGCCCTGGGCATCGGCCCGCTGGAAGCCGTGGCGCTGGAAGATTCACCCGGCGGCGTGGCTGCTGCCCGTGCCGCCGATGTGCCGGTGATCGTGACGCGAAGCGCCTACTTCGACGGCGCCACGCTCGAAGGCGCCATCGCCATCGGCCCCGGCCTGCATGCGCGCGACGGCTGGCGGCCCGCGCTGCGGGGCTCGGAAGGACGGGTCACGCTCGACGATGTGCAGGCCTGGCACGCGGCCATGGACAGCGTGTCGCAGTTCGGTTGAGGGGGGCCCGAGCGGGAGGTGTCATTTCGGCGGACAATACACGCTTCGGTTTCGGCCTCCAGGCCGACCCCACTGCTGCACCTACCGCCATGGCCACTCGACGCGCTCCTACGACCCCTGCTGACCCGACTGCGCCCAAGCTCCGCCAGACCCAGGCGGAGTACACGGCTGCCCGACCCAATGCCGAACCCGGCGTCAAGCCGATGATGTCCAGTTCGAAGATGTACGTGTGCATCAAGTGCCACGCCAACTTCAAGACCGGCGACGGCAAGCCCGACCCCCGCCTGCGCGGCCTGGGCAAGTGCAACAACTGCCTGGGTCTGACAGCCGCCGCCAGCTGATGCCCGGATGAGCACGCCGCTGTTTCCGGCCGACGAGGTCGAACGCAGTCGCCCGCCCGGAATGCCTGCCGGCGAATGGCAGGCTCGCGTCGAGCTCGCGGCCTGCTACCGCGTTTTCTTCGCACGCGGCTGGTCCGAAGAGATCTTCAACCACATCACGCTGCGCGTGCCCGGCGAGCCGCCGAGCTACCTGATCAACCCGTTCGGCCTGCACTACGGCGAGGTCAACGCGCGCAATCTCGTGCGGGTGGGCCTGGACGGCCAGCCGCTGCACGTCACGCCCTGGGGCGTGAACCGCGCCGGTTTCGTGATCCACAGCGCCATCCACGCAGCGCGCCCCGATGCCCACTGCATCGTGCACACGCACGACAGCTTCGGCCTCGCAGTCGCCTGCAAGGCCGGCGGCCTGGCGATGGACAACTTCTACACCGCCTTCCTCGACGGCCGCATCGCGTACCACGACTTCGAGGGCGTCACGACCAGCACCGAAGAGCAGCCTCGCCTGGTGGCCAGCCTCGGCGACAAGCCCGTGCTGATCCTGCGCAACCACGGCCTGCTGGTGGCCGAGGCCAGCGTGGCGGCGATGTTCTACTGGTACTACGTGCTGCAGCGTGCCTGCCACGTGCAGGCGCTGGCGCACGCGATGCCCGGCCAGACCCTGCCGCTCTCGGCAAAGGCGCGGGCACAGTCTTCGCAGAACGTGCAGGACAGCGACCCCCAGGGCGACCTCTACCCCAAGGTCTTCGCCGCGGCCGTGCGCCGCGCAGGGCTGACGCTCGAAGCGATCATCGGCTGAGGCGGGAGCCCGGCCGCTCTGGCCTGAACCGAGATGCAAGCGCAATGCAAGCGCAATGCAGGCGCAATGCAGGCGCGACACCGGCGATGCTCGCGCTGTGACTCCCGAGGCCCGGGAATCGGGCTCACCCCGGTACGATCGGCGGCATGGACACCATCAGCTTCGCCCTGCCACCCGCACTGATCGCGCTGCGCGACCGCACCCGGGCCTTCATCGCCGAAGAGGTCATCCCGCTCGAATCCGACGCGGACAACACGCCGCACGGCCCGAGCGAGGCGCTGCGCGCGGAGCTCGTGGCGCGCGCCCGCCGCGCAGGCCTGCTGACGCCGCACGCGTCGCGCGAGCTCGGCGGCCTCGGTCTCACGCACGTGGAGAAATCGGTGGTGTTCGAGGAGGCCGGCTACTCCACGCTCGGGCCCACCGCGCTGAACATCCACGCGCCGGACGAAGGCAACATCCACCTGATGGAGACCGTGGCCACGCACGCCCAGAAGGAGCGCTGGCTGCGCCCGCAGGTGGAGGGCCGCACCCGCTCGTGCTTCGCGATGACCGAGCCGCCGCCCGGCGCCGGCGCAGACCCGTCGATGCTGAAGACCACCGCGGTGCGCGACGGCGACGACTACGTCATCCACGGCGACAAGTGGTTCATCACCGGCGCGCACGGCGCGGCCTACGGCATCGTGATGGCGCGCATGGAAGACGGCAGCGCCACCATGTTCCTCACCGACATGGACCGCCCAGGCATCCGGCTCGTGCGGCAGATGGACGCGATGGACACCTGCTTCACGGGCGGCCATGCCGTGGTGGCCTTCGAGGGCCTGCGCGTGCCGGCCGCCGACGTGCTGGGCGAGGTGGGCAAGGGCTTCCGCTACGCGCAGGTGCGGTTGGCGCCCGCGCGGCTGACGCACTGCATGCGATGGCTGGGCCAGGCCCGGCGCGCCAACGACGCCGCGCTCGCGCACGCCCGGCAGCGTCAGGCCTTCGGACGGCCCCTGGGCGAGCACGAAGGCGTGGGCTTCATGCTCGCCGACAACCATATCGACCTGCAGACCGCGCGCCTGCACATCTGGCACACCGCCTGGCTGCTCGACCAGGGCGAGCGCGGCAACTTCGAATCGAGCCGCGCCAAGGTGGTCTGCTCCGAGGCCCTGTGGCGCGTCGCCGACCGCAGCGTGCAGGTCCTGGGCGGCCAGGGCGTCACCGGCGAGACCATCGCGATGCGCATCTTCATGGACATGCGCGCATTCCGCATCTACGACGGCCCGAGCGAAGTGCACCGCTGGAGCCTGGCGCGCAAGCTGCTGGCCGGGGACGGCGCCGGGGCATGAGATACCCGCCCGGCTGCTCCAGAGGTGCCGACTGGGTTGTGCAGCGGCACTACGGTCGCGCGACATGACAGGCCGGTTGCCGGCCACGGCCTTCGCCACGTTGCTGCTCGTCGCGCTGATGATGGGCGCCAACCACGTGGCGGCGCGCCTGGCCTTCGACAACGGCGTGGACGTGCTGACCGCGGTGAGCTTTCGCAGCGGTGTCACGGCCGGGGTGGTGGGCCTGCTGCTGTGGTGGCAGCAGGTGCCACTGGCGCTCAAGCCCAGGCACCGGCGCGCTCTGCCGGCCATCGGCCTGCTGATCGCGGTGCAGAGCTTCTGCCTGTACTCGGCGGTGGCACGGCTGCCGGTGGCGCTGGCGCTGCTGGCCTTCAACACCTACCCGCTGATGACGGCCTTGTGGGCCCGGCTGCTGTATGGCCAGCGCCCGGAACGGCGCGTGCTGATCGCGATGCCGGTGCTGCTTCTGGGCCTGGCGCTGGCACTGGATGTGCTGGGAGCCGCCTCGGGCCTGGGCGCGGCAGGCCAGTGGGGCCGCATCGGCGCCGGCGTGGCCTTCGCCATGGCGGCGTCCACCACTTTCGGCCTCGCGCTGGTGTGGACGCAGCACGAGGCCGGCGACCTGGACGGCCGGGTGCGCACGGCCAGCACCATGGGCATCGTCGGGGTGCTGGCGCTGGCGGGCGTGGCGGCCCAGGGCGGGTTCCACTGGCCTCAGGCCGCGCCAGGCTGGTGGGGCCTGGCGCTGCTGACGCTGCTGTACGGCACGGCCTTCACCATCCTGTTCACCGTGCTGCCGCGCCTGGGCGTGGTGGGCGGCTCGGCCATCATGAACGTGGAGCCGGTTTTCGCGCTGGTGCTGGCCTGGGCCCTGCTCGGCCAGGCCATCGCGCCGGTGCAGGTGGTCGGCGCGCTGGTGGTGGTGGGCACCGTGATCTGGCTCGGGCTTCGGCGCGGCTGATCAGGCCGCGCTGTCAGCGCCCGGACTTCAAACCGCGCCTTCAGCGCCGGAACATCAGACCGCGCCGTCGGCACGGAGGGCAGCGATGGCGTCCGCGCCCAGGCCCAGCTCCGCCAGGATGGCGTCGGTGTGCTGGCCCAGGGCCGGGATGGCATCCATGCGCGGGCCTTCGTTCCAGGTGCCCGGCGGCAGCAGCGCGGGCAGCGGGCCCACGGGTGAATCCACCTCGCGCCAGCGCCCACGCGCCTGCAACTGCGGGTGCGCCCAGACCTCGGCCATGGTGTTGACGCGGGCGTTCGCGATCTGCGCCTGTTCCAGCCGCTGGACGACCTGCGCCGCCGTCAGCGGCGCGAAGGCCTCGACGATGAGCGCACGCAGCGCTTCACGCCCGGCCACGCGGCGGCTGTTGCCCGCGAAGCGCGGGTCAGCGGCCAGGCCCGGCTGCATCAGCACATGCTCGCAGAAGGCGACCCACTCGCGTTCGTTCTGCAGGCCCAGCATCACCGTGCCGCCGTCCCCCGCCGGGAACGGGCCGTAGGGCTCGATCGTGGCGTGGGCGGCGCCGCTGCGCGGTGGCGGCGGCGCGCCGTCGAGCGTGTAGTACAGCGGGAAGCCCATCCACTCGGTCAGGGACTCCAGCATGGACAGGTCGATGCGCTGCCCACGCCCGGTCTGCTGGCGCTGCATCAGCGCAGCCAGGATCTGACTGTACGCATGCATGCCGGCGGCGATGTCGGCGATGGAGGCGCCGGCCTTGGCGGGCGCCTCGGGCGTGCCGGTGACGGACAGGAAGCCCGCCTCGCTCTGGATCAGCAGGTCATAGGCCTTCTTGTCCCGGTACGGGCCGTCGGCGCCGTAGCCCGAGATGTCGCACACCACCAGGCCCGGCTTCAGCGGGGACAGCGTGGCGTGGTCCAGGCCCAGGCGCGCTGCCGCGCCCGGGGCCAGGTTCTGCACCAGCACGTCGGCCTTCTCGAGCACCAGGCGCTGCAGCAGGCGGCGCGCCTCGGGGTGCTTCACGTCCAGCGTCAGGCTTTCCTTGCTGCGGTTGGTCCAGACGAAGTGCGAGGCCAGGCCGCGCGCGCGCTCGTCGTAGCCGCGCGCGAAGTCGCCCACGCCCGGCCGCTCGATCTTGATCACGCGCGCGCCCAGGTCGGCCAGCTGCCGGGTGGCGAACGGCGCCGCGATGGCGTGTTCGAGCGTGACGACGGTGATGCCCTTCAACGGCTGCATGTCGGCGCTTGCGTCTCAGGGCCGGAGCACGGCCACGGCGTCCATCGTGAGCCAGCCCTCGTGGTCCTGGGCCCAGAGGCGCACGGTGTCGCCTGTGCGCCGGCCGCTCACGCGCAGCGGCCGTCCGTCGAAGCTGGGCCGCACCGCCTTGAAGCGGAAGCCGGCCACGTCGGCGCCCGGCAACTCGCGGTGGAGCAGGTCCAGCAGCAGCGTCGCGATCAGCGGGCCGTGCACGACGAGGCCCGGGTAGCCCTCGACCTCGGTCACGTAGCGGCGGTCGTAGTGGATGCGATGCCCGTTGAAGGTGAGCGCCGAGTAGCGGAAAAGCAGCACATCGTCCGGCAGCCACTCGCGCTGCCACGCCGCATCGATGGGCGCCGGCTGCGGCGCAGGCTCCACGTCGCCGGGCTGCCGTGCCTCGCGGTAGACGATGTCGTGGAACTCCACCAGCGCCGGCGCGCCAGCGCCGTTGCAGTACAGATCATGGCGCACCTTCACGAAGACCAGCGGCCCGGTGCGCCCGCTCTTCACTGCGACATCGGCGATGGTGGAGACACGCTCGACGGCATCGCCCACGCGCACCGGCGCGCGGAACTCGAACTGGCTGCCCGCCCACATGCGCCGGGGCAGCGGCACGGGCGGCAGGAAACCGCCGCGCCGGGCATGGCCGTCGGGCCCGATCTCGCTGGCACGGTGCAGCGGCAGGAAATGCAGCCAGTGCCACAGCGGGGGCAGCGGCGTGCCGTCGGGAACGGGCATCGGCGGCAAGTCGAGCGTGGCGCGCAGGGCGCTGAAGGGCGTGGCGCCGATGCGGTCGCGGACCGTCTCGGTGCGGCCGATCCACGGCACGAAGGAATCGGGGGCAATGTCGGTGGACATCCATCGATTCTCGCGCCATCGCGGGCTTCATACTCGGGGCATGAAGTCCATGAAGGACGTGCCTTCGTCCTTGATCGCCCGAAATGAGTCGTGGGTTCGCCAGCAGGCGGGCTCGCTGATGCGCCGTGTGCCCTCGAACGTCGAGAAGGCCGACCTGATCCAGGCCGGTCTGATCGCCGTCGCGCAGGCGGCTCTGAGCTTCGAGTACGAGGGTGACCGCGACACCGAGGAGGGCCGGGACGCCTTCGTGCGCTACGCCCGATTCCGGGTCAAGGGCGCCATGCTCGACGAACTGCGACAGATGGACAGCCTGACGCGCACGCAACGGCGCAAGATCAACGTGGTGCAGATCGCGCGCGAGCGCTGGACGGCCGTGAACGGCGTGCAGCCCACCCTCGGTGAGTTGAGCGGGTCCACCGGCATCGGCGTGGACGAGATCGCGCAGCTCGACCAGAGCGCGCTCGACGCCCATGCGCAGAGCCTGGATGAACCCGACGACCGCGAAGGGGTGGCGCCCGCCCCGCACCCGGCCACGCCCCGCGACGAAGTCGAGGCGCGCGTCGACACCGCCATCGTGATGCGGCGCCTGGCAAAGTTCTTCGAGACACTGCCGGAACGCGACCGGCAGGTGATAGACGCCTACCTCGGCATCGGCATGAGCCCGACCGAGCTGGCAGGCTCGTTCAAGGTCAGTGCCGCGCGGATGTCGCAGATGTACCGCGAGGTCTGCCGCCGCATCGCCACCGGGCTCGGCCAGGGCCCTGCGCGTGCCACCGATGCCCCTGTCGGCCGCCACGCGGGCTCGCTGGACCACCTGATCACCGAGCGCGAACTCGAACTGGCAGGCCAGCAGAACATGCCCGGCTGGGGCGACCTGATGGAGCAGACCCTGGTGAGCCTGCGCAACGCACCCGCCAAGTCGGCGCTCGGCCAGCGCCGCTGACGCGCCTACACGAGGCCGGAAGCCCCCAGCAGCGCGCCGGCGCCCAGCAGCCACAGCAGGTGCAGCCGGGTGCGCCAGACGACGATCGCGGCCACGACGGCCAGCGCCGCCAGCGGAAGCGGGCCACCCGGCCCGGCCTGCGCCGTCGCCAGGATCCACGCCGTGGCCAGCAGCAGCCCGATGACCACGGGCGCCATGCCCTGCTTGAAGGCCCGCACGCCGCGGTCCTCGCGATGGCGCTGGGCCCAGCGCGTGATGGCCAGCGTCAGCAGCGAACTCGGGAGCAGCATCCCCACCAACGCCAGAGCCAGCCCCAGCACGGCCGTGGCGTGGCCACCCGCGTTGAGGCCGACGTTCCAGCCCAGCAGCGCGATGAAGAGCACATTGGGCCCGGGCGCGGCCTGTGCAAGCGCGATGGAAGCCGCGAACTGCGGGTCGCCGAGCCAGCCCTGCTGCACCACCAGGTAGCGGTGCAGATCGGGCGCGACGGCCATCGCGCCGCCCACGGCCAGCAGGGACAGCGCCAGCATGTGCAGCGTGAAGCCGGCCCAGTCGGCCGGGCTCATCGCGCCACCCCGAGCCGCCGCCATGCCCAGGCGCAGGCCGGGCCCCCGACGGCCAGCAGCGCGGCGGCCAGCGGCAGCCGCCACAGCGCCACGGCGCAGAAGATCGCCAGCACCGCGCCGCCGCACAGCCAGCGGCCGAGCACGTTGCCGTCGAGCGCACCCGCCAGCTTCAGCGCGGTGCCGGCCACCAGGCCGGCCGCCACCGCCCCCATGCCGCGCAGCGCGCCCTGCGCCGCCGGCAGGTGCGCCACCGCAGCGAAGCCCAGCACCAGCGCAACCAGCACGCACAGCGGGAACAGCAGCATGCCGGCGGCGGCGGCGACGGCGCCGCGCAAGCCGAAGTGCCGGTCACCCAGCATCAGGGCCAGGTTGACGACATTGGGCCCGGGCAGGACCTGCGCCACGGCCCAATCCTCGACAAACTGCTCGCGCGTGAGCCAGCCGCGCTTCTCGACCAGCTCACGCTGCACCACCGCCAGCACGCCGCCGAACCCCTGCAGCGCGATCCAGCTGAAGGACCAGAACAGGTCGGCCGGCGACCGCGGCGAGGTGGACGGTTTCAGACTGCGCCACCGCGGCCATGGAAGGCGATGCGAGATTGGCGCCAGTGACTGTCGCAAGAGTCGCTGCAATCAACGCCGCAAACAACGCCTGCCGGCGAATCGAGCCCTCGCAGAACCCGGCAGCGGCCAGTCAACCCAGCGGGTTCAGCCAGGACGAAACGCGTTCCCGCAGGCTTGACCGTCTGCGGCAAGCAGCGGAATCCAGGGGTGCTCATCCTGAGCTTGCATCACTGCCAGAGCGCATGAGCTAGAGGATAGCGCCGGCAGCCCCTGATTCGGAGGGAACGGCGACAGGTGCAAGCAGCCAGGGGTCGCCCACGGGCGCAGTCTGCGCGCGGGCGCGAGTCGATGCGACTGCCGTTGACTCGGCAGCCTGGCCGCCGCCTCGCTGTGCGTACACCGGCAGAGCCAAGGTCTTCGCACGCTGCTTGGCCAGCGCGGCGGCACTGGCCACGTCGGCCGCGTGGCGGAACCCCGTGGTGTCCGAGACCGGCACGGCGCCCATGTACAAAGACGTGAAGCTGAAGAAACGCTGGGTACCGTGGCGATCTTCAGCGGTGATGCCGCCCGCCTGCCTGGCTTCCTCGTCATAGAGCTTGCGGGAGGCTTCCTGGAAGTCGGCCACCATGCGTTCGCAGCGCGGTTCCCAGTCATTGCTCTGGAACAGGACGACGAAGTCATCGCCGCCAACGTGGCCGACGAAGTCGCGCTTCGGGTCGCAGTGTTGCTGGATCGTCGTCGAGACGAGCTTGATGACCTCGTCGCCACGCCAGTAGCCGTAATAGTCGTTGAACGGCTTGAAGTTGCTGAGATCGGCGTAGCACGCGACGAATTCCGTCCTGGCGGCCAGGAGCCGGTCGATGTGCTCGCTGATCGGGATGTTGCCCGGCAGCAGCGTCAGCGGATTGGCGTGTCGCGCTGCCTCGATCCGGCTCTCTGTCACGTGGCGCACCAGTTGGTGGCCGGTACCGAGGCCGTGATACCGCCCGTTGTCGATGTAGATGAATCCCTCGCTGAGATAGCGCTGGTCAGCACCTGTGAGCACGGCGACCAGCGCATCGATGTCGAGTTCGACATCGATCAGCGTCGGCGCCGTGTTCGCGAAGGTGACGCAGGGCTTTCGCCCGTAGATCTCCTTGAAGTACTGCTTGGCATAGCGGTCCAGGAAGCTCTGGCGGCCCAGGAGACCCAGCGGCCTGCCTTGGTCATCGACAAAGGCGATCGCGTGCCAGACTGGCTGTGCGGCGAAGATCGCAGCCACTTCGTCGTTCGTGGCGTTCACCGTCACAGGCTCGGCCGACAGCACTTGAAGCTGGCTCAGGCGGCCGGGTGATGGCGCGACACGTTGCGCCGGCATCACGGCGACCCGCGAGCTGCCGATGACGGCCTGCGCCTCGGTCTCGATGTGCACTCGGGGCTCGCGGTCGGGTCGGCCGAGAAAATAGCCCTGCGCAAGCGGCATGCCCAGATCGCGCAGGACGCGAAGGTCGTCGCCCGTCTCGACACCTTCGGCCACCAGCGTCGTGCCGAAGGTCTCGGCAATCTGCATCAGCGCACGCAGCGTCTTCAATTGCCTGGCGTGCTGGGCAATCTCGCGGGTGAAGTACTTGTCGATCTTCACGACATCCGGGCTGAGTTCGGCCCATAGGCGCAGACTGGAGCGGCCATCCCCGAAATCGTCGAGTGCGAAGCTCATGCCGGCGGCCTGGACATGCCCTGCCACCTCGACCAATTGAGGAATGTCGGTGACGTGTTCGTGCTCGGTGATCTCGAACACGACCATCGACGGCTGCAGCCCGAGGTCGCGGATGCAGGCGCCGATGACCTCGCTGCCATGCCCGCGAAAGCATCGCACCAATGACGAGGCGCTGATGTTGACGAAGACCCGGCCGGGTTGGCGCAGGGCCACCCAGCGCTGGAGCGCGAGCACGACGCACGCAACCTCGAAGTCATGCAGCAGGCCCTCGCGCCGGGCCGCCGCGAACAGGGCATCCGGGCTTTGCAGCGGCATGCCGAGCGGGCCCCGGACAAGAGCCTCATGCGCGTGGATGGCGCCGCCGGCAAGTGCTGCGATCGGCTGGAAGACCATCGACAACGCGCCTTCCGCCAACAAACGCGACAAGGGGCCGCTTCGGTCGCCGACGCTATAGGAGAACAAGTCGGGCGATATCGGCTTTCGAATGCTCATGGAGTTCTGCCTCGCACTTCGGAGAGTTGACTCGAACGGTGCATCGTCGAGCGGGGTGGCGCGCACGTGACGACCTGAACGCAGCGGCGCAAGCTCCGGGACATCGACATCGACATCGACATAGCCGCCGCGCAACCCTCGGGTGCCGCGCCGTGCATCGGCCCGGCAAGCAGCGGCCCGGGTTGCCGCAGGTACAGGTGGGTCCGGACATTCCATCGTGAGCGCTCCTTGGTCGATCCGGAATATCCGGCAACCAGGCACTCGGCGAATGAAGGAGTTGATGGGCAAGCGCCCGCCACGTCATGAACCTGTCATGTGCGGCTCGGGCCGGGCGCACGCCATGCAGTAACGGCGACACAGGACGACACATCGAGTCGGACATCTGCCGCTGCAATCAGCCAAGTCGCTGGCCTGCAACGACGCCGTATGGCGTCCCGACTCATGCACATTTCCGAGACGGCCCGGCTGTTTGTCATCTCGGAACCGAAAATGCCCAAGCGAATCCGGTTCGTCGGGATCAGTTGCCGAGTGGCGAACCTCGCATTTGACGACCGTGCCGAACCTGGCTGCTCAGCATGTCAAGCCGATGAGTCGGCCACGGATGATCTGGTCTGCTTGCGCCATGATCCGGCTGATCAACTCGTGGCAGCTTGGCACGTCGTCGATCAGGCCAGCCACCATTCCGCAACTCCAGGCGCCGGCGTCCACTTCGCCCTGCTGCATCACGCGAGGGTAGACGCCAGCAACCTCGTCGAGGATGTCCTCGATCTTCAGCGCATGGCCCATTTTCTGCTCGATGGCCAAGATGCGTTCGACGCCGGCATTGCGAATGACGCGTTCGGTATTGCGCAGCGCACGCATGATCAGGCGCGTATCCAGTTCCGATGCGGCAACGATGGCCTGCTTGACCTTGGGGTGCACCGGCGCCTCCTGGGTGGCGACAAAGCGTGTGCCCATATTGATCCCCTCGGCGCCCAGCGCCATCGCGGCGACCAGGCTCCGCCCATCGGCCATGCCGCCCGAGGCCACGAACGGAATGCGAAGCTCATCGGCTGCGCGGGGCAGGAGAATGAAGTTGGGCACGTCGTCCTCACCAGGATGACCGCCACACTCAAAGCCATCCACGCTCACCGCATCGCAGCCGATCTTCTGCGCCTTGAGCGCGTGCCGCACCGATGTGCACTTGTGGATGATCTTGATGTCTGCGGCCTTGAACGCCAGCATGTAGGCCTCCGGGCTACGCCCAGCCGTCTCGACGATCTTGACGCCTCCGGAAGCGATGGCGGAGATGTACTCCGAATAGGGGGGTGCAGCGAAGGTCGGCAGGAAGGTCAGATTGACGCCGAATGGCTTGTCTGTCATGTCCTTGCACCTGGCGATTTCGCGGGACAGCAGTTCCGGCGTTTTCTGAGTCAGGCCGGTCAGGACGCCGAGACCGCCAGCGTTTGACACCGCCGAGGCGAGCTCGGCGAGTCCCACGTAATGCATGCCGCCCTGGATGATCGGGTGCCGTATGCCAAGCAGTTCAGTGATGCGAGTTTTCATGGACGCGGAGTCGCCTTTCGTGATGTGCTGCGACGACTCAACGCCGGCGCGCGGTGGCAAGTTGCTCCTGCAGGGCGTCGATCCTGCTGTGGTTGTCCTGCGAACCGATATAGCTGCGGAAAAGCCACTCCTGCACGCGCATCGAACCATCCAGGCTCTGATGCAGCACTTCGTTCGACAGCCGCTTGGCTTCCGACAAACAGGCTCGGTCGTGCATGGCCATGTCGCGAGCGATCTGCCCAACCGAGGCCAACAGCGTGCCCTCAGGAAATATCTTGCTCACGTAGCCCATGCGCTCGGCCTCTTCGGCGCCGTAGATGCGACCCGTGAACGCCACCTCCTTGGCGCGACCCAGGCCGATGATCCGCCACAGAGGATCCAGAATCGGTGTCAGCGACAGGACGATTTCCCGCTGACCGAACTTGGCCCGCGTCGAGCAGTAGCGAACATCGCACATCATGGTCAGGTCGAAGCCGCCCGCGATTGCCGCACCGCCCACAGCGCAGATAACCGGCTGTGTGCAGAACAGGACAGCGCGATACGCTTGGTGGAACAGTGCGGTGTACGACTCGTTCGAGGACTTCTCCAGCTTTCGGATCTCGTCAAGATCAAAACCGGCCGAAAAGTATCGCTCCCCGCCGGTCAGGACGATGACGCTGACATCCCGTCGCTCACCCAGCGCAGCGAAGAGCGTGGCCACTTCCTTGAGCACCTGCGGGGACAAGGCGTTGCCTTTGTCCGGCCGGTGAATCGTCACGGTGGCGACCGAGTCGGCCACCTCGAGCACGAGAAATTGATGGTTCATGGTGTGTGGTCGTGTTGAATTCAGATCACGCCGCGAGCATGGAGGGAGGCGATTTCATCGTCTGATAGACACATGTCTGTGCCATAGAACGTGGCGTTGTCGCGTCCGACGTCACCGGCGCTGCGCTCGATGGCGCAGGGATCGACCGAGAAGCGGGGCACGACATTGGCCATGCGTACCGTGCCAAAGTCGTCGTCCGGTACATCGCAGATCATCTTCCGGAACTGGAAGTGAGGGTCGGCCTCGATCTGGTCGATGCCGTAGATCGGCGCGATAGTTCCGCCAGCGGCCTCGAATGCATCCAGGACCTCGCGTTGCGAGTGCTGCTGGCACCATGAAGCAAAGATCGCGTTGAGCTCACACCCGTGCTCGACGCGCATGGCGTTGTTCGCAAACCGTGGGTCGCCGATGAGGTCAGGCCGGTCGATGGCGCGGCAGTTGTTGGCGAATATGGCATTGGTGCTGCCGGAAAGCGACACCCAGGCGGCGTCACCGGTGCTGTAGACGGCAGCCGGGGCCGAGTACTGGTTGGCATTTCCGGAGCGTTGCCGGACCAGCCCAAGTTGCTCGTGCTCTATAGGCAGAAACTCGAGAAGCTTGAATGTGGCCTCGGTCAGCGACAGGTCGATTTCCTCACCGGGAGCGGCCTTGTCGACAGCCCGACGCCACAGCGACGCCAGCACCCCCAGCGCACCGAAAAGCCCGCCCACGTTATCGGCGATCGGGTATCCCGCGTGCATCGGTTCGCCGTCAGATTCGCCGCAGATATGGGTCAGGCCACCCATGGCCTCGAATAAGCGGGCAAAGCCCGGGCGATCGCGATAAGGGCCCGTCTGCCCGAAGCCGGTGGCGCGCAGGATCACCAGTCGAGGTTGAGCTGCCCATAGCGCTTCCTTGGTCAGCCCCCAGCGATCGAGCGTCCCGGGGCGGAAGTTCTCGATCAGAACGTCGAAGCGATCGATCATCTGCAGCAGGAGCGCTTGGCCTTCGGACTTGCGCAGATCGAGGGTGATCAGTCGCTTTCCACGATTCGTGACCTTCCACCAAAGCGGGGTGCCCTGCTTGTGCGGCGGGAAGCCCCGCGCGCCATCGCCGGCGCCTGGTATCTCTACCTTCACGACGTCGGCGCCGTAGTCCGCAAGCAGAGCGGCCGCCGACGGCGCCGCAATGATCGTCGCGATGTCCAGCACTCGGAGTCCAGTCAGTGGTCCTGTCATGAGAGCGGTCGAGTGATGTGGAAATCCGGCAAGGCTCGGCGGTCACTCCGGCTTGATGCCGGCGCGGCGCCCTTGTAGCCCACATGCGTCAAGATCACACCCGTTCCGGCCCGCAGCGCTTCACCCAGCAGGTGCGGCATCGAGCCGACACCCGCAGTGGCGTACGTGAGTCCGCCCGGCTGCGTTCGAGCGGCACTCACCACGTCGGCAAGCGAACGCCAGGGCGTCGACGGATGAACCGAGATCAGCCTCGGCGCCGAGGCCACGAGGGAGATGGGTGCGAAGTCTGTGACGAAGTCGTATGGCAACTTCATGCCCAGCGCCGAATTCAACGCCAGCGGCGCAGCAGCGAACAGCAGCGTGTAGCCGTCGGGTCTGGCTTTGGCCACCGCGTCGTTGCCGACGATGTTGGCAGCGCCTGCCTTGTTCTCGACCACGAAGGGCTGCCCCATGCCTGCGCTCAACTCGACGGCAAACATCCTGGCAACGACATCGGTGGCGCCACCTGGCGCGAATGACACGAATGGCACGACGATGCGCACGGGCTGCCGCGGATAGTCGTCGTTGCCCTGTGCCGCGGCCGAGGTGACGACCGCTGAGGCCAAGGCCACGCTGAGACAGCGGGACAGTGACGGAGCTTGCTTCAGGAGTCGCGCCTTTCGAAACAGCCTTGATGGCACGGCAGCCGGTCAACCACCACGGACCTCGTGACCTGCCCGTGCGAAGGTCCTGCGGGCGATGTTGATCTGGTGAATCTGGCTCGTGCCCTCGTAGAGACGGAACAACCGCACGTCGCGATAGAAGCGCTCGATGCTGTTGTCGGCGATGAATCCGTAGCCACCCAGCATCTGCACGCAGCGGTCGGCAACCCGGCCACACATCTCGGACGCGAAGTACTTGCAGATGGACGCCTCCATCGTCACGTCGATGCCATCGTCACGCTTGCGCGCGGTTTCCAGCACCAGGGCGCGCGCCGCGTGGATGTCGGTCTGGCAGTCGGCGATCATCGCCTGCAGGAGTTGGAAGGCACCGATCGGCTGGCCGAACTGTCGGCGAGCGGCGGTATGCGCGACGATATCGTCGAGCATGCGGATCGCCGGGCCGATGCAAAGCGCCGCGAGGTGGACGCGCTGCTTGTTCAGCACTTTCATCGCGGTCTTGAAGCCTCGCCCCTCGACCCCCCCGACCAGATTGGCCACCGGTACGCGGCACTCTTGCAGGTGGACTTCCGAAACGGGGGAGCCCGCCTGACCCATCTTGTCGTAGGGCCGCCCCGTGGTCAGGCCCGGTGTGCCGCGCTCGACCAGGAAAGCCGAGATGCCGCCGGCGCCAGGGTTGGCCGGGTCAGTGCGAGCCATCACGGTGAAAAGCCCAGCGATCGGGGCGTTGGTGATGAAGCACTTGGTTCCGTTCAGGACGTAGACGTCGCCATCCCGCACGGCGGTCGATTTCAAAGCCGTGGTGTCCGAGCCGGCGTCCGGCTCGGTCAGCGCGAAGCAGGTGGTCAGGCGGCCGGAGGCAATGTCGGGCAGGTACCGTCGCTTCTGCTCTTCGCTGCCTTCAATCACGACAGCCTCGGCGCCGATGCCGGTGTTGGTTCCGACGCGCGCGCGGAACGCCACAGCAGCCTGGGAGAGTTCGATGGCAGCGAGCACGAGTTCCTCGGTGGTCATGCCGGCACCGCCATAGGCCTCGGGCACCGAGAACCCGAAGAGGCCCATTCGCGCCATCTCGTCGACGACGTCGGTCGGCACCGCGTTCAGGCGCGCCACCTCCGACTCTCTCGGCACCAGGCTCTCGCGAACGAAGCTCCGCAGCCGTGCGAGGAAATCGTTGAACTCGTCAGGACTTCGAATCACGTGCGTACCCCTGTGTTCAAACTAGAAGACGATGACGCTGCGCGCGATCTCGCCGCGCCCGGCCTTCATCAATCCGAGGGCCTCGTTGACACCGTCGAGTCCGATGCGCTGTGAAATCAGCTCGTCAAGCATCAGGCGGCCTTGCATGTACAGCTCGACCAGCCTCGGGATGTCCACCGAGCTCCTCGACGATCCCAGCATCGAGCCGCGCAACTGCTTCTCCTGCAGGAAGTCGGCGGCGCCGAGGCTCACCTTGGCGGTCGGTCCGAAGGCTCCCAGCACCGTGGCAATCCCGGCCGGCTGCAGCATCGACCAGCACTGCTCCACCGTCATGGCCGTGCCGATGCACTCGAACGCATAGTCGACGCCGCCGCCAGTCAGGGACTTCACCGCCGTGACGACATCGCCCGCCGAAGCATCGACGAAATGGGTTGCGCCGAACCGGCGCGCCAGTTCCTCCTTGCGAGGCGACATGTCGATGGCCACGATGACCGAAGCCCCCGCGATGCGCGCACCATTGACGGCCGACAGCCCGACGCCTCCGCAGCCGAGAACGGCCACCGTCGAGCCCGGAGTCACCTGCGCCGTGCGGAACACCGCGCCGGTGCCCGTTGTCACTGCGCAACCGAGGAGGGCTGCGCGATCCAGGGGCATGTCTCGCCTGATCTTGACGAGTGCATTGCGGTGCACCAGCAAGCGTTCTGCGAAGGCGCCCAGGTTGTAGTTCTGGCTGATGTGCCGGGCGCCATCCCGGATACGCCGCGCCTGACCCGGTGGCTGCTTCACGCTGGTGTCCTGGCAAAGCACCTGGCGCCCCGAGACACACTGGGCACAGGTGCCGCAAAACACTGCGAGGGAGCCCACGACGTGATCACCTGGCGCAAGGTCGGTGACGCCCGTGCCGACCTGATCGACGACCCCAGCCACCTCATGCCCCAGCACGGCAGGCAACGGCATCGCCGGCCTGAAACCCTCCCACGCCAGCAAGTCGCTGTGGCAGACGCCGACCGCAGCCGTCCTGACGACGACCTCGAACGCAGCAGGCTCGGCCAGTTCCAGGTCCCGGATGACGAGGGGTGCGTTGAATGCCTCAAGAACTGCTGCCTTCATGTTCGACCTCCACTTGCGACTTCAAACGCCATGCCGGCCAGAACTGCAGCCGCGCCTAATGCGTGGCTTCAGTTGGCCGGCACTTCGACAAGCTTGGCAGCCTCGGACATCCAGGCCAGTTCGGACCGGATGTATTGCTGGAAGTCGTCGGGAGATTTGCTGAACCGGGTTGAGTGCCCGGTCGCCACAAGCCTCTCGATCGTCGCGGGAGACTGCGTTGCGGCCGCCAGTTCGCTGGACAGCAGGGTCACGATCTCCTTCGGAGTGCCCGAGCGGACCACGTACCCCCCCCAGTAACTGAGCGCATCTACCTTGACGCCGGCTTCGTCCAGCGTCGGTACGTCGGGTAGGTCGCGCCAACGCTGCGGCTCCAGCACGGCCAGGGCCTTGACGCGTCCTGCGTGAATCTTGGTGAAGATCGCGGCGGCCGGCGCGATGTCGATGTCGCCCGCGATCAGGGCCTGCACGATATCCGGGCCACCCTTGTACGGGACCGACAGGCCACGGAAGCCCGCCGCCTTCTCGATCTGCGCAAACTTCAGGTGCTCCAACCCCGCTGCCCCGAGCACGCCGTAGCTCAGCCGACCAGGATTGGCGCGGGCGTACGCGAACGCCTCACCCAGCGTCTTGTAGGGCGAGTCAGCGCGGACCATCAGCACCATTGGCGTCGAGTAGGTCATCGCGACCGCGGTCGTCTGCTTTTCCAGGTCGAACAGCTTGCGCGTGGCCTGGGTGGCGGGAAAGCCGTTGTAGATATGCAGAATCGTGTGGCCGTCGGCCGGAGCGCTGGCCAGCGCCTGCATGGCGATGGCGAACTGTCCGCCCGGCCGATTCTCGACCAGCACAGGCTGCTTCAAGGACTTTTCGAGTTGAAGGGCAGTGGCTCGCACCACAACGTCAGCCGATCCGCCGACCGGCAGTCCGACGATGATCCTGATCGGGCCCTTCGGATAGCCAGCACCTTGTGCCCGCGCGGGCCCGAGCGCGGCCATACCCGCCGTGGCAATCGCCGCACGAAGCAGTCCGCGCCGGCTTGGATCGGCCGCAAAGCCGACATCGCTGCGTTTGAGCATTTCGGATTCCTTCACTGAGTGAGAAACGTATGAACGCCTTGAGCTTAGGACTTCATCACGGTCGGCACTACCTAGAATATGGAAACCAGATATCTGCTTATTGGAACGTATGAAGGCATCCAGCGTTGATCCTGAACTGAGTGACCTTGGTCCGCTCCGCACGCTGGCGGCTACCGCCGTTGTCGGCGGCCTGACTCGCAGCGCGATCGAACTGGGCTTGGCGCAGTCGGCGGCAAGCCGCCACATACGCGCAATGGAAGTCCTGTTCGGCGGACCGCTGTTCCACCGCACCGGACGAGGCATGGAGCCGACAGATCTGCTGCGGGAGGTCTTGCCTCGGGTCAACGCCCTGCTCGCCATGGCCGAGGGCTTGGCATCCAGCAGCCGCGCGCTCGCCGGTGTGCCGCGCGGTGCCGTCACGCTTGGATTGGTAGGTGGCGTCTCACGCCTCGTCGCCCCAGCGATTTTTGCCGCCGTGTCGGAACGCCTTCCGGAGATCCGACTTCGATTCAGGGAGGGTTACAGCGGCGAAATGGAGGAAGCCCTCGCACAAGGCCGGATCGACATCGCGATTCTCAACAGGTACCGCAGACGCGGAACGACAGGCTATCGGAAGCTGTTCGAGGCGCAGCTATGCGCTGTGGGCCGGCCGAGCCTGCTGCAGAACCTTCTGGCGCCACTGGCAGGAAAGGCGAGCCGTTCGGTGCGGCGACTGCCCGAGGTGTTGCCGGCACGAGCGCTTGTCGGGCTGCCACTGATCCTGCCGTTCGCGCCGAATGCCATGCGGAGCATTCTGGAAGAACACGCACGCCGGAACCGAACGCATGTGAACGTCGCCGTCGAGTGCGATTCCCTGGCTGTCATGCGAACGATGCTGCTTGAGCAATCGTGTATCGGCGTGCTCCCGACCCATAGCGTGCGGGCGGAGATCGATGAGGGCAAGCTCGCGGCGATTCCACTGGCCGAGTCCGCCTTTCGGCAGAGCGTTGTGCTTGCAACCAGCACACAGCGCCCATTCACACTCGCGGCGAAGTCGGTGATTGATCTGATCCCGGTCACCATGGCCCGGATATTCACCCTACCAAAGCCGTAAGGTCATCGCGGCGCCTCGAATCCAGCGGGCAGCAAGGCCAGCTCTCACGATCTCCGTTCCAGTGCCGACCTGGCGCGCGTGCGGCCTGAAACAGCCTAGAGACGCTGGCGGCGTGCCTGTCGCGCTGACGGGCCTTGCGCCCTGACGACCGCCGGCTGCGCCTGGGCCAGAAATGACAACGGCCCCTCGCTTTTCAGCGAGGGGCCGCAGGCAGATTGTCAGGTGGGGTGGCTGATGGGACTCGAACCCACGACGACCAGAATCACAATCTGGGACTCTACCAACTGAGCTACAGCCACCGCAGAGCCTTCTAGTATAGCTTCAAGCCCATCAGGGAGCGGAAGCTGCCGCCGCAGGCGGGTTGACCGAGGTCTTGTAGCGCTTCTTCAGGGACTCGTAGTACGCCAGGGTCTCGGCGGTGCCCAGAGCCTGCGCGAACTGGTTGCGCAGCGCGGCTTCACCGCCGCCAGCGGCCGGGTCGCGGGGTACCACGCGGGACACCCGCAACACCGCATAGCCGTCGACGCCCAGGTCCACGCCCTGGGTCAGGGGCAGCTTGTCGGGGTCGGCCTTCAGCGCGGCTTCGACCACGGGGCGGGGCAGGGTCTGCATCTGCGCGCGCGAGACGGTGGCCACCAGCGGCAGCACTGCGTCCTTGGCGTCGCGCACGGCGGTCAGGCGGGCCTCGCCTTCCTTGCGGGCCAGCGCGGCGGCCTGCTCGGCCACCACGCGCTCACGCACGCGGTCCTTCACCTCGGCCAGAGGCAGCGTGCGCTCCGGCTGGTAGGACACCACGCGCGCCGACACCAGCTGGCTGGTGCCCACCTCCACCGCCTCGGTGTTGCGCTTGTTGCGCAGCACATCTTCGGAGAACACGGATTCGAGCAGCTTGGCCGAAGCCAGCGGACCTTCGACGCCGGGCGCCGGGCGGCGCTGAACGGCGGCACTGCGCTTCTCGAGCTTGAACTTGTCGATGGCGGGCTGCAGCGTATCGGCCTGCTCGTAGACAAGGTTGCTGAACTGCTCGGCGGCCTCGGCATAGCGGCGCTGCGCGAGCGTCTTGCGCACCTCGGCTTCGATCTCGGGGCGCACGTCGGCGAGCGCCTTCTTCTGGCCGCCGCGCAGCTCGGTGAGCTGGATGACGTGGTAGCCGAAGTCGGACTCCACCACGGGGCTGATCTCGCCGGCCTTCATCGAGAAGACCGCGTCCTCGAAGGGCTTGACCATCGAACCGCGGCCGAAGAAGTCGAGGTCTCCACCCTGGGGAGCCGAGCCTTCGTCCTGCGAGTTGGCCTTGGCCAACGCGGCGAAATCGGCAGGCTTGGCACGGGCCTGGGCCAGCAGTTCCTCGGCGCGGGCCTTGGCCTTGGCGCGGTCGGCGGCGGGCGCGTCCTTCTCGGACTTGATCAGGATGTGCCGCGCGCGGCGTTCCTCGGCCACGGTGTAGCGGCTGGCGTTCTCGTCGTAGTAGCGCTGCAGGTCGGCTTCGGGCACGGCCACGTCGCGGGCGAGCACGGTGGGGTCGAGCAGCACCCACTCGATGTTCGCCACTTCCGGAGCACGGAACTCGTTCTCGTGGCTCTTGTGCCAGGCCTCGAGCTCGGCGTCGGTGGGCTTGACCTTGTCGCGGTACGCGACGGCATCGAAGCGCTGCACCTGCACCTCGCGCTGCTGCAGCAGCGCGTCCAGGCCCGCGAAGGCCACGGCCGTCGGGGCGACGGTGGAGCGGCCGACGCCGCCCAGAACCTGCTGCATGCCGAAGTCGGTGCGCAGCTGCTGCGCGAACATCTCGGAAGACATGCCCTGGGCCGCGAGGATCTCGCGCTTCACGGTGCCGTCGGGGTTGCGCAGGGCGGCGAACTGGGGGTCGGTGACGAAGAGCCGCTGCAGACGTTCGTCGGTCGGGAACAGGTGAGCTTCATTCGCGGCCGCGAGCAGCACGCGCTCGCGGACCAGCGCGTCCAGCGATTCCTTGCGGGCCGCCGGGCTGTCGAACATGCTGGCGTCGACGCCGGGCATGCGCTGGCGCATGTTCTCCACGGCGCGGCGGTGGGACAGATCCCATTCGCCCTGCGTGACCTTGCGGCCATCGACGGTGGCGACGGTGGCGTTGGCCCCGTCGGTCATGTTGGTGTAGCCCTCGATGCCGAAGAACACGAACGACGGAATGATCAGCACCACGATCAGGCCGAGCATCAGCCGGGAGTGCGTACGGACGAAATCGAACATCGGTGCTGTCTCGCAGTGGCGGCAGGGATAGGGACGGGCTCTAAACGACAAAGGCGAACCGCAGTTCGCCTTCTGTTCTCGCGCGGACCCGGATTCTAGATCAGGGGCCGTGGTGGGTGCTGACGGGCTCGAACCGCCGACCTACGCCTTGTAAGGGCGCCGCTCTACCGGCTGAGCTAAGCACCCGGTTGACTCGTCTCAGTTCAGGTGGTCCTTCAGGGCCTTGCCCGGGCGGAACTTGGGCACCTTGGCCGACTTGATCTTGATGGCAGCGCCGGTGCGCGGGTTGCGCCCGGTGCGGGCGGCGCGCTTGGTGACTGCGAAGGTGCCGAAACCGACAATCGAGACACTGCCGTTCTTCTTCAACGTGCTCTTGACGCCACCGATGATCGCCTCGAGCGCGCGCATCGCCGCGGCTTTGGAGATGTCGGCCTGCTTGGCAATGTGTTCGATCAATTCGGTCTTGTTCACTGTGGGTACCCCTCGAGGAAGGAATCTGGTGATGTTCGTTGTCTGGGCTGGGCGCCGGAACATGCGTGGTCGCCAGCACGCCCGTCGAATCGATTACAGCCGTCCGTCCCCTCGGGTGTCAAGGGGAGGAACGATTCTACGCACAGCTTGCGACGCGAAACGCGC
>CAJAES010000026.1 GCA_903938815.1 uncultured beta proteobacterium
GGCAGAGCGGGAGCCGGGTCTGTTCGTGTTGAGTGGCCTGGGTGCCAGGGGCCTCACCTGGGGGCCGCTGGCAGGCCGCATGCTGGCCGCATGGATCGGCGGGACGCCGATGCCCGTGGAGGCGGAACTGCGCGATGCGGCCGACCCGGCGCGCTGGCTCGTCAGAGCCGCGCGGCGAAACCTTCAGGGCTGAGGAGGAGCGTTGCCCGCGGGCTCTTCGGCCGCAGGCGCGTCGTCACCGATCAGCGAACGCATGGCGTCGTTGGGATTCATCTCCTCGAGTTCGCCGCTGGCCTTCTTGGCGGCCTTCTCTTCCTTCTTCTTCTTCTTGAGCAGTTCGCGCTGACGCTTCTCGAACGAGTAGTTTGGTTTGGCCAAGTGGCTTTCCTTCGCGTTGAACCCGAAGGATAGTCTAGAAGGTGAGGGTCCGGACGCCGCCGGGGGTGCCCAGAAGGCACACCGAGGCCCGGTGGCGCGCAAAGATGCCCACCGTCACCACGCCCGGCCACTGGTTGATCTCGGTTTCCATCGACAGCGGATCGGCGATCACGAGACCCCGCACATCCAGGATGGGATGGCCGTTGTCGGTGAGAACGCCCACGCGCAGCGCCGATTGCCCGCCGAACGCCGCGAAGCGCCGCGCCACCTGGGGCGCCGCCATCGGGATCACCTCCACCGGCAGCGGGTACCGGCCCAGCACCGGCACCAGCTTCGACTCGTCGGCGATGCAGATGAATCGCTGTGCAAGATCGGCAACGATCTTTTCGCGCGTCAGAGCTGCGCCGCCGCCCTTGATCATGCAACCCTTGCCGTCGATCTCGTCGGCGCCGTCGATGTAGACCGGCAGCACGTCGACCGCCGCGGCGTCGGCCACCTCGATGCCGTGGGCGCGAAGGCGCGCGGTGCTGGCGTCGCTGCTGGACACCGCGCCGCGGATGCGGTGCTTGATGGTGGCCAGGGCGTCGATGAAGTGGTTCACGGTGCTGCCGGTGCCCACCCCGACCCAGCCGTTCTCGACCACGTGTTCCAGGGCGGCGCGGCCAACGAGGGCCTTGAGTTCGTCTTGCGTCATGGCCGGGATTATCGGGCTGAGACAATGCCGGCATGTCGCTGATTCCCTACGCCCTGACCCGCCCCTTCCTGTTCGGCCTCGACCCCGAGCGCGCGCACGACCTCACCATGGAGTCGATCGCGGCGCTGCAGAACACGCCGGCGCAATGCCTGTGGGCGCAGACCCGCGTGGACGCCCCGCTCACGCTGGCCGGCCTGAAGTTCCCGAACCGGGTCGGCCTGGCCGCCGGGCTCGACAAGAACGGGCGCTGCATCGACGGCCTGGGCGCGATGGGGTTCGGCTTCATCGAGGTGGGCACGGTCACGCCCAAGGGGCAGCCGGGCAACCCGAAGCCGCGCATGTTCCGCCTGCCCGAGGCCGAGGCGCTGATCAACCGGCTGGGCTTCAACAACGAAGGCCTCGCGAGCTTCCTGGCCAACGTGCAGAAGGCGCGCAGCTTCCGCAGCCGCGGCGGCGTCCTGGGGCTGAACATCGGCAAGAACGCGAGCACGCCCATCGAGCGCGCGGCCGACGATTACCTGGAGTGCTTGACGGGCGTCTACCCGCACGCCGACTACGTGACGGTGAACATCTCGAGCCCCAACACGCAGAACCTGCGCGCGCTGCAGTCTGACGAGGCGCTGGACGCCCTGCTCGGGGCGCTGCGTCAGCGGCGCGACGCGCTCTCGCAGCAGCATGGCCGGCGGGTGCCGATGTTCCTGAAGATCGCACCCGACCTGGACGCGGCACAGATCGGCGTCATCGCGGCCACGCTCACACGCCACGGCATCGACGGCGTGATCGCGACCAACACCACCATCGCGCGCGACGCCGTGCAGGGCATGGCGCACGCCGGCGAGACGGGCGGCCTCTCGGGGCGCCCGGTGTTCGAGGCCAGCAACCGGGTGATCCGCGCCCTGCGCGGGGCTCTGGGCGCGGGCTACCCGATCATCGGCGTGGGCGGGGTCATGAGCGGCGACGACGCACGCGCCAAGCTGGCCGCCGGCGCCGACCTGGTGCAGATCTACACCGGCCTGATCTACAAAGGCCCGGCGCTCGTCACCGAAGCCAGCCGCGAGACGGCCGCGGCCACGCCGTCGCGGCCGTAGGGCACGCCCAGCACCGTCATCGCGGCCTCGACGCCGGCCAGCGCGCCCAGCACCATGGGCGCGTTCACGTCGCCCAGGTGGCCGATGCGGAAGACCCGGCCCGCCAGCGGGCCCAGGCCCCCGGCGATGGACACGTCGAAGCGCTCGCGCGCGATGCGGCGGATGGCATCGGGGTCGGTGCCCGGCGCAGTGCGGATCGCCGTCACGGACACCGAGCGGGCTGAAGGCTCGGTGCAGAAGAACCCCACCGCGCCTTCGCGCGACCAGGCCTCGACGGCGGCGTGCACGGCGGCCGACAGATGGCGGTGGCGGTCGAACACGGCCTCCAGGCCTTCCTCGAACAGCAGCCCGAGGCCGGCTTCCATGCCCGCCATCAGGTTCAGGGGCGGGGTGCCGCAGAACTTGTTGTAGGGCATGGCGCCGGCGCGGCGGGTCCAGTCCCAGTAGAAGCGCGGCGTCGGGTTGGCCTGCGCCACGGCCTGCGCGGCGGCGTTCACGGCCACGAAGCCCACGCCGGGCGGCAGCATCAGACCCTTCTGCGAGGCGCCCACGACGACGTCGATGCGCTGAGAGTCCATGGCCAGCGGCGCTGCGCCCAGCGACGCCACGGCATCCACCACCAGCAACGCGGGGTGGCCGCTGGCGTCCATGGCGGCGCGCATCGCATCGATGTCGCTCGTGATGCCACTGGCGGTGTCGGTGTGCACCATCAGCACGGCGGCGATGCGGCGCTCGCGGTCGTCGCGCAGCAGTTGCGCCACCGCCTCGGTGTCGATGGGGCGGCCCTCGGCCCAGGGCGTGCGCAGCACTTCGCGGTCCAGTGCCTGGCACTGGACGGCCCAGGAATCCGAGAAGTGCCCGGTGCCGGGCACCAGCGCCAGCGCGCCGGGCGCCAGCAGGTTCTGGATGACCACTTCCCAGGCGCCATGGCCATTGGCGGCATAGAAGAAGACTTCGCCGTCGACCGTGCGCAACAGCCGCTTGAGGCCCGCTTCGCAGGCCATGATGGTGTCGGCGACCCTCGGGTCGGCCAGGTCCATCGGCTGGCGTGCCATGGCGGCCAGCACGGCATCGGGCAGATGCGTGGGGCCGGGGGAATGAAGGAAGCGGGTGCCGGGAATGCGGGTGCGCGTCATGCGCCCATGTTACGGCGGCGACAATACGTTCATGCAAATCGGACGAATGCTGTACGCGCAGGGTTTCGGCTCACGCCGCGAGTGCGAGGGCCTGTGCCTCGCGGGCCATGTCAGCGTGGCCGGCCGCGTGGTGGACGACCCGATGGAAGACATCGACACCGCCGGCCTCGAATACGTCGTCGACGGCGTGACCTGGCCCTACCGTGAACACGCGCTGCTGATGCTCCACAAGCCCGACGGCGTGGAATGCTCGCGCCAGCCCAAGCATCACGCGGGGGTCCTGAGCCTGCTGCCGCTGCCGCTGCGCAGGCGCAACGTGCAGCCCGTCGGGCGGCTGGATGCCGACACCACCGGCCTGCTGCTCCTGACGGACGACGGCGCGCTGATCCACCGCCTCACATCACCCAAGCACCATGTGCCGAAGGTCTACGAGGTGACGGTCAAGCACGCGATCGAACCCGCGTTGCTGGCCGCGCTGACGGCCGGCGTGATGCTGGACGACCACCCGGTGCCCGTGCGCGCGGCCGCCGTGGAAGCCACCGGAACGCACACGCTGCGCCTGACGCTCACCGAGGGCAAGTACCACCAGGTCAAGCGCATGGTGGCGGCGGCGGGCAATCGCGTCGAAGCGCTGCACCGCAGCGCCTTCGGCGCGCTGCAGCTGCCGGCCGACCTGCCGCCGGGCCACTGGCGCTGGATCGAGCCCGCGATAATCGGGCTATGAAGATCCTGCGCGGCCTGGGTGGCCTGAATGCGGCCACCGGCCCCTGCGCCCTGACCATCGGCAGCTTCGACGGCGTGCACCGCGGCCACCAGGCCATGCTCGCGCTGCTGAGCAACGAGGCGCGCCATCGCGGCCTGCCGAGCGCGGTGCTGACCTTCGAGCCGCACCCCAGGGACTTCTTCTTCGCCCGGCGCGGCGGACCGGCGGCGCCGGCGCGCATCGCCACGCTGCGCGACAAGATGGCCGAGCTGGCCCGCTGCGGCATCGACCGGGCCGTGGTGCTGCGCTTCGACGAGACCCTGGCGGCGCTGAGCCCCGAGGACTTCATCTCGCGCGTGCTGGTACGCGGCCTGGATGCACGTTATGTGCTGGTCGGTGACGACTTCCGCTTCGGCGCACGCCGCGCCGGGGACTACGCCCTGCTCGACGCCGCAGGCGCACGCGACGGCTTCGACGTCGCCCGCATGCAGAGCTACGAGGTGCACGGGCTGCGCGTTTCCAGCTCCGCGGTGCGCGAAGCGCTGGCGGCCGGCGACATGCCGCGAACCGCCGAGTTGCTGGGCCGGCCCTTTGCGGTCAGCGGCCGGGTCTCGCACGGCCGCAAGCTGGGCCGGGAACTCGGCTTTCGCACGATGAACCTGCGATTCGGCCACCCGCGGCCCGCCGCCATGGGCATCTTCGTGGCACGGGTGCAGGGCCTCGGCCCGACGCCGCTGGCCGCCGTCGCGAGCCTGGGGGTGCGCCCGGCCGTCGAGGACGCAGGCCGTGTGCTGCTGGAGACGCATGTGCTGGATTGGCCCGACACCTTGCCGATGGAGGCCGGATACGGCCGCTGCATCACGGTCGAACTGCTGGAAAAGCTGCACGACGAGCGCCCGTACCCTTCGCTGGAGGCGCTGCGGGTCGGCATCGCGCAGGACGTGCTGGACGCGCGCGCCTGGTTCGCCGAACCCTGAGCGCCGGGAGCGCTGAGCGGGTTCGCAACGGCCCCGGCAGCGGCGCGGCGAACTCCCGGCAACCGGGTCAGAAGCGCCAAGCCAGCCCGGTGCCCACCGACCAGCCGGTGCGCTGCTGCACCAGGGGGCTGCCGGCCGCCGTGTCGAGCTGGGTCGACACGCCGGTGCTCAGGAAACCACCCCACTCCCGGTTGAACTCGTGGCGCAGGGTCAGGCCCAGCGACGCATCGCGCAGGCCGTTGCCCGGGGTGTAGACGGCGTAGCCCGTCCTGGCCGATTGCTCGGGCGTGACGCCGTACCAGGACTGCATGTAGGAATCGCCGCCGAAGCTGACCGAGGCCCCGGCATGCAGCTTCGTCTGCGGCGAGAGTTGCCACTCGCGCGCCACGCCGACATCGGCGATCCAGCCGTTGCCGTTGCCCAGGATGTCGGTGCTGACACCCAGGCTGTAGCGCCAGGGCCCTTCGGGTGTCCACTGCGTGCGCAGGCGGGCCAGGACGGTGCCCTGGATGTCGCCCATGCCGGACAGGCGGTCGCTGTTGGATTCGCGGCGCCCGTTCGTCCAGCGTGCGCTCAGGCTCACGTCCAGGGTGTCCCGGTCGATCAGCCGTGCGGCCACGCCGCGCTCGACGTCATCGTCGCGCCGGGTCGTGAAACCGCCCGAACCGGAGATGGTGATCCGGCCGTAGCGGAGGAACCCGGCCGGGCCCAGGCGCACGCGGTAGTCCTCGGCGCCGAAGTAGCTGGGGCCGTAACTGCTGACGAGCCCGATGGCGCCTTCCCAGCGCGTCGGCTTGGCAGGTTCGACCTGGGCCAGCGCGGGCGCCGCCAGCAGGCTCAGTGCCAAGGGCAGGCCGCAAGCAGGGGGAAAGAATGACAGTCTGTGCATCGGTTCTGTGTGATGGTGCGCCGCTAGAATCGAAGCATGGCGTCATTCTCGATCGCTTCCTCTCCCGCTCGTGGGCACGTGGCCACCAGCCGCCAGACGACGCGCGACCGAATTATCGGCGCGCCCGCCTGAAGCGCGGCTTAAGCGCTGCCAGCCGAGCCGGCCCTTGCCGGCCCCCTCTTTCCGATGTTGCCTGATGCGCCGCCCGACTGCGGCCACGACGCCATGAACACCCCCGCCCCCCAAGACTATCGCAAGACCCTGAACCTTCCGGACACCCCGTTCCCGATGCGGGGCGACCTGCCCAAGCGGGAGCCGGGCTGGATCAAGGCCTGGAACGAGGAAGGCCTCTACAAGCGCCTGCGTGACGCCCGCCACGGTGCGCCGCTCTTCGTGCTGCACGACGGCCCCCCGTATGCCAACGGCGCCATCCACATGGGCCATGCCGTCAACAAGGTGCTCAAGGACATGATCGTCAAGGCGCGGCAGCTGTCCGGCTTCGACGCCCAGTACATCCCCGGCTGGGACTGCCACGGCCTGCCGATCGAGAACGCGATCGAGAAGAAGCACGGCCGCAGCCTGAGCCGCGACGAGATGCAGGCGAAGAGCCGCGCCTACGCCACCGAACAGATCGCGCAGCAGATGCTCGATTTCCAGCGCCTGGGCGTGCTGGGCGACTGGGAGCACCGCTACGCGACGATGGACCCGGCCAACGAGGCGGGCGAGATCCGCGCGTTCAAGCGCGTCATCGAGCGCGGTTTCGTCTATCGCGGCCTCAAGCCGGTCTACTGGTGCTTCGACTGCGGCAGTTCGCTGGCCGAATTCGAGATCGAGTACGCCGACAAGAAGAGCCAGACGCTGGATGTCGCCTTCAAGTGCGCCGAGCCCGCGAAGCTGGCCGCTGCCTTTGGCCTCGGTTCTCTGCAGAAGGACGCCTTTGCCGTCATCTGGACGACCACCGCCTGGACGATCCCGGCCAACCAGGCGCTGAACCTGAACCCGGCGCTCGAGTACGCGCTGGTCGACACCGAGCGCGGCCTGCTGGTGCTGGCGGCCTCGCTGGTGGACAAGTGCATGGTGCGCTACGGGCTGCAGGGCACGGTGCTGGCCACGACCCTGGGCGAGAAGCTCGGCGGTCTGAACTTCCACCACCCGCTGGCCCACGTGGACGCCGGCTACGACCGCCTGAGCCCCGTCTACCTGGCCGACTACGCCACCGCCGACGACGGCACCGGCCTCGTGCACAGCTCCCCAGCGTACGGCCTGGACGACTTCAACTCCTGCGTCGCGCACGGGATGAAGTACGACGACATCCTGAACCCGGTGCAGGGCAACGGCGCCTATGCGGCCGACTTCCCCCTCTTCGGCGGGCTGGGCATCTGGAAGGCCGTGCCGGTCATCATCGAGGCACTGCGCGAGGCCGGCCGCCTGATGGCCACCGAGACCATCACGCACAGCTACCCGCACTGCTGGCGCCACAAGACGCCCGTGATCTACCGCGCCGCGGCGCAGTGGTTCATCCGAATGGACGCGGGCGAAGGCGTCTTCACGAAGGACAAGGCGCCGAAGACGCTGCGCCAGATGGCGCTCGACGCCATCGACGCCACCGGCTTCTACCCCGAGAACGGCCGCGCCCGGCTGCGCGACATGATCGCCAACCGGCCCGACTGGTGCATCAGCCGCCAGCGCAGCTGGGGCGTGCCGGTGCCGTTCTTCCTGCACAAGGACACCGGCGACCTGCATCCGCGCACGATGGCCATCCTCGACCAGGCCGCCGATATCGTGCAGGCCGGCGGCATCGAGGCCTGGAGCCGCGTCACGGCCGAGGAGATCCTCGGCGCCGAGGATGCGCCGCACTACACCAAGAGCAGCGACATCCTCGAGGTCTGGTTCGATTCCGGCAGCACCTTCTGGCACGTCCTGCGTGGTCAGCACCCCGGCGGCTTCCACGAGACCGGCCCCGAAGCCGACCTGTACCTGGAAGGCCACGACCAGCACCGCGGCTGGTTCCATAGCTCGCTGCTGCTGGCCTGCGCGCTCTTCGACCGCGCGCCCTACCGCGGTCTGCTCACGCACGGCTTCACGGTGGACAGCCAGGGCCGCAAGATGAGCAAGAGCCTAGGCAACGGCATCGAGCCGCAGAAGGTCAGCAGCTCGATGGGCGCCGAGATCATCCGCCTGTGGGTCGCCGCGAGCGACTATTCCGGGGACATCGCCGGCGACGACAAGATCCTCGCGCGGGTGGTGGACGCGTACCGCCGCATCCGCAACACGCTGCGCTTCCTGCTGGCCAACACGAGCGACTTCGATCCCGCCACGGATGCCGTGCCGCTGGCCGACATGCTGGAGATCGATCGCTGGGCGGTTTCGCGCACGGCGCAGTTCCAGGCCGAGGTGCTGGCCCACTACGAGGTCTACGAGTTCCACCCGGTGGTGTCCAAGCTGCAGGTGTTCTGCTCCGAAGACCTCGGCGCGTTCTACCTCGACGTGCTGAAGGACCGGCTCTACACCACGGCGCCGAAGAGCCTGGCCCGCCGCAGCGCGCAGACCGCACTGCACCAGATCACCCAGGCCATGCTGCGCTGGATGGCCCCCTTCCTGAGCTTCACGGCCGAGGAGGCCTGGACGCTCATCGGCACCAGCCCGTCGATATTCCTCGAGACGTACTCGACCTTCGACGCGCCCGACGAAGCGCTGATCGCCAAGTGGTCGCGCATCCGCGAGATCCGCGATCTGGCCAACAAGCAGATCGAAGCCGTGCGCGGCACCGGCACAGTGGGCTCGTCGCTGCAGGCGAACCTGGCCATCACGGCCGGGGCGGCGGACCATGCGCTCCTGGCGGCTCTGGGCGAAGACCTCAAGTTCGTCTTCATCACCTCGGCGGCGACGCTGGCCGAAGGCGGCGAACTGGCCGTGGACGTGGTGCCTTCGACCGCCACCAAGTGCGAGCGCTGCTGGCACTGGCGCGACGATGTCGGCCATGACGCCGCGCACCCGACGCTGTGCGGCCGCTGCACCGACAACCTGTACGGCGCGGGCGAAACCCGCACGGCGGCCTGATGGCCCGCGGCAGCAGCAAGGCCCCGGGCCTGGCCATGTGGCTGGGCCTGGCGCTGATCATCATCGTCGCCGACCAGTTCACGAAGACGCTGATCCTCGGCTGGTTCCAGCTCGGCGACAGCCGGACCGTGACCGACTTCTTCAACATCGTCCGGGTTCACAACACCGGCGCGGCCTTCAGCTTCCTGGCGGGCGCCGGGGGCTGGCAGCGCTGGTTCTTCGTCGGCATCGGCGCGGTGGCCTCGGTCTTCATCGTCTGGATGCTGAAGAGCCACCCGGGCCAGCGCCTGTTCTGCTTCTCGCTGACCATGATCCTCGGCGGCGCCATCGGCAACGTGGTCGACCGGTTGCTGCACGGCTACGTGGTCGATTTCCTGCAGTTTCGCTTCGCGGTGCTGGAGCCGGTATTCCAGGGCGGCTACTTCCCGAGCTTCAACGTCGCCGACGCCGCCATCTCGGTGGGCGCCATGTGCCTGATCCTGGACGAATTGATCCGGGTCCGCCGCAGCAAGGGCTGAGCGGCTCATACTTCCGGCCATGAGCCTCGACACTCTGGGCGGCGTGCAGGATCTGGGTCGGATGGAGCAGATCGCAGCCGTGCTGCTGCGGCACGGCCTGGGCGAGGCCGTGCGCCGGCTCGGCCTGGCCGACACTCTGGCGCGCGCCGGACGCGTGCTCCACCGCGAGCACGCCGCCGACCTCGCCCGGCTGTCGCCGCCGGAGCAGGTGCGGCTCGCCCTCGAGGAACTGGGCCCCGCCTTCGTCAAGCTCGGGCAGGTGCTGGCGGGGCGAAGCGATCTTCTGGGCCCCGAGTGGATCGCCGAGTTCAGCAAGCTGCACAGCCGGGTGCCCGCGCTGCCTTTCGAAGCCCTGCGGGCGCAGCTTCGCGAAGACCTGGGCGGCGAGCCCGAGACGGTATTCGCGCAGTTCGACACCACGCCGCTGGCTGCCGCGTCCATCGCGCAGGTGCACCGCGCCCGGCTGCATGACGGCACCGAGGTGGTCGTGAAGGTGCGCCGCCCAGGCATCGAAGCCGTGATCGACGCCGATCTCCGGCTGCTCGAGCGCCTGGCCGGCGTGGCCGCGCGCCAGTGGCCCGCGCTGGCGCCCTACCGCCCCGAGCAACTGGTGCGCGAGTTCGCCCGTTCGCTGCGGCGCGAGCTGGACCTGGCCGCCGAGTGCCGCCATGCCGAACGCGTCGCGGGCAACCTCGAGCCGCTGGGCTACGTGCAGATTCCGCGCGTGCACTGGGAGCACACCACCCCGCGCGTGAATGTCCAGGATCTGATCGACGGCGTGCCCGGCGAGGACCTGGCGGCCGTGGACGCCGCCGGGCTGGACCGCAAGCTGCTCGCGCAGCGCGGCGCGCAGGCGGTGATGAAGATGATCGTCGAGGACGGCTTCTTCCATGCCGACCCGCACCCCGGCAACGTCTTCTACCTGCCCGGCAACCGCCTGGCCTTCATCGATTTCGGCATGGTGGGGCGGCTGTCGCCCCGCCGGCGCGAAGAGCTCCTGTCGTTGCTGCTCGGGCTGGTGCAGCGAGACCCGCAGGCCGTGGCCGAGGTCCTGCTCGACTGGACGGGCGATACCGGGGAGGCCGACCTCGCCCAGCTCGAGACCGAGATCGAGGCCTTCGTGGACCAGTACCACGGCACGCCGCTCGCGCAGCTGAGCCTCGGGCAGATGCTGGTCGAGGTGACCGCCGTGCTGCGGGAGCATTCGCTGGCGCTGCCGGCCGACCTGGCCCTGCTGATCAAGGCCTTCATCTCTCTGGAGAGCATGGGACGCGGCCTGGACCCGGACTTCCACATGGCCCAGGAAGCCCTGCCCCTGCTGCGCCGCACCCTGCGGGAACGCTACCGCCCGAAGGCGCTGGCGGGCCGGGCCTGGAAGGCGCTGCAGCGGCTGGCCGGCACGGCGGAGCGGCTGCCGCACGATGTATCGCGGCTGCTGCGCAGCGCGCGGCACGGCCAGTTCCGCATCGGCCTCGACCTGGCCCATCTGCGGCGCGTGGGTGACCAGCTCGACCGCGCCGCCAACCGCCTGGCGATGGCGATCGTCATCGCGGCGCTGATCATCGGCTCGTCCATCGTGATGACGGTCGGAGGCGGCCCACAGCTGTTCGGCCTGCCGGCGTTCGGCCTGGTCGGCTTCGTGGGCGCCGTGGCCGGCGCACTGTGGCTGGTGCGTTCGATCCGCCGGGACGAACGCGGTGATGCCTGACCCCCGGGACGCGCCGGATACCGCCCACCGCATCCCCGGTCTACAACACCAGAGATGAACGCCACGCCCACCAACCCGCCGGACGGCGCCGCCGACCCCGGCCGCGCGCCGGGCGCCTTCGAGATCGCGCTGAACCCGCTCGGCTTCGCCGATCCGCTGCGCTGGCTGGCGGCCGGCTGGCGCGACTTCCTGCGCTGTCCCGGCATCGGCCTGTTCTATGGCGGCTGCTTCATGGTCATGGGCTGGGCGCTGCTGAAGATGTACGAGCGGGCACCCGCGTACGTCATGGCCCTGTCGGCCGGGTTCCTGCTGATGGGGCCCTTCATGTGCCTCGGGCTGTACCGCGCCAGCCAGCGGCTGGAGGCCGGCGAACGGCCGGATTTCGGCGATTCGCTGCTGGCCTGGGACACCCGCACCGGCACACTGGCCATCTTCGGCTTCGTGCTGCTGGTGCTCGAGATGCTGTGGGGCCGCGCCACGCTGGTCATCTTCGCGGTCAGCTTCGACGGCATGCCCGACCTCAAGGGCTCCCTGCTCGCGCTGCTGGACCCTGAGAACATCGGTTTCATCGCGGCCTGGACGGTCGTGGGCGCGCTCTTCGCCGGCTTGATATACAGCATCAGCGTCGTTTCGATCCCCATGATCCTGCACCGCCAGACCGACGCCATCACCGCCGGCCTGACCAGCCTGCGGCTCGTGCTCACGCAGACCGGCGTGATGCTCTGGTGGGGTTTCCTGATCGCGCTGATCGTGACGCTGGCCATGCTGCCGTGGTTCGCGGGCCTGCTGATCGCCGGGCCGGTGATCGGTCACGCCTCATGGCATGCATACCGCGCCGCAGTGGCCTAGAATGGATTCGTCCGTCGTGTTCGCGTGGGTCTTATATTTCCTTGAACCGATGCTCAATGAGCCAGGGCTTGGAACATCGCGAAGCTGGTGTGATCATCTCGCGTCAGATGAACCCGAAGCCTCGCTGACCTCGCCCACCTGAACTTCCCTGAGGGTTCAGGAATGCGGTCCACGGCTCACGGCGGACACCTTTCACGAAGACGCATCGCTTGAAGCACTACTGGCTGATGAAGAGCGAGCCCGACGAGGCGTCGATCGATCACCTCGTCCACGCACCCGGCCAGCGACTGCCCTGGACAGGCGTGCGCAACTACCAGGCGCGCAACTTCATGCGCGACGCCATGAGCGTCGGCGACGGCGTGCTGTTCTATCACTCGTCCTGCCCTGAACCGGGCATTGCCGGCCTCGCCGAGATCGCCTCGGGCACGGTGCCCGACCTAACGCAGTTCGACCCCGCCAGCCCCTACTTCGACCCCAAGTCCACGCGAGACGCCCCGCGCTGGCTGCAACTGGACGTGAAACTGATGCGCAAGACCCGGCTGATGCCGCTGGCCGAGATGCGGGAGGCTCCCGAACTGGCCACCCTTCGGACACTGCAACGCGGCAATCGCCTGTCGATCACGCCTGTGACGCCTGCGGAATGGCAGGCCGTGCTCGCCCGGCTGGCGCCATGAACTGGCTCGGCTCGCTGGGCCCGGCCCTGATTCTCGAACTGCTGGCGCTCGGCATCACGGCCGGCTTCCTGGCCGGGCTGCTGGGCATCGGCGGCGGCATGCTGATGGTGCCCTTCCTGACCTTCATCGTCTCGGCGCGCGGCGTCGAGCCGGCGCTGGCCGTGAAAATGGCGGTGGCCACCTCGATGGCGACCATCCTGTTCACCTCGCTGTCGAGCCTGCGCGCGCATCACCGCCATGGTGCCGTCCGCTGGGATCTGGTCCGTGGGCTGGCGCCCGGCATCGTGCTGGGCGGTCTGGCGGGCGGCGGCGGGATCTTCGCGCTCATCAAGGGCCAGGGGCTGGCCGTGCTGTTCGCCGCCTTCGTGGGGTTTTCCGCCGTGCAGATGCTGCTGGATCGCAAGCCGTCCCCTTCCAGGCAGATGCCGGGCTGGGCAGGCCAGGCCGCGGCCGGCGGCGGTATCGGTCTGATGTCGGGGCTGGTCGGGGCGGGCGGGGCCTTCGTCTCGGTGCCCTTCATGGTGTGGTGCAACGTGCCGCTGCGCAACGCGGTGGGCACCAGCGCTGCGCTGGGCTTCCCGATCGCGATGGCCAGCACGCTGGGCTACCTGATCGCGGGCTGGTCGTTGCCGCCGTCCGTGCCGGGCGCCTTCGGCTACCTGTACCTGCCCGCACTGGTCATCATCACGCTGGCCAGCGTGATGCTGGCGCCGCTGGGGGCACGCACCGCCCACCGCATCGACGTGAAGTCGCTGCGCAAGCTGTTCGCCTTGCTGCTGCTCGCGCTGGCCGCGACCATGCTCTACCGGGTCTTCGGCTAGAGGCCGGTGCGGCTTGTGCCGCGCAGGCTCCTAGGATTCGAAGCGGATGCTGGCCAGCGTGACGTGGTTGCCGCCACGGCGCTGGGCTTCGGCCAGAGCGGCCTCGCAGGCACCGATAAGCTCATCCTGCGTGTGGGCGGTGTGCGGAAAGCTCGCCACGCCCATCGACGCCGTGAAGCCGAGCTCTCGCCCCTCGAGTACGACGATCTGCGTCGCGCACTGCCGACGCAGGCCTTCCATGCGCGAGTGAGCCGTCGCGAGCCCCACGCCGGAAAGCAGCACCGAGAAGCGGTGCTCGTCGAAACGGCAGGAAGCGTCCATCGCACGGGTGTTGCCGCGCAGCAGCCGGCCCATGGCCTCGAGGATGCGCGCCTGGGCGGGCGCACCCAGCGCGGCCACCTGCTCGGTGGCAGGGTCGATCTCGATGAAGACCAGCGCGAACTCGCGGTGCTCGCGCGTGGACAGGTCCACCTCGCGGCGCAGCTGCTCCTCGAAGTGCCCGCGCGTGTAGAGCCCGGAGTCGTGGTCGCGCAGGCCCTGATCCTTGAGCTCGCGGCGCAGGGTCTCGTTGGCGCGCTGAAGCTGCTCGATCTGCTCGAGCGCCTGCTTGAGCTGCGTCTCCTTCTGCCGCGCCGGATGCTGATCGACCCAGACACTGGCCAGGCTGCGGCGCCCCTGCTCGTCGGCCGCGCCGGCCAGGCGATAGACCTGAAGATCGTGCCGCTGACCGCCAGCCTCGAAGCGGTGCTCGCTGGAGAGCACGCCGTTGCGCGCCAGCGCCGCCTGGTCGGCGGCACGCAGCACGGTGGCCGTGGCGGTATCGAACCACTCGGCGTCGGTGCGGCCGATCAGTTCGGCGGGCTCGCGGCGCAGCAGAGCCGCGAGCGCGGGGGCGATCCACTCGTATCGCCCGCTGGCAGCATCCTTGACGGCGCCCATCGCACCCAGACGTGCGCCCGCCTCGGGCCACAGACGGGCCAGCAAGGCGGCATGGCGATCGGGGGCGACCGCCTGGGATTCGGTTTCGGATTCAGTGGACATCAGCACTGGGGAACTCGGCGGGGGGACCTGACCAGACACGCGAGCGTCGATCTTGGTCCGCGAACCCGGCCAGATCAAGCGCCTGCCCGTGCCCGCACCGATTTCCCCCTAGTTCATGGTTGAGTCAATGCTAGCGCCTGCGACTGCTGTTGCCGCGTCCCGGGCAGTGAGAAACAACCGATCAACATGGCCGCACCGGCAGCATTTGCCAAGCGCTTGGTTTCCGGGCTAGAATCATCCTCTTTCCTGCGCTAGAGCCACAGCTTTTCATGACCACCATTCGCGTCAAAGAGAACGAGCCGTTCGATGTTGCCCTCCGCCGCTTCAAGCGGACCATCGAGAAGATGGGCCTTCTGACGGAGCTGCGCGCGCGCGAGTTCTACGAGAAGCCCACGTCCGAGCGCAAGCGCAAGAAGGCTGCCGCCGTCAAGCGGCACTTCAAGCGCGTGCGCAGCATGCAATTGCCGAAGAAGATGTACTGATTCTGCAGGTGGATCACGCGGCCTGGGTCGCAGATCCACCTCGGTACCAGTCTCCAGCCCGTACGGCATGCCGTGGCGGGCTTTTGCATTTGGGCACGCGACGCGTACAGCCCCGGAGAACTTAGATGAGCCTCAAAGACCACATCCAGGACGACATGAAGGCCGCCATGCGCGCCCGCGACAGCGACCGCCTGACCACCATCCGCATGCTGCTGGCGGCGATGAAGCAGCGTGAAGTCGACGAGCGCATCGAACTCGACGACGCCGCCGTGGTCGCCATCGTCGACAAGCTCATCAAGCAGCGCAAGGACTCTGTCACCGCGTTTCGCCAGGGCGGGCGCGAGGATCTCGTCGCCAAGGAAACCGCGGAGATCGGCGTGCTGGAGGCCTACCTGCCCCAGCGCCTGACGCCCGAGGCCATTGCCGCGGCAGTGGGCGCCATCGTCACCGAACTCGGCGCCACCGGCCCGGGCGACATGGGCCGGGTCATGGCCGCCGCCAAGGCGAGCCTGGGCGGGCAGGCCGAGATGGCGCTGGTGTCTGCCGCGGTGAAGCAGGCTCTTGCAAAGTAGGATCCGCCCATGGTTGCACCCACCTCCCTGCCGATCCGGCCCGTGGCCGGCGAAGTCTTCGTCGCGCCGCAACTCGCCCCCGGCGATCTTGCCGAGGCAGCGCGCGCCGGGTTTCGCAGCATCGTGAACAACCGACCCGATTTCGAGGGCGGCCCCGACCAGCCCACGCATGCCGAAATGGCGGCAGCGGCGGCAGCGGCCGGTCTCGAGTACCGGTTCCTGCCGGTGAACGGCGCCTACCAGTCACCCGAGGAAATCAAGGCGTTCGGCGCGTTGATGGCGGAACTGCCGCACCCGGTCCTGGCGTTCTGCCGGTCAGGCGCACGCAGCACGCGGCTGTACATGGCGGCCCTCGGCGGCTAAGGCACCACAAAGCAGGCTGGCGAGCCCGCAGAACCCGCCTATCTGCGGGTAAGACGTAGCGGAATCCTCACCGCTACTGCCTAGAATCCGGGGTCCTCTCGAAGGAGACCGCCCCGTGTCCCCACTTCTGTCCTTCTCCCGGCTGATCGACTCACTCAATGAGTGGATCGGCAAGCTGGTCATCTGGCTGGTGCTCGCAGCCGTGGCCATCAGCGCCGGCAACGCCATCATGCGCAAGGCCTTCGACGTGGGCTCCAACGCCTACCTCGAGATCCAGTGGTACCTGTTCGCCGCCGTCTTCATGCTCGGCGTGGGTTATGTGTTCCTGCGCAACGCGCACGTCCGCATCGACTTCATCGCGTCGCGCCTGAGCAAGCGAACCAACGCCGTCATCGACGCGATCGGTATCGTCGTGTTCGTCGTGCCGCTGTCGATCATCATGATCAATCTGTCGTGGCCTCTGTTCATGAACGCCTATGTGTCCGGTGAAGTCAGCTCCAATGCCGGCGGCCTGATCCGCTGGCCGGTGATGCTGCTGATCCCGGCGGGCTTCGGGCTGCTGCTGCTGCAGAGCCTGTCTGAACTGATCAAGCGCATCGCCTTCCTGAAGGGCCTGCGCGCCGAGCCGTTCAGCGTGGACCCCGCAGCCAAGAGCGACGACGTCATGCTCGTCGAGGAACTCGCAGAACAGATCGAGCGCGAGCGCGCCGCAGGAATCCGCCAATGAGTGCCTTCATCGCGCAATACTTTGTCCCGCTGTTGTTCGCGGGCCTGCTGTTCTTTCTGCTCACCGGCATTCCGGTGGCCTTCGGCCTCGCGGCCACGGGCCTGCTGTTCGGCTTCATCGGCATCGAGGCCGGGTTGTTCCCGTCGAACATGTTCGGCGCCCTGCCGCTGCGCGTGTTCAACATCATGTCGAACGACACGCTGCTGGCCATACCGTTCTTCACGTTCATGGGGATCATCCTCGAACGGTCCGGAATGGCCGAGGACCTGCTCGAGACCGTCGGGCAGGTGTTCGGCCCGCTGCGCGGCGGCCTGGCCATCGCGGTGATCCTGGTCGGCGCCCTGCTGGCGGCCACCACCGGCGTCGTGGCTGCAGCCGTCATCTCGATGGGCCTGATCTCGCTGCCCATCATGCTGCGCTACGGCTACAACCGCACCATCGCCACCGGCACCATCACGGCCTCGGGCACGCTGGCGCAGGCGATCCCGCCGTCGCTGGTGCTGATCGTGCTGGCCGACCAGCTCGGCCGCTCGGTGGGCGACATGTACGCCGGTGCGCTGATCCCCGGCCTGCTGCTGGTGGGCCTGTACCTGCTGTTCGTGGTGGCGGTGGCCATCGTCAAGCCCAAGTGGGTGCCTGCGCTGCCGCTGGAGGCCCGCATCTACCGCGAAGGCAACGGCGCCAGCGGCCACAAGTCCCTGCTGGTGCTGCTGGTTGTCTGCGCAGTGGCGGGCGTTGCCTGGTCGCAGGTGCACGACAGCGTGCTCAAGCAGATCATCGAGCGGCCCAATGCCGCGCCCAAGGACGAGATCTTCATCCTGTCGATGACCATCGCGTCCTTCCTGGCGCTGGGCCTGGCCATCCTGAACAAGCTGCTGCGCTTCGGCCTGCTGTCCAAGCTGGCCGAGCGCGTCACCTTCGTGCTGATCCCGCCGCTGGTGCTGATCTTCCTCGTGCTGGGCACCATCTTCCTGGGCGTGGCCACGCCCACCGAAGGCGGGGCCATGGGCGCGATGGGCGCTCTGATCATGGCCTTCGCGCGCAGCCGCCTGAACCTGAAGACCATGACGCAGGCGCTGGACAGCACGGCACGCCTGTCGTGCTTCGTGCTGTTCATCCTGATCGGCTCCACGGTCTTCAGCTTCACGTTCAACGCGGCTGACGGCCACATCTGGGTCGAGCACCTGTTCGACAAGCTGCCCGGCGGCGCGATGGGCTTCCTGATCATCGTGAACATCCTGGTGTTCATCCTCGGCATGTTCATCGACTTCTTCGAGATCGCGTTCATCGTGATCCCGATGCTGGCGCCGGTGGCCGAGAAGATCCTTCCGGAGCTGATTCCGGGCGCGCCGCCCGAGGCGGTGATGATCTGGTTCGGCGTCATCATCGCGATGAACCTGCAGACCTCGTTCCTGACGCCGCCCTTCGGCTTCGCGCTGTTCTACCTGCGCAGCGTGGCCGCCAAGACCGACTACAAGGACCGCATCACGGGGGTCACCATCCCCGCCGTGACCACCGCGCAGATCTACAAGGGCTCGATCGCCTTCATCGTGCTGCAGCTGATCATGGTGGCCGTCGTGATCGCGAAGCCAGAGCTCGTGATCGGCAACATCACGCAGGCCGCGAAGATCGACGATGCCTCGGTCATGGAGCAGTTGCAGAACATGGGCGCCGGGCAGGACGCACCGGCTGCGCCCGATGCATCGGGCGCCGTGCCCGCCCCGGCGCCTGCTGCCAGCGAGGAAGACCCGATGCGCGGCTTCATGGACGCGATCAAGCAGGATCAGCAGAACCAGCAGAAGAAGTAGAACCTTCCGCCCAGCAAAAAGGCCCCGCACTGCGGGGCCTTTTTCATGCTGGGGTCGGGCAGGAAGCGCCGCGAAGGCGCTCCCCAGCCGACTGGAATTACAGGCGCTGCGACTGCATGAAGTCGTCGAAGCCCGCTTCGGTGAAGCGGAACCACAGGTTCTGGTCGCGACGGAAATCGCTGAAGTCGCTGTAGATCTTCTTCCAGGCCGGATTGGTGTTGCTCAGCTCGGAGTACAGGGCCATCGATTCCTTGAAGGCGCTGTCCATCACGTCCTTCGGGAAGCGGAACAGCTTCGTGCCGCTGGCCACCAGGCGCTTCAGGGCCGCCGGGTTGCGGGCGTCGTAGCGGGCCTGCATCACGTTGTGGGCTTCGTGCGCGGCAGCTTCCACCATGGCCTTGTACTCGGCCGACAGGCTGTTGTAGGCCTTGGTGTTGATGAAGAAGTCCAGCTGCGGGCCGCCTTCCCAGTAGCCAGGGTAGCCGTAGAACGGAGCCACCTTGTTGAAGCCCAGCTTCTCGTCGTCGTACGGGCCCACCCACTCGGCCGCGTCGATCGTGCCCTTTTCCAGGGCCTGGTAGATCTCGCCGCCAGGAATGTTCTGGGGCACGCCGCCCATGCGCTCGAACACGCGGCCGCTGAAGCCGCCGGTGCGGAATTTCTGGCCCTTCAGGTCGGCGAGCGACTTGATTTCCTTGCGCCACCAGCCGCCCATCTGCGCACCGGTGTTGCCGCCGATGAAGTTGATGATGTTGTAGTTGGCGTAGAACTCGCGCATCAGCTTCAGGCCGTTGCCTTCCACCATCCACGCGGTCATCTGGCGGCTGTTCAGGCCGAAGGGGATGGCGCAACCGAGGGCGAAGGTCGGATCCTTGCCGAAGTAGTAGTAAGGCGCGGTGTGCGCCATCTCGACGGTGCCCTGCTGGACGGCGTCGACCTGGCCGAAGCCGCCGACCAGTTCACCAGAAGGGTGCACCGAGACCTGGAACTTGCCGCCGCTCATCTCGCCGATGGCCTTGGAGAAGGTGTCTGCCGCACCGAAGATGGTGTCCAGCGCCTTCGGGAAGGCGGAAGTCAGACGCCAGCGGATGGTGGCTTGTGCGTGAACTGCAGGCGCGACGCCCGCGGCCAGCACGCCGGCGATGCCGGCACCGTGAATGAACTTGCGACGTTCCATGGACGATCTCTCCTGAGAGGGGTGATGAGAAACAGACGGGGAATTCTAGAAACGGACCCTGTCGTACGCGGCGGGGTTTACCCCTTCGCAAAACCACGTAAGCCACATCAGGCGGGGCTCAGCTGCCCGCGAGCTTCATGCGATTGACGAGAATCGACCCGACGGTCTTGCCGCCCTGCGTGTAGGCGTCGGCGCCGACGGCGACGATGCCCTTGAACATCTGCCCCAGGTGGCTGGCGATCGTGAGCTCCTCGACCGGGAACGCGATTTGCCCGTCCTCGACCCAGAAGCCCGCAGCGCCGCGCGAATAGTCGCCCGTGACGTAGTTGACGCCCTGCCCCATCAGTTCGGTGACGAACAGGCCGCGGCCCAGCTTGCGCAGCATGGCGTCGAGATCGTCGCCGCGCTTGGTGCGGCGGCTGGTCAGGCGCAGGTTCTGGGAGCCGCCGGCATGCCCGGTGGTGCGCATGCCGAGCTTGCGCGCCGAGTAGCTGGAGAGGAAGTACCCCTGCACGACGCCGGCGTCGACCACCTGGCGGGCGCGCGTGCGCACGCCTTCGTCGTCGAACGGGGCGCTGCCTTTGCCCTTGAGCTCGAAGGGGTCTTCACGGATGTCGAGATGCTTCGCGAGAACGGTCTTGCCCAGGCAATCGTGCAGGAAGGTGGCCTTGCGGTACAGCGCGCCGCCCGACGTGGCCTGAACGTAGGCCCCCAGCAGCCCTGCGGCCACCGTGGACTCGAAGAGCACGGGCACCTCGCCCGTGGGCACGCGGCGCGATTTCAGCCGCGACAGCGCGCGCTCGGCGGCGTAGCGGCCCACGGCCTCGGGCGTGGCGAGTTCGGTCGCGTTGCGCATCGAGCTGTACCAGGCATCGCGCTGCATGGCCTTGCCCTTGCCGGCGATGGGCGCCACGGACAGGTAATGGCGCGAACTGGCATAGCCGCCCCGGAAGCCGCGGCTGTTGCCGGCCCAGAAATGCGACTGCTGGGCCGAGACGCCAGCGCCTTCGGAATTGGTGATGCGCTTGTCCAGGCCCATGGCAGCGGCCTCGCAGCGCTGCGCCAGAACCGCCGCCTGCTCCGCGGTGATGTCCCAGGGGTGGAACAGGTCCAGGTCGCGGGCGGCTTCCTGGGGGGTGGCCAGATCCTCGGCGTCTGGCAGGCCGGCAACGGGGTCCTCGGCCGTGAAGCGGGCGATGTCGTAGGCCGCGCGCACGGTCTGGTCGATGGCACTGGAAGAAAAATCGGACGTGCTCGCGTTGCCGCGTCGCTGCCCGAGATACACGCTCACACCCAGGGACTTGTCGCGGTTGCGCTCGACGTTCTCGATCTCGGCCAGCCGCACCGAAACCGAGAGCCCGGCCCCTTCGGAAACCTCCACGCCGGCATCGGTCGCGCCCAGCGCCTTGGCACGCCGCAGGACGTCCTCGACCATCTGCTGGAACTGCTCGCGCGGGTAGGCGAAGCCATGGTCGGGACGGGGAGCGGGCATCGGGGGATCCTGGGCAAGAGCGAAGCCACCTATGATATCGGCCCACCCCCGGAATCCCATGGCCAAGAGAGCAGCGCCGCATCGCGGCATCGACACCCCCCAGGCCGACCCCGACGAGCCGAGCAAGACCAAGCTCAAGGCAGAGTCACAGGCGCTCCAGGAACTGGGCAAGGCCCTGTGCGAGCTTTCGGCCGACCGGCTGAAGGCCACCGAGATGCCGGAGATCCTGCGCGACGCCATCAACGAGTGGCGGCGCACCAAGTCGCACGAGGGCAAGCGACGCCAGATGCAGTACGTGGGCAAGCTGATGCGCAGCGCCGAGGAGGCACCGCTGCGCGAAGCAGTGGCAGCCGCGACGCTGGGCTCGGCGCACGATACCTGGCGCCTGCACGAAGCCGAACGCTGGCGCGAGGCGCTGATCGCCGAGGACGACGCCATGACGCAGTGGCTGGTCGAGCACGCCGACTGCGACAGCCAGCGCCTGCGCAGCCTGGTGCGCGCCGCGCGCCGCGACAGCGTCAAGATGACGCCCGAAATGCGGCAGCCCAAGAGCTATCGGGAGCTGTTCCAGTTCCTGCGCCCCCTGATCACTCCGCCGCCGCAGCCATGAGCGAACCCCACGCCGACCGTGCCGACCTTGCCGATAACAGCCCTGGCGACTTCGACCCGGTCCGCATCGGCGTGGTGTCCGTCAGCGACCGCGCCTCCAGCGGCGTCTACGAGGACAAGGGCATCCCGGCCCTGAAGGACTGGCTGACGCGCGCGCTGAAGAACCCGATCGAATGGCAGACGCGCCTGATCCCCGACGAGCAGGAAGGCATCAGTGCCGCGCTGCGCGAACTGGTGGACGATGCCGGCTGCGCCCTCGTGCTGACGACCGGCGGCACCGGCCCGGCGCCGCGCGACGTCACGCCCGAGGCCACGCTGGCCGTGGCCGACAAGGTGATGCCGGGCTTCGGCGAGCAGATGCGCCAGATCAGCCTCGCCTTCGTGCCCACCGCGATCCTGTCGCGCCAGGTGGCGGTCATCCGCGGCAAGGCGCTGATCATCAACCTGCCCGGGCAGCCGAAGTCCATCGCCGAGACGCTGACCGGCCTGCCCCAGGCCACGCCGCCGGTGCACGGCATCTTCACGGCCGTGCCCTACTGCATCGATCTCATCGGCGGGCCCTACCTCGAGACCGACGACGCGGTCTGCAAGGCCTGGCGCCCGAAGACCGCCGTGCGCCCGCCCCGGGCCTGATCACTCCCGCACGAACACCACCGCCGTGCGCGGCGGCACGCTGAAGCTGCCGCTGTCCGCATCGAAGGCGGCCTGCGCGGCACGTGCGTCGGCGGCGCCGGGCGCGCGGTGCACCGGGTGCAGGGCCAGCGCGCGGCCCTTCGTAGCCGGCACCGCCACGCGCTGCGTGGCCAGGTCCACGTTGATCAGGTAGACCAGCTCGCGGAACCGCGCGCCAGCCAGGCCCTCGCCGTCCAGATGACCGACGAGCACCGTGGGCACCTGCTCGGGGCCGGTGTTGGGCAACTGCAGCCGCCGCGTGATGTCCGCCGCCGAGGGCAGGCGCAGCAGCTGCGTGCTGGCCCGGATCTTCAGCAGGTCGCGGAACTGGTCGCGCGCGAACGCGATGTCCTGCGGCCGGGGCCTGATGGATGCGTCGGCCAGCAGCGGCGCCATCAGCGGCCAGCTGGCGCGGTTGTCCCAGGCGGGCGGCAGGCCGGTGCCGAAGAAGTTGTCCTGGTAGGTCCAGTCGATGCGGTTGAACCAGTCGCCCGAGTCGTAGCTGTTGCGGTCCATCGACTTGCTGCGCAGGGTGTCGATGCCGGCATGGAAGTAGGCCACGCCCTGGCTGAACATGTTGATGGCCGCGGCCAGCATCTGAACCCGCGCGCGGTCCTCGGTGGACGTGGCCGGCGGCAGCTTGAAGACGTTGACGTCGAAGAGGGTCTGGTTGTCGTGGTTCTCGACATAGTTGACCACCTCGCCCGGCTCTGTGACATAGCCGGCCGGCTGACCGCCGCCGTAGGGGATGTCCTGCAGGGCCTTCAGCGCGCCGTCGTGCGTGCGCATCCGGTAGCCGCGCAGCGAGCCCGCCAGCCCCACCCGGACAAGGTCGGCCGTGCGCTTCAGGTCCTCGGCCGTTGCCAGGCCGGCGGCGCGCGGGTTGGGGTCGTGGAACAAGCCGTTCACGTAGCCCTGGCGCGTGACCTGCTCCACGCCGCCGTCGCCCGCGCCGCCGCCCCGCACGGCGTCGCGCGCGCGGTCGCTGAAGGTGGCGATGCCGGTGCCGTTGAGCTCGAGCTGCGAGGCCTGCACGAAACGGGCGCCGTCGGCCACCTCACCGAAGTTCCAGCCCTCGCCGATGAGCTGGATGTCACGGCCGGTGGCGGCCTTCAGGCGGCGCTGCAGCTGCAGCATCGCGTCGCGCGGCTGGTGGCCCATCAGGTCGAAGCGGAAGCTGTCGATGCGGTAGGCCTGTGCCCAGGTCAGCACCGAATCGGTCATCAGCCGACCCATCATGCGGTGCTCGGTCGCGGTGTTGTCGCAGCAGGTGCTGCGCTCGATCTCGCCCCTGGCGTTCAGCCGGTGGTAGTAGCCGGGCACCAGGCGGTCGAGCACGCTCTGCGGGTGCTGGCCGGCGGCGCTGGTGTGGTTGTAGACCACGTCCATGCCCACGCGCAGGCCGGCCGCATGCAGCGCCATCACCATCTGCCGGAACTCGCGGATGCGCGCGGCGCCGTCGTCGGGGTCGGTGGCGAAGCTGCCCTCGGGCGCGGTGAAATGCAGCGGGTCGTAGCCCCAGTTGAAGCAGTCGCGGGCCTTGATCGCGCCGATGGCGGCCTGCTGGTCGGGGCTGTCGGGTGCGCCGCCCAGCGTGGGCGCCAGGCACCCGCGCTCGGGCACGCTGGCGAGGTCGAAGACCGGCAGCAGGTGAACGTCGGTCAGGCCGGCTGCTGACAGCGCCCGCAGGTGCTTCATGCCGTCCGAGGCCGGCTCGGTGAAGGCCAGGTACTTGCCGCGCCAGGCCGGGCGCACGGTGGCGTCGCCGACGGAAAAGTCGCGCACGTGCAACTCGTAGATGACCAGGTCGGTCATGTGCTTCACGCGCTGCGGCGCGCGCTGCGTGCGCCAGCCGGGGGGCTGCGTGTCGGCATCCTCCAGGCGCCCGATCCAGCTGCGCTGCGAGTCGGTGTCCAGGCTGATGGCGTAGGGGTCGGTGACACGGTTGCGGACCCAGCCGCTGCCGGGAACGACCACGTCCACCAGATAGCTGTAGTGACCGCGCCGCACACCCGGCGCACGGGCCTGCCAGACGCCCGTGACGGCGTCGCGCCGCATGGGCAGCAGGCGCGGGCTGGGGCCGTGCAGGCACAGCGACAGCGCGCGCGCCGTGGGCGCCCAGACGCGAAAGCGTGCGCCCACGGCGCCGACGGTGACGCCGAGGTCGGGCACACGCTCGGCCCGGGCGTAGAGCGCGTCCAGCGCCGCGGCATGCTGCACGCGGGTGTGCGCCAGCACGCGGCCCTGGGCGTTCTCCTGCGTCAGCAGCAGGTCGCCGCGCAGCAGCGATTTCAATCGCGGTGCGGTGGCCGCAGGCAGTGCCAGCTGCACGCCGACGCCGGCCCAGCGCAAGCGCCGCTCGGCTTCGGCGGGCAGCGGCCTGGCGTCGGGCCGAAGCACGATGGCGCCGTCGCCGCCTTCGACCTGCCCTTGCGCCGCCACCGACAGCAGGCCGTTCGCGCTGTGATGAAGGCGGAAACGGCCGTCCGGAGCCTGGCCCGGCCAGCGCAGGCGGGTGCCGTCCAGCCAGAGCGCCCGGGCCTGCGGCCCCGGGACCTGGGCGCCCGGCGCCTGCAGGGTGAGGCTGGGTTCGCGCTCGCAGTCGGCTGCCGTCGCCGTCGCCGTCGCCATGGACGTAGGCCCAGTCGCAGTCGCATTCGGCAGGGCCGTGGCGGCCAGCGCCGGGCCGGCAAGGAAGGCCAGGCAGATCAGCAGGCAGGGCAGCACGCGCAGCAGCGCCAGCAGGAAGCGGGTGTTCATCCGGGAATCGTAGTGGAGCAAAACTACATCCATCCCCCTCGACATCCCTGACACAGGGTTCCACCGATCACCACAAACGATGTAGCTTGACTACATTTTCAGCATGAAAGCCTTGATCCTTCCCCTGCTCGCCGCGCTCGCGGCCCTGTGCCCGGCGCTGCCGGGCGCCGCGCAGCCCGTCGACCGCAGCCCGGTGCCCATGCGCGACCCGGGCAGCACGCTGGCGCCCGACTGGCACCGCGGCGTGTTCATGGAGATCTTCGTGCGGGCCTGGAAGGACAGCGACGGCGACGGCATCGGCGACCTGCGCGGCCTGACCCAGAGCCTGCCCTACCTGAAGGCGCTGGGCATTCGTGGCCTGTGGCTGATGCCGATCACAGCCAACGCCGACGGCGACCACGGCTACGCCACCACCGACTTCCGCGCTATCGCCCCCGAGTACGGCACGCTGGCCGACTTCGACGCGCTGATCGCAGCCGCGCACGCGGCCGGCATCGGCGTCATCATGGATTACGTCATCAACCACAGCGCGGCGCAGCACCCCTGGTTCGTCGCGTCCCGCAGCGACCCGGCGCATCCGCTGCGCGACTGGTACGTATGGTCGGAACCGGCACCCCGGGGCTGGGACATCTGGGGCAAGAACCCCTGGTACCACGCCGCCGCGCAGCCCTGGGACTACAAGGGCGACCCGAAGACCCTGCCGCCTGCAGCGCCGGGGGCGACGCAGCACTACTTCGGCACCTTCGGCCCGCACATGCCCGACTTCAACCTGCGCAACCCGGCCGTCTGGCAGTACCACGAGGACAGCCTGCGCTTCTGGCTCAACCGCGGGCTCGACGGTTTCCGGCTGGACGCGGTGCCCCACATGGTGGAGACGGATGCGAAGGAATGGAACGACCAGCCCGAAAGCCGAAGGCTCACGAAGCGGCTGCAGGACCTGATCCGGAGCTACCGCCATCGCTGGGCCGTCTGCGAAGCCACGGCCGAACCGCAGGTCTACGCCCGCGAGGACGTGTGCGGCGCGGCATTCGCCTTCGGTTACGTGCAGCACTACGTGGGCGCGGCGCGCGGCGACGCGGCATCGGTCCAGGCGCTGGTGCAGCCGCACCCGCGCCGCTCCGACCGGCTGGCCACCATGGTCTCGAACCACGACATCTTCGCCGGGCAACGCCTGTGGGACCAGGTCGGCGGCGACGAGGCGCGCTACCGCATGGCCGCCGCCGGCTATCTGCTGCAGCCGGGAACCCCATTCGTCTACTACGGCGAGGAAGTCGGCATGGGCGGCCTGCCCGGGCTGAAGGGCGACCTGCCGGTGCGCGGGCCCATGAGCTGGTCTGCCGAAGGCGGCTTCAGTTCGGGCAAGCCGTTCCGCGCCACGGCGCCGAACGCGCGAACGCACAACGCCGCGGCCCAGCGGCAGGCTCCGGATTCGCTGTGGCACTTCTACCGGGAAATGATCGGCCTGCGCAACGCGCACCCGTCGATCGCTCGCGGAAGCTGGGTGCACGGCCGCGCAGATGGCATGGTGGCGCAGTGGCAGCGCGAGGCCGACGGCGAACGCACGCTCGTGCTCGTCAACCACGGCACCTCGGGCGCCACCGTAGAGGCCGAAGCACTGCCTCCAGGCGCACGCCTTCGGGCGGCGTGGCCAGGCTGGGCAGCGCCGGCGCGGGCCGACGGCACGGGGCGGGCCACCCTGCATCTCGCCCCGCAGTCGGTGCGGGTCTACACCGTCGGGCCCTGATGCGCCCGAAGTGCGCAAACGCACGGACCCCGGCCAGAAGGAAGATCATCATGCAAGTCTGCATCTTCCAAGGAGATTCCACATGCTCACCCATCGCCTTTCACTGCTGGTCCTGATCCCCGTGCTCGTGCTGATGACGGCCTGCGGCGGCGTCGCCCGGCGCCAGGAGGCCCGGCAATCGAACGTTGCACAGGCACCGATCAACAACACGGATTCCGCCGTCTACTACGGCAGGGTCAGCAGCATCGAGGTCGTCGACGGCAAGTCCAGCGGCGTCGGCGGCGCGGTGCTCGGCGCCGTGCTGGGCGGCGTCATCGGCCACCAGATCGGCAGCGGCACGGGGCGCGACGTGGCCACCGGGCTGGGCGCCGTAGGCGGCGCGCTGATCGGCCGGAACATTCAGAAGCGCAAGGAGTCCGACATCTATCGTGTCGTGGTGACCCTGGACAACGGCGGCACGCGCAGCTTCGACTACCAGCGCATCGACGACCTGGGTGTCGGGGACCGCATCAAGGTCGAGGGCGGACAGCTCGTCCGCCTCTGACCCCAGTCAACCGCAGCCGGTCCTCCAGGATCACCACAGGCCGCCCGGGGATTCGCAGACACGGCCCCCGGGCGGCCCCGCATGGGCCGTATCGTCGCCCCATGAAGGCACCGAAATTCCGGTTCAGGTGGTCAGTGCTGGCACGCCCGGCACGGCTGTCGCTGCTGCTGTCGTGCAGCCCCCTGGCGGCCATCGCAGCACCGCCTGCGAACCTTCTGCCGTGGCAGCCACTGCCCGCCTTCCAGATCGCCCGCACCGAGACCACGGTCGGGCAGTTCCGCCGCTTCGTGCAGGCCACGGGCCGCGTCACCGAGGCCGAGAGGCGGGGCGGCGGGCAGGAATTCGCGGGTGGCTGGCAACAACGCCCCGGCTGGACCTGGCAGTCCCCGTTCGGTCGGCCGGCGGCTGACGACGAACCCGCTGTCCACCTCACCTGGCACGAAGCGCGCGATTTCTGCCGCTGGGCGGGTGGGCGGCTGCCGACCGATGCGGAGTGGGTCGGTGCGGCCTACACCGAACAGCGCGATTCGCCGGCAGCGCCCTTCCAGCGCGGTCGCACCTACGCCTACCCCACCGGCGACAGCCCGCAGGGCGCGAACTGCCGCGGTGACTGCGCAAGCAGCGCCGCAGGCCCGGCGCAAGGCAGCGGCCAAGGCCATGCCGCGGCAGGCCGCACGCCCCCGGGCGTGAACGGCCTGTACGACATGGGCGGCAATGCCTGGGAATGGGTGGACGGCGGCACCGACGCCGACCGCCGCACCCGCGGCGGGTCGTGGTGGTATGGCGCTGCGCAGATGCGCGCCGACCACCTTCAGGGCAAGCCGGCGGACACCGCGGTGGTGTACATCGGCTTTCGCTGCGCCCGCGACTACGTGCGCTGAATCACTTCACGACGACCCAGGCCACCTCGAGCCAGTTGTCGGCGCGGTGCACGGCTTCCACATTGGTGCGCGCGGCCCAGGGGATCACCTGGCGGTGCAGCGGCAGCAGGTGCGCCTGCTGCGTGTACTCGCGCAGTGCGGCAATGACGAGGTCCTTGCGCTTGGCGGGGTCGGCCTCGACGCTGGACTGCGCCGCGATCGCGTCGAACTTGTCGTTCTTCACGCGGCCGTAGTTGTACAGGCCCACGCCCTTGTCGCCGTAGTTGCGCAGCACCGGGGTGATGGTGGTCTCGGCGTCGGTGACGGCGCCGCCCCAGCCCAGCATGTACATGCTGGTGTCGTTCTTCTCGAGCTTGGGGAAGTAGGTGGCGCGCGGCATGCCGTTGACCTTGACCTTGACGTTCAGGCGCGCCCACATCGAGGCCAGCGTGATGCAGATCTCCTCGTCGTTGATGTAGCGGTTGTTCGGGCAGTCCAGGGTCACCTCGAAGCCGTTCGGGTAGCCGGCCTCGGCCATCAGCGCCTTGCCCTTCTCGACGTCGTAGGGCAGCCGGCCTTCGATCTGCGGGTCGTTGTAGCTCGCCAGCGAGGACGGCGTGATGCCACCCGTCGGGAAGCTCTGGCCGTTCATCAGCTTGGTCTTCATCGTCTCGATGTCGATCGCGTGATAGAGCGCCTTGCGCACGCGCACGTCCTTGAACGGGTTCTTGCCCTTGACGTTGCCGTAGAGCAGTTCGTCGCGGTGCTGGTCCATGCCGATGAAGACGATGCGGTTCTCCGGGCCGTCGATGACCTTGACGCCGGACACGCTGCGCAGCCGGGCGATGTCGCGCGGGGCGGGGTCGAGCACGAAATCGATCTCGCCCGAGACCAGCGCGGCCAGGCGGGTGGCGTCGTTCGCGATCTGCGAATAGACGATCTCCTGCACGTTGCCGGTGTGCTTGTCCCACCAGGCCGTGTTGCGCTTGTAGACCGTCTTGATGCCGGGCGCGCGGCTGGCCAGGACGTACGGACCGGTGCCGTTGGTGTTGAAGGAGGCGTAGCTCTCCTCCTTGTTCTTGAAGTCCAGCGGCTTGGTGACCTTGTGCTTCTCGGACCACTCCTTGTCGAGGATCCACAGCGCGTCGAGGTGCTGCAGGAAGATCGGGTTCACCTTGTCGAGCCGGAACTCCACCGTCAGCGGGTCGATCGCCACCGGCGTGCCCACGGCGTTGGCGTAGACGTTGACCTGCGAGGTCGGCTCCTTGCCGCGATTGATCGAGTAGACGACGTCATCGGCCGTGAACGGCGCACCGTCGTGGAACTTCACGTTCGGGCGCAGCTTGAAGCGCCAGGTCAGCGGGCCGGTCTGCTGCCACTCGGTGGCCAGGCCGGGCACGATGTTGAGCTGGCGGTCGCGGCGCGTGAGGCGCTCGTAGACCTGGCCGTTCATCATGTTCGTCATGGACTCGTTCTGCGAGTGCGGGTCCATGGTCTGCGGGTCGCCCTGGCTGGCCCAGCGCAAGGTCTGCGCCCTCACGGTGGTGGCGGCCAGGGAGGCCAGAGCGGCCACGACGGCCACTGCAACGAGATTCTTCATCGGTCTACTCCCGCGCCGCGAAAGCGCTTCATGATGCGCGGAAGTGTAGGCAAGGCCCGTGCCCGGTCAGGCCGGGGGATATCCCTCATCGGCGAGCGCAGCCTTGAACAACCCGGCCGGCTGGCCGGACTCGATCTGCACCTTGTGGGTGGGCAGGTCGATATGCACCTGCGCCGCAGCGTCCACCTGCTGCACGGTCTGGGTGACGGCCTTCACGCAATGGCCGCAGGTCATGTCGGGCAGTGTCAGTTCGATCATCGGATTCTCCAGGGTCGGGGGTTCGGGGTTGGAAGTCCAGGGTTCGCGAACGCACAGTCTGCGCCTTCCCATCGTGGGAAGGTCAATCCCTTGACTTTGACATCGTGTCAAGGTTTAAGCTGAAGCCATGACAACAAGCCCCGACGAACTGACACTGAGCCTCGACATCGACGGCATGACCTGCGCGAGTTGTGTCGGTCGGGTCGAGAAGACCCTCAAGCGCGTCCCCGGCGTCCAGGCCGCCACGGTGAACCTGGCCAGCGAGCGCGCCGAGGTCACGGTGGCCAGGGGCACGACGCCTCAGGCCCTGGTGGCGGCGGTGGAGAAGGCCGGCTACGCGGCCCATGTGCACGAAGCCGGCAACAGCGCGCCGAAGGCGCCCGTGGCCGGCGACGGATGGAAGGTCGCCGTCGGCCTGCTGCTGTGCGCGCCGCTGGTGCTGCCCATGGCGGGCGACCTCTTCGGCCGCCACTGGATGCTGCCCGCATGGTGGCAGTTCGCGCTGGCCACGCCGGTGCAGTTCTGGCTCGGCGCCCGCTTCTACGTGGCCGGCTGGAAGGCCCTGCGCAGCGGCAGCGGCACGATGGACCTCCTGGTGGCGCTGGGCACCAGCGCAGCCTACGGCCTGAGCCTGTGGCTCTGGGCCCAGGACCCGCAGGGCATGCCGCACCTGTACTTCGAGAGCGCGGCGGTGGTCATCGTGCTGGTGCGCCTGGGCAAGTGGCTGGAGGCGCGCGCCAAGCGGCGCACGCTGCGGGCCATCGAGGCGCTGCAGGCCTTGCGGCCCGCAAACGCGCGCGTGCGGCGCGACGGCGTCGAGCGCGAGATCGCCCTCGATAGGCTGCGCGTGGGCGACCTGATGATCGTGCGCCCCGGAGAGCGGGTTCCCGCCGATGGCGAGATCACCGAAGGCCGCACCCACCTGGACGAGTCCCTGCTCACCGGCGAGAGCCTGCCCGTGGCGCGTGACCCCGGCCAGCACGTGGCCGGCGGCGCGCTGAACGGCGAGGGCCTCATCGCGGTGCGCACCATGGCGGTGGGCACCGAAACGCAGCTGGCGCGCATCGTGCGCCTGGTCGAGAGCGCGCAGGCCCAGAAGGCCCCCATCCAGCAGCAGGTGGACCGCATCAGCGCGGTCTTCGTGCCGGTGGTGGTGGCGATCGCCGTGCTCACGGGCATCGGCTGGTGGCTGGCCGGCGCCGGCAGCGAGGCGGCCATCATCCATGCGGTGTCGGTGCTCGTGATCGCGTGCCCCTGCGCGCTCGGGCTGGCCACGCCGGCGGCGCTGATGGTGGGCACGGGCCTCGCCGCGAAGCGCGGTGTTCTGGTGCGCGACCCGCAGGCCCTGGAACTGATGCGCAACGTGCAGGTCGTGGCGTTCGACAAGACCGGCACGCTGACCGAAGGGCGGCCCGAAGTGGTGGCTCTGCTGCCGATGGAAGGGGACGAGACGGCGCTGCTGGGTGATGCCGCTGCGCTGCAGGCAGGCAGCGAGCACCCGCTGGCGCGCGCGGTCAGCACGGCGGCCAAGGCGCGCGGGCTGGCGGTGGCCACCGCCGAGGGCGTGCGCGCCGAAGCCGGCCGCGGGCTGGAGGGCCGCATCGGCGAGCGCCGCCTGCGCATCGCCAGCAGCCGCTGGGCCAGCGAGCTCGGCCTGGACACCTCGGGTGGCGACGCTCTGCAGACGCAGGGGCGCAGCGTCTCGTGGCTGCTGGAGGCGGCGGACGACGCAGAGTCTGCGGCCTGGCGCGTGCGCGGCCTCATCGCGTTCGGCGACGAGCCCAAGGCCGGCGCCGCCGAAACCATCCGCGCCCTGCAGGCCGAGGGCCTTCGCACCGTGCTGCTCAGCGGCGACAACCGTGGCGCCGCCGAGGCTGTGGCCCGCCGCCTGGGCATCACCGAGGTGCGTGCCGAGGTCCTGCCGGGCGACAAGGCCGCCGTGGTGGCCGCGCTGCGGGCCGGGCTGCCGCCGGGGGCACGCGTCGCGATGGTCGGCGACGGTCTGAACGACGCGCCCGCGCTGGCCGCCGCAGACGTCGGCCTGGCCATGAGCACCGGCACCGACGTGGCGATGGAGACCGCCGGCCTCACGCTGATGCGCGGCGACCCGGCGCTGGTGCTGGAATCGCTGCAGCTCTCGCGCGCCATCACGCGCAAGATCCGCCAGAACCTGTTCTGGGCCTTCGCCTACAACGTGGTCGGCATTCCGCTGGCCGCCTTCGGGTTCCTGAGCCCGGTCGTGGCTGGCGCCGCCATGGCGCTGTCCAGCGTCAGCGTGCTGGCGAACGCCCTGCTCCTCAGTCGATGGAGGCCGTCCCGATGAACATCGGCCAGGCGGCGCGCGCCACGGGCGTCAGCGCCAAGATGATCCGCCACTACGAATCACTAGGCCTGCTGCCCGCGGTGGCGCGCACCGAAGCCGGCTACCGGCAGGTGGACGAGCGCGCCCTGCACACGCTGCGCTTCATCCGGCGTGCCCGGGACCTGGGCTTCGGTCTCGACGAGATCGAGCACCTTTTGGCGCTGTGGGCCGACCGCGGCCGCGCCAGCGCCGAGGTCAAGGCCCTGGCGGCACGGCACGTGGCCGACCTGGCGCAGCGCATCGAGAGCATGCAGGCGATGCAGCGCACCCTGCAGCAGCTGGTGCACGAATGCCACGGCGACGGCCGCCCGGACTGCCCGATCCTCGACGACCTGGCGTCACGCTCAGCGTGAACGCCGCAGGACGTCGCCTTCGACCCAGAGTTCGTCGACCTGCGTGAAGCCCCACTTCGCGGGGCTCTCGCGCCCCGTGATGCGGTCGGTGCAACCCGGGCGCGACAGGTCCAGCCGGCGGGCCGGGATGGGCATGTTGGAGGTGATCGAGAAGAACACCTTCACCACCGGCGCCACCAGCACCCCGGGGTTCTGCTCCATCACCACCGCCAGCTTGTCGGACGCCAGCCGCACGAGCGAGCCCACCGGGTAGATGCCCAGGCTGCGCACGAACGCCTGGAAGACGACGGGGTCGAACTGCCCCTTCCACGAGGCCATCATCGCGATGGATTCAGCGGGGTCCCAGCCGGCCTTGTAGGGGCGGTTGGAGGTGATGGCGTCGTAGACGTCGCAGACCGCACCCATGCGGGCCAGCAGGCTGATCTGGTCGCCGGCTTGCCCATGCGGGTAGCCCGCGCCGTCGATACGCTCGTGGTGGTGCAGGCAGACCTCGCGCGCGGCCTCGGTGGCTCCCCGTCCGGCCAGCAGCATCTCGTGCCCGCGCACCGGGTGCGTCTTCATCACCGCGTACTCGTCGGCGGTGAGCCGGCCGGGCTTGTTCAGGATCTCCAGAGGCATCGCGGCCTTGCCCAGGTCGTGCAGCAAGCCGGCCAGGCCGGCCTGCCGGCAGGCGTCGTCGTCCTGCCCCAGGGCGCGCGCCAGCGACACCATCAGCGCGCAGACCGCGACCGAGTGCATGTAGCTGTAGTCGTCCTGCGTCTTCAGGCGCGCCAGGCTCACCAGCGCACCGGGATTGCGCATCACGGAGTCGGCGATGTCCTGCACCAGGGGCAGGCAGTGCTCGGTGTCCACGGCCTGGCCCAGGCGCGCCTCGCCCAGCATCTTGATGATGGCCGTGCGGCCGCGCTTGCAGATGGCGGCCGCCTGGCTGAGTTCCTCGCGCATCGAGCGCGTGGCGGAAGCCGGCTCGGCCGGGAGCGCCAGCGCGGACGCGGCGGGCTGCGCCTGTGCAGACGCTTCAGGCTGCGGTGACGCCAAGGCCGGCGCCGACGCAGGCTCCGGCTCCCGGGCCGCCGCAGGGGGAGCCAGGCTCACCAGCGTGGACGGCTCCGCCACGACGACATCCAGCCCGAGGGCATCGTCGATCCAGATATGGGGCACGCCGCTCTCACGCAGACGGTCCAGATCGGCCGGATCGGTGATCGTGAACTTGGTCTTCCAGAAGGGATGCTTCAGCCATGCGCCTTCCAGCTTGTGGAGGTGCATGCCAACTCGAGCATCTTCTACGGGAATCTTCTTCAGCATGGGACCGCCTCAAGCGGTGTATCGGCCCCCGCGTCGCTGCACTGAAGTGATTCGTTCACGAAAAAGCCGCCACGAGGGCGGCTCTTGTCGGGGGTCAAGCCGCTCAGCGGAACTTGCTCTGGGGCACCGTCTGCAGCGAACCGGGCAGCGAGCCCACGTAGTTGGCCAGCACCTTCAGTTCAGCCGGCTTGAACTGCTTGGCAATGCCGCCCATGATGGCGTTGTTGCGGCCCACCTGCTGGCTGCTCTCGTTCTGGTAGGACTTCAGCGCCACGTACAGATAGTCGGCGTGCTGGCCGGCGATCTTGGGGTAGGTGGGATCGATGGGCTTGTTCAGGTCGGCGCCGTGGCACGAGGCGCAGGCGCCCTTGGTCAGCAGCGCGGCCACTTCGGCCGAAGGCTCGCGGGCCGCGACGGTCTTGACGGCTGCGCCCTGCCCCTGGCGCTCATAGTAGGCTGCCACGTCGGCCATGTCCTGGTCGCTCATGGTGGTGGCCACGCCGCGCATCGTCGGGTGCTTGCGGTCGCCCTTCTTGTAGGCGGCGAGCGAGGCGGCGATGTACTTGGCGCTCTGGCCGGCGATCATCGGAACCTTGTGGACCTCGGGGAAGCTGGCCTGGTAGCCGGCAATGCCGTGGCAGCCGATGCACTGGGCGATCTTCTTCGCACCCGCATCGGCGTCCTGGGCCAGGGCCGGGGTCAGGGAAGCGGAAAAAGCCAGGGCCAGCAAGGCCGTCGAGAGCATCTTGATCATCATGCGAGGGCGTCGGGTGGGGTCAACTGTCGATTATAGGGGCCGACTTATACTGGCCCGGACTCCCCTTACAGCAGCAGCCAAGATGAAATTCCAGGGTTCGGATCAATACGTCGCAACGCCGGACCTGATGCTGGCCGTCAACGCCGCCGTCACGCTGCAGCGCCCCCTCCTCGTCAAGGGCGAACCCGGCACAGGCAAGACCATGCTGGCAGAGCAGGTGGCCGAGGCCATGGGCCTGCCGCTGCTGCAGTGGCACATCAAGAGCACGACCAAGGCGCAGCAGGGCCTGTACGAGTACGACGCCGTCAGCCGCCTGCGCGACAGCCAGCTCTCCGGCGTCGGCGATTCCGAGAAGGTGCGGGACATCCGCAACTACATCGTGAAGGGCGTGCTGTGGCAGGCCTTCACGGCCGAACAGCCGGTGGCCCTGCTGATCGACGAGATCGACAAGGCCGACATCGAGTTCCCGAACGACCTGCTGCGCGAGATCGACCGCATGGAGTTCTACGTCTACGAGACGCGCGAACTCATCAAGGCGAAGCACCGGCCCATCGTCTTCATCACGTCGAACAACGAGAAGGAACTGCCGGACGCCTTCCTGCGCCGCTGTTTCTTCCACTACATCAAGTTCCCCGAAGCCGAGACGATGCAGCGCATCGTCGACGTGCACTTCCCGGGGCTCAAGAAGGAACTGCTGGGCGCCGCGCTGAAGACCTTCTACGACGTGCGCAACCTGCCCGGCCTGAAGAAGAAGCCGAGCACCAGCGAACTGCTCGACTGGCTGAAGCTGCTGGTGGCGGAGGACATCCCGCTCGAGGTGCTGCAGAGCAAGGACGAGAAGGTGGCGGTGCCGCCGCTGGTGGGCGCACTGCTGAAGAACGAGCAGGACGTGACCCTGTTCGAGAAGCTCGTCTTCATGCAGCGTCACAACCGGTGAACTGGCCCGCCCCCGTCGAACTCAAGGGGCTGCACGCGGCGCTGGTCCCGCTGGCGGCATCGCACGCGGGGCAGCTGTCGGATGCAGTGCGCGACGGTGAGCTCTGGAAGCTCTGGTACACCGCGATCCCGTCGCCCGAACGCATGGCCGCCGAGATCGACCGGCGCCTCGCGCTGCAGGCGGCAGGATCGATGCTGCCCTTCACGGTGCTCGACGCCTCGGGCACGCCGGTGGGCATGAGCACCTACATGAACATCGACGCCGCGAACCGCCGCGTCGAGATCGGCAGCACCTGGTACGCCGCGCGCGTGCAGCGCACGCCGCTGAACACCGAGTGCAAGTGGCTGCTGCTGCGCCACGCCTTCGAGGCGCTCGGCTGCATCGCGGTCGAGTTTCGCACGCACCGCCTGAACGTGCAGAGCCGCCGCGCCATCGAACGCCTGGGCGCGCAACTCGACGGCATCCTGCGCGCGCACCAACGCTCGGCCGACGGCAGCCTGCGCGACACCGCCGTCTACAGCATCACGGCCGCCGAATGGCCGACCATCCAGACTCACCTGCAGTGGCAACTGCAGAGAACCCCGCGAGCGTCCTGACCATGGCCAAGAAGAATCCGCTGAACATCGACACCCTCTGGCAGATCCAGCGCCTGGGCATGCCCAGCCTGTCACCCGACGGCGCGCAGGCCGTGACCTCGGTCACCCGGTACTCGATGGAGGACAACAAGGCCGAGAGCGCGCTGTGGCTGCTCTCGACGCTGGGCGGCAAGCCGCGCGCGCTGACGCACTGCGGCGCGAAGGACGGGCAGCCCAAGTGGAGCCCGCGCGGCGACCGCATCGCCTTCGTCGCCAGCCGCGAGCAGCAGGGCAGCAAGGACGAGTCTCCGCAGCTCTACGTCATCGCCCCGGACGGCGGCGAGGCGCGCCGCGCCGCCACCGTGGCCACCGGCGTCGACGCCTTCCGCTGGTGCCCGGATGGCCGCCGCGTGGTCTTCGTCTCCTGGGTGAACCCGGCGCTCAAGGGCGCCAAGGCCCAGGCCGCCGCGCAAAAGGCCTTCAAGGACCGCAAGGAGTCGGGCTACGTCACCAGCGAGTCCCAGTACCGCTACTGGGACCACCAGATCCCGATGGACCGCGTGGCCCACCTGCACCTGCTCGACCTGGACAGCGGCAAGTGGCGCGACCTCTTCGAGGGCACAGGCTACGAGCTCTCGCGCGCCGAGCCCGATGCCGGCGCGTTCGACATCTCGCCGGACGGCAAACGGCTGGTCTTCGCCTTCGACCCGGCCCCCGAGAAACGCCTCGAGAACTGCTTCTCGCTGGTCGAGATGGACCTCAAGAGCGGCAAGTTCAGCGTGCTGGCGCAGGATGCCGCCTGGGACATGGCCGCCCCCCGCTACAGCCCCGACGGCAACCGCATCGCCTTCGTGGCGCAGCACCGCGGCCACAAGCACACCATGCCGGAGCAGCTGGCCGTCTGGGACCGTGAAACCGGCGCCTGGGAAGTCGTCAGCGCCGAATGGGACCACGAGGTCCACGCGCCGCTGCACTGGGAAGAGGACGGCCAGGCCCTGCTGTTCACCGCCGAACAGCGCGGCCGCCAGCACCTGTGGCGCTTCGACCTGCCCGACCGCCGGGCCGAGACGGTGGTGGCGGGCGGCTGGGTGCAGGGTTTCGACAAGGCCGCCGGCACGCTGGTGACGCTGGCCGACGCGGTGGACCACCCGCCGGAACTCGAAGTGCACCTGCCCGGCGAGAAGGCGCGCCGCATCGAGCACTTCAACGACGCCCTGATGGCCGGCGTGGCAACGGGCCGCACCGAGGAGATCACGGTGACCGGCGCGCTCGGCGACGAGGTGCAGGTCTGGGTCACATACCCGCCCGGCTTCGACCCGAAGAAGAAGTGGCCGCTGCTGCACCTGATCCACGGGGGCCCGCACACCGCCTTCGGCGACGCCTGGCACTTCCGCTGGAACGTGCAGGCCTTCGCCGCGCAAGGCTACGTCATCGCGGCCGTCAATTACCACGGCTCGTCGAGCTTCGGCTATGCCTTCAAGGACAGCATCACGCACCGCTGGGGCGAACTCGAACTGCAGGACGTGGAAGCCGCCACCGATGCGCTCCTGAAGAAGCCATGGGCCGACCGCAAGCGCGTCTTCGCCACGGGCGGCAGCTACGGCGGCTACATGGTGGCCTGGATGAACGGCCACGTGGAGCCCGGCCGCTACGCCGCCTATGTCTGCCACGCGGGCTGCTTCGACTGGACGGCCATGTTCGCCGACGACGCCTACACATGGCACGCCAAGGAACTGGGCGCCTGGTACTGGGACGACATGGCGCGCGTTCACGCACAGAGCCCGCACGCCTTCGCGGGCAACATGAGCACGCCCACGCTCGTCATCCACGGCGCGCTCGACTACCGCGTGCCGGACCAGCAGGGACTGGCCTACTACAACACCCTGAAGGCGCGCGGCGTGGATGCGCGGCTGCTCTGGTTCCCCGACGAGAACCACTGGATCCTGAAGCCTCGCAACAGCAAGCTCTGGTATGCGGAGTACTTCAACTGGCTCAAGCGGCACGACCCGGGCGCAAGGCCGGCGCGCCGCCGCTGAACGAGAAACACGCAGGACACGCAAGACAAGAAAGATATGTCCGGGACGCGCGAGTTGTGCAGGATGCGCAGGACACGCGCATCGCGCCAGGAACGCTGAACGCGCGCAGCGGAAGGCGCCGCCGCAGTCGGCGGCGCAGAATGGAACGCTGCCGGAGGTACCGCCATGCTGATCAATTTCTTCTACACGCTGCGCGCCGCCAAGCTGCCGGTCTCGGTCAAGGAGTTCCTGACCCTGCTCGAAGCGCTGAAGGCCGGCGTCATCGACACCTCGGTCGATCAGTTCTACTTCCTGGCCCGCACCGTGATGGTCAAGGACGAGGCGAACTTCGACAAGTTCGACCGCGCGTTCTCCGCGTACTTCAAGGGCGTGGAACTGCTCACCGACTTCAGCCAGGACCTGCCGCTGGAATGGCTGCGCAAGACGCTCGAGCTCGAGCTCTCGGCCGAGGAAAAGGCCGCCATCGAGAAGATGGGCTGGGACGAGCTCATGGAGACGCTCAAGAAACGCTTCGAGGAACAGAAGGAGCGCCACGAGGGCGGCAGCAAGATGATCGGCACCGGGGGCACCAGCCCCTTCGGCGCCTACGGCTACAACCCGCAGGGCATCCGCATCGGGCAGGACAAGGGCCGCAACAAGAGCGCCGTGAAGGTCTGGGACCAGCGCGCCTACAAGGACTACGACGACACCAAGGAGCTCGGCACGCGCAACATCAAGGTGGCGCTGCGCAGGCTGCGCCGTTTCGCGCGCGAGGGCTCCGAGCTCGAGCTCGACCTGGACGACACCATCCACAGCACGGCCGCGAACGCGGGCATGCTCGACATCAAGATGGTGCCGGAGCGGCACAACAAGGTGAAGGTGCTGCTGCTGATGGACGTCGGCGGCACGATGGACGAGCACATCCACCGCGTGGAGGAACTTTTCAGCGCCACGAAGACCGAGTTCAAGCACCTCGAGTTCTTCTACTTCCACAACTGCGTCTATGACTTCATGTGGAAGAACAACCGCCGCCGCTTCAGCGAGAAGACACCCACCTGGGACGTCATCCGCAAGTACAACAAGGACTACAAGCTGCTCTTCATCGGCGACGCCACGATGAGCCCTTACGAGATCGTCCAGCCCGGCGGCAGCGTCGAGTACAACAACGAGGAGCCGGGCGCCGAGTGGCTTCAGCGGCTGACCAACGCCTTCCCCAAGTTCGCGTGGATCAACCCCGAGCCGCAGGGTGTGTGGCAATACCGCCAGAGCATTTCCATCGTCCAGCAGCTGATGAACCAGCGCATGTTTCCGCTGACTCTGGCCGGCCTGGAAGGGGCGATGCGCTTGCTGAGCAAATGATCCGCGCCGCCTTGATGCGGGTGCTCCTGCTGGGGCTGGCCCTGCTGGCGGGCGGATGCGCATCCCTTCGCCCCGGCACGCCCGAGGCTGCGGCCGCGGTTTCGCCGGTGAGCGTGACGGTGGAAGCGCCGGACGACCTGGCCGAACTGCTGCAGCGACATCTCGACATCGCGCGCCTGGGCGAACTCGTGGGCGGCGAGCGCATCGCCGAGGGCGAACTGGGCCGTCTGCTGGCGGCCGTGCCGGCCCAGGCGAAGGAACTGCTGCAGACCGAGGGCTACTTCAATGCCGAGGTGGCCGTGGCCCGCGAGGGCGACCGCGTGCGCGTGCTCGTGGTGCCCGGCGAGCGGGTGCGCATCGGACGGCTCGACATCGAACTGCAGGGCGAGATCCAGGACCGCGCCGACCGCGGCGACACGGCCGCCAAGGCTCTCGTCGAGCGCCTGCGCGGCAACTGGAGCATGCCGGTGGGGGCGCGCTTTCGCAACGCGGTCTGGCGCGACGCCAAGGCGCAGCTGCTGACGGTGATGCGGGCCGCGGGCTATGCCGGCGCCAGCTGGATCGGCACCGCCGCCGACGTCGACCCCGTCACGCAGAGCGCGCGCCTCTTCGTGGTGGCCGACAGCGGGCCGCTCTTCCTGAGCGGGCCGCTGGTCATCGAAGGCCTGGTGCGTCACGACGAGGTCACGGTGCGCAACCTGGCCGGCTTCGAGGCCGGCACGCCGCTGTCCGAGACCCTGCTGCTCGACTTCCAGGACCGCCTGCGCCAGGCCGGGTTGTTCGACTCCGTGGCCGTCACCTTCGAGCCTGACCCGCTGGTGGCCCTGGTCACCCCGGTGCGCGTACAGCTGCGGGAGTCGCCGCGCCAGGTCTGGACGGTGGGGGTGGGCGTGAGCGCCAACGTGGGGCCGCGCGCCTCGCTGGAGCACCTGGACCGCCGGCTCTTCGGCCAGCCGCTGGTTTCGCGCAACAAGTTCGAGCTCGGCCGGCTGCGCCAGGCGTGGGACGGCGAAATCTCCACCCACCCGTTGCAGCGCCAGTACCGCTGGCTCATCGGCGGCGCGATCGAGCGGCTGGAAGGCAGCGACGACATCGTGCTGTCGCAGCGGCTGCGCCTGGGGCGCACGCAGAACACCCCACGCATCGACCGGCTGGCCTTCGTCGAGGCCGAGCGTTCGTCGCGCCGCAATCTCCTGCTGACCCGCAGCGACGGCGACAGCACCGAGCTCGCGGTCTCGGCCAATTACCACGGCGTCTGGCGCCGGCTCGACAACCCCATCCTGCCCACCGAGGGCTGGACGCTCTCACTGCAGGGCGGCGTGGGCCGCGCGCACGGCACCAGCGGCGCGAGCGGCTACTTCTCACGCACCTACGGCCGGCTCACGGCCTACACGCCGCTGCCGGGCGGCTGGTACGGGCAGGGGCGGGTCGAGATCGGCCAGGTCTTCCGGCCCGACGGCGTGGCCGTGCCGGACTCGCAGCAGTTCCGCGCGGGCGGCGACGATTCCGTGCGCGGCTACGGCTATCGCAGCCTCGGCCCCATCGTCGCCGGCGCAGTCGACAGCGGCGACGCGCTCGCCACCGCCAGCATCGAGGTGGCGCGCCCGCTGCTGGCCCGGCTGCCATCGGTATGGGGCGCGGTGTTCGTCGACGCCGGCCGTGCCGCGGCCAGCTTCAAGGGCTTCCAGCCTGCCATCGGCGCGGGCGTGGGCATCCGCTGGCGCAGCCCGGTCGGGCCGCTGCGGCTGGACCTGGCCTGGGCCGACGAACTGCGCAAGGCGCGCGTGCACTTCAGCGTGGGGATCGCGTTCTGATGGACGACGGACAGACCCCCGCGCCGACACCGCCCGATGCGCCCGCACCGCCGCCGAAGCCCCGGCGCTCGCGGCGCCGCCGCTGGGCGTGGGGCCTCAGCGGCGCCACCGTCGCGGCCATCGCGGCGGCCGTGCTGGTGCCGCTGGCGCTGCTGAGCAGCGAACCCGGCACCATCTGGCTGATGCAGCGGCTGCCCGGCCTGAGCGTGGAGGCGCCCCGCGGTGCGCTGCTCGGGGACAGCGTCGGCGCGGAGCGCCTGACCTGGGAGGGCATGGCGGGCCAGCTGGAGCTGGAGGGCCTGGCCGTCACGGGCATGCGCTGGTCGTGGCGGCCCGCACCCGGGCAGTGGCTGGGCCTGCGCGCCGACGGCATCAGCGTGCGCCTGCTGCGCTGGAAGAGCGCCGGCGGCGGCGGCCCGGGGGTGGGCGCCCCCGTCACGCTGCGGCTGCCCGTGGCCCTGGCCGCACCCGTCAAGATTGAGCGCGCCGAGATCGACACGCTGGCGCCCCTGCTGGGCCTGAAAGCCGCCGTGGAAATCGGCGCCGATGGCGGCGCCAGCCACCGCGTGCAGGGCCTCGCGCTGACCTGGGACCGCCTGCGCGCCGCTGGCAGCCTGCAGCTCGCCACCGACGCGCCGTTCGCGCTGCAGGCCGCGCTGGACGCCGGCTCGCTGGAGGGCGCCGCACAGCCCTGGCAGGCGGCCGCGCGCGCCGAAGGGCCGCTGGGGCGCATGGCCGTCACCGGCCGGCTGCGTGGCCTGCAGGACGCGGCCGCCCTCGACCTGACCGCCAGCGTCACACCCTTCGCGCCGTGGCCGCTTGCCGCGCTGTCCGCGCGCACCCAGGCGCTGGACCTCGCGCGCCTGGCCAGCGGCCTGCCGCAGACGGCGTTCGACGGCCAGGCGGATCTGCGCAGCAGCGCGAGCGATGCGCCGTTCGAGGCCATGCTGGCCTTCGACAACAGGCTCCCCGGTCGCTGGAACGAAGGCCGCCTGCCGCTGCGCCGCGCCACCGCCACGTTGCGCGCGCGCCTGGCGGAACCCGGCCGCGTGCAGATCGAGGCCTTCGCGCTGCAGCTCGGCGACGCCACGGCCACGGCGGGCAGCTGGCAGGGCGCGGGCGAGTGGTCCGGCAACACCCTGACGCTGGATGCACAGGCACAGGGGCTGACCCCCCAGCGGCTGGACACGCGTGCAGCCTCGATGCAACTGGGCGGCACCGTGAAGATGACGCTGTCGGGCCTGCCCTCGCCCGACCCCCAGGCCGCGACCCCGCCGCCGGCCTGGTCGCTGGCCGTGCTGGCGAAACTCCAGGGTCGCCTCGAAGCCGCGCCGGTGCCGGTGCAGTGGTCGCTCGACTTCACCGCGCGACAGGACGAACTCGTGCTGCGCAGCCTGCAGGCCCGCGCCGGCGCCGCCGAAGCCAGCGCGCAGGCCACGCTACGCCGCACCGGCAGCACCTGGGCGCTGGCCAGTGAAGGCCGGCTCGCCGCCTTCGACCCCCTGCCCTGGTTCCCGGGCACCGCCGGAAGCATCTGGAGCAAGGGCCCGCACCGGCTGGAAGGCGAGTGGACCGTTGCACTCACGCTGCCTGATACCGGCAAGCCCGGCACCGACCGCTGGCGTCAGCTGGGCGGGCAGGCCAGCGTGCGCCTGGCGCCTTCGGTGCTGGCCGGGGTGCCGCTGCAGGGCCAGGCCACGCTGAGCCCGGGGCAGCAGGCCGGACAGCCACCGGGCCTGACCCTGCAGGCCGAGATGGACGCAGCCGGCAACCGGGTGGCGGTGAACGGCCGGTTCGACCCGCTGGGCGACGGCCGGGCCGACCGATGGCAGATCGACCTCAAGGCGCCCGCGCTGACGGCCCTCGCGCCGCTGGCGGCGCTGGAGCCGGCGCTCACCCGCTGGATCCCGCGCGAAGGCCGGGCCGACGCCGCCGCCACGCTGCAGGGCCGCTGGCCCGCGCTGCAGGGCCAGGGCCAGGCCAGCGCGCAGGGCGTGCGCGCCGGGCCGCTGGCACTGGGCCAGGCCACGCTGCAGTGGCAGTTCACCGATCAGCCCGAACAGCCCCTCAGCGCGCGGCTGGCCGTCACCGACTTCGCCTACGGCACCCAGCGCGTGCCGGCGCTCGACGCCACGCTGGAGGGCTCGATGAAGGCCCACCGCCTTCGCGCGCAGGCGGCCCTGCCCGTGGTGCCGCCCACGGCGCTGGTACAGACACTGGCCCTGAAGACGCAGAAGGGCACGCGCGTGGCGCTGCAAGGCGACGGCAGCCTGCAACGCGACGCCACGGGCGCGATTCGCTGGGCAGGGCAACTGGAGCGCCTGAGCGCGGGCGGCTGGGACGGCCGCCTGCCGTTGACCGAGCCCGCCCCGCGCGACTGGCTGAACGCCGGCCCCGTGCGCGCCGAACTGGCGCTGGACGCCGACGGCCGGCTGCAGCGGCTGCGCGCCGACGCCGGTCGCCTGCAGCTTGCGGGCGAACTGGCCATGACCTGGGAAGAAGTGCGCTACGACGCCGGCACGCTGCAATTGCGCGCCAAGCTGGAGAGCTTTCGCGTGGCCCCGCTGCTTGCGCGCTGGCAGCCCGCCTTCGGCTGGGAAGGCGAGCTGCGCATGGGCGCCAGCATCGACATCCGCGCCGGCGAGCGATTCGACGCCGACCTCGTCTTCGAGCGCCTGGGCGGCGACCTGCAGGTCCGCGAAGGCGCGAACGCGCCGCTGCCGCTGGGCCTGACCGACCTGCGCGTGGCGCTCAACGCGCACGACGGAACATGGTATTTCACGCAGGCGCTGGCGGGCCGCACGCTGGGCGAGCTGGGCGGCGTGCTGCGCGTCACGACCGCGCCCGCAAGCCGCTGGCCCGAGCCGACGGCGCCGGTGGACGGCAGCGTGCGGGCTCGCGTGGCCAACCTCGGCGTCTGGGGCGCGTGGGTGCCGGCGGGCTGGCGCCTGGAGGGCATGCTCGAGACGACCGCGCGCTTCAGCGGCAAGTTCGCCAACCCCGAAGTGACCGGCGCCCTGTCCGGCAGCGGGCTGGGCGTGCGCAACCTGCTGCAGGGCGTGCAGGTCACCGACGGCAACGTGCTGGTGCGGCTGGAAGGCAGCCGCGCCAACATCGAACGCTTCCGTTTCAAGGCTGGCGACGGCACCCTCACGCTCACCGGCGGCGCCGACCTGGGCGCGGCGCCCGAGGCGCAGCTGGCGCTGCAGGCCGAGCGTTTCCAGGTGCTGGGCCGCATCGACCGCCGGCTGGTCGCCAGCGGCCGCGCCGACCTGACGCTCAAGCCCCTGGCTCTCACGCTCAAGGGCGGGTTCACGGTCGACGAAGGCCTGTTCGACGCCAGCCGCGGCGGCGCGCCCGCGCTGGACGACGACGTCACCGTGCGCCGCAGCGACGAACCCGAACCCGACGATTCGGAGGCAAAAGCTGCGCGCCAGCAGCGCGCCTTCGACGTGGCGCTCGACATCGACCTGGGCCGCAAGCTGCAGGTGCGAGGCCGAGGCCTGGACACGCTGCTGACGGGCAAGCTGCGCGTGAGCGCGCCGGGCGGCCGGCTGGCCGTCAACGGCACCGTCAACGCCGAGCGCGGCACCTACGCCGCCTACGGCCAGAAGCTGGAGATCGAGCGCGGCCTCATCGCCTTCTCGGGCGCGGTCGAAAACCCGCGGCTCGACGTCCTGGCGCTGCGCCCCAACCTCGACATCGAGGTCGGCGTGGCCGTCACCGGCACGGCGCAGTCACCGCGCATCCGGCTGCATTCCAACCCGGAGCTGAGCGACACCGACAAGTTGTCCTGGCTGGTGCTGGGCCGCGACCCGGCCGGCCTGGGCCGCACCGACACCGCGCTGCTGCAGCGCGCGGCCGTGGCGCTGCTGGCCGGCGAAGGCGAGGCGCCCACCGATGCGCTGATCCGCAGCCTGGGCCTGGACGAGGTCTCGGTGCGGCAATCCGACGGCGAGGTCAGCGAGACCATCGTCACCCTGGGCAAGCAGCTCAGCCGCCGCTGGTACGTGGGCTACGAACGCGGCGTCAACTCGACCGTGGGCACCTGGCAGCTCATCTACCGCGTGGCCCAGCGCTTCACGCTGCGGGCGCAATCCGGCGCCGAGAACTCGCTCGACGTGATCTGGGTCTGGCGGGTGCCGTGACACAATCCTGCGCTGCCGTGCCGCCGTAGTTCAATGGATAGAACGGGGACCTCCTAAGTCTCAGATGCAGGTTCGATTCCTGCCGGGGGCGCCAATCAGAGAGCAGCCTGCGACAGGATCCGGCGGCCCGTGCAGTCCCTCTCGACGTTGCTATCTGGGCGGCGTTCTACAGGTCGCGCAGGCCAAGGGTTGCCGCCTCGGTGGTGTGCGATTCAGGAACATCAGGCGTGGGCTCCGGGTTGCGAGTCTGTCCAGGCGGAGCCTTCATCGCGATCCGACCGACCGTCAGCCCCAGAGGCCCACCGATGGCAACGGCACCCGCGCACCGTCGTACACCATGGCCTGCGGGCGGTCGCGCGCCAGCAGCAGCGGCGAGTCCAGGTCCGCGAGCAGGCAGTGCTGGGCCACCAGGACGGCGGGCGCCATCGCCAGCGAGGTGCCGCCCATGCTGCCGACCATCGTGGCCAGCCCCAGTTCGCGCGCCCGGCGGCACATGGCCAGCGCCTCGGTCAGGCCGCCGCACTTGTCGAGCTTGATGTTGACCATCTGGTAGCGGCCGGCCAGACCAGGCAGCGAGGCGGCGTCGGTGCATGATTCGTCCGCCGCCAGCGGGATCGGCGAGCGCAGGCCGTCGAGCAACATGTCCTGGCCGAGCGGCAGGGGCTGCTCGATCAGCTCGACCCCTGCGGCGTGCAGAGGCGGTATCAGTTCCATCAGCAGTTCGCGGGTCCAGGACTGGTTGGCGTCGATCACCAGGCGCGCCGTCGGGTGCTCCTCGCGCACCATCCTCACTGTGTCCAGGTGACGGCACGCGTCGGCCTTGAGCTTGAGCAGCGGCAGGTGGCGAGCCGCCCGGATCCAGCGCCGCACGTCGGCTTCGGACCCGAGGCCGATGGTGAAGGCGGTGGTGACCGGATCCACCCTGCCCAGGCCGGCCCACTGCCAGGCGCGGAGTCCCGACTGCCGGGCGCGCAGGTCCCACAGCGCGCAGTCCAGCGCGTTGCGAGCGCCCCCAGGGGGCAGCCAACGCGACAGGTCGGCGAAGCTCAGGTCCGCGCGCAGCCGGGGCCGGAGGGCGTCGATCTGAGCGCCCATCGAGACCGTTGTCTCGCCGACGTACGACACGCCTGCCGCCTCGCCGCGCCCAACGCTCCCCGCGCCGTCGGAGAGTTCCACCAGCAGCGTGTCGAGGTGCGTGAGCACGCCCCGCGAGATCTCAAGCGGCTCGACCAGCGGCCAGCGCTCGGGGGTCCAGGCGCAGGTCATCGTCATCGCGCCGCCTCGGGGGGTTTGACCCAGGCCGAGGCGGCACGGGGGTGCGCCTGGCGCGGCCAGTAGTCCAGGTTCCTGACGCGATAGGGAATGGCCGCGAAATCCGGGTTCACGGCGCCCGCGGTCGAGACATAGGCGATGGCCCGGGCCAGCGGCGCGAAGGCGGTGTGGAAGTGCTGCATGGACTTCACCACGATCAGCCGCTTGTCGTCCAGCGTCAGGCCCAGGCCGGTGTAGGCGTCGGTGCCGCAGACCTGGCTGCGCACGGAGACCAGGACGAGGTGCAGTCCGTGGGCGGCCTCCACCCAGACGCTGCGCCCCAGGCTGCAGCGCGCGCCGAGCATGACCTGGGAATGGTCATCGACAACGGAGCGCACGGTCACGCGCAGGTCCACGGGGTCGCCAGACTGCGGCCCACACTTGCCGCCCACGCGCAGGTCGATCCGGGCGCCCACCCCGGCGTCGGCGCAGATGCGCACCGCACCCAGGTCCCAGAAGGCGCCGACGATCGTCGGGCCCACGGGCCGGTCGACGAGGCGGCGCAGGATGAAGGTGCTGTCGCCCGAGGCGCCGGCCCCGGGGTTGTCGGCCACGTCGGCCCAGACCACCGGCCCCTGCGGGAACGCTGTCAACGCATCCAGGGCCGCGTCGACATCGACGACCGGGGCTCCGATGCGCTCGCGAAGCGCCCAGAACTCCGCGGCCAGTTGGTCGGCCAGGGCCTGGGCCCGCCCGGGGTCGTTATCGGTCAGGACCCAGACCCTGGCCCCCGCCTCGGCCACGTCGCCCCAAGGGAAGCCGTGGCCCAGCGAGACCGAGAGCACGCCATCGACGCCCTCCAGGGACTTCATGCGCCGCACAAAGCCCTGCATCGGCTCGCGGGTGGTGTGCCACAGGCCCACCATGGCGCAGTCGCGCGCCGCCGTGACCGGGCGCACACGGGCGGCCGCAGTGTCGACCAGGAGGCCGTAGACCTCGCGCGAGCAGTCGTCGATGTCGGTGTGGGGGTAGGACTTGAACGCGATGCAGACATCGGCCGCCGCCTGCATCGCAGGCGTGAAGTGGCAGTGCAGGTCGAGCACGACACCCACCGGGATGCCGGGGCCGACGATCACGCGCACCGCCTGCAGCAACTCTCCCTCGCAGTCCTCATGCCCCTCGGCCACCATCGCGCCATGCAGCAGCAACTGCACCGCCGCCACGGGAAGGGCTTTGCGCAGGTCCTCCAGCAGTTGGTCACGCAGCGTTTCGTAGACGGTCCGGACGATGGGCCCGCCCGGCTCGGCGAAGGCACACAGACCCTCCACGACTTCGTGCCCGTCGGCCTCCATCGTCTGGCGCATGAAGCGCAGATAGGCGCCGGTTCCCAGAGGCGCCTTCGCGCTGGCGTCGCCCCGGTACAGGCCGTGCTGCTCGAACCCGGCCCAGCCGGTGGGCGCCGCGGCAAAGGTGTTGGTCTCGCAGGCGAACTCGCCGATGAAGATGCGCATGGGGTCAACCGTTGTCGCGGCCCGCGCCGCCCAGGCGCGCGAACCAGAGCTGGCGCGTGCGCGAGGTCTGGAGATGGAAGCCCCGGACTGCACCACCTTCTCGATGCACGTCCAGCAAGCCCTTCATCGGCGGACCGGGCAGATCGAGCATCTCCCAGGCGAAGACATCCGCGTCCAAGGCCTGCAGCTGGTACCGGACTGCCGGGGCATCGCCCTGGACGCGCATGGTCAGGGTCTCGCCGTCCAGAGTGACCTCGGCGTCGACGGCGAGATCAGCCGAACGGTAGCGACCCGCCAGGGCCACCCCGGCGATGCGGTTCGGCGGCGGCGGTTCCGGCAGCTTGTCCAGCAGCCGCAGGTTGCCGCCGAGCTTGACGGCCAAGCTCTCGGGCGCCGCATCACCGGCCGCAGGCAGGTCCGTGGTGGCGCATTCGATGGGCATCGCGGCCATGTCCTCGAAGCCGAGCCGGATCGACTCGCCGGTGTCGTGCAGCGGCACCGGCATCAGGTTGCACGCCGTCAGGGCCAGTTGCCCGGCCTGGTCGGAGAACTCGATCACCATCCGGGATGCCCGGTCGCGGTAGCGCGCGCCCACCAGCGGCCTGAAGCGCTCGGCGGGCACCTTGCGGCCTTCGGGGCCCAGGACCTCGGGGCCCAGCACCCGTTCGATGATGCGGTAGGCGAGATCCATCGGGTTCAGCGGGGCGCCGTTGAGCATCATGACGATGTCCAGTTCGTGCGCTGGCACCGTCAGCATCTGGGAGCAGCCGCCGATGACGCCGCCCGCGTGGTGAACGACCTCGACACCGCGATGATCGTGCCGCATCAGGCCCAGGGCATAGGGAATGGGCAGGCCGTTGCGCAGCCGCGTGGTCTGCAGCATCTGCCGCCAGGTCGATGCACTGCCCACGACCGTGGGTCGGCGCAGGTGGGCGAGCCACTTCAGCATGTCGTCCACCGTCGACACCATCGCGCCCTCGCCGCGGGTTTCGCGCGTGGGGAAGATGCCGCGCTCGTAGCCGCCCCCCGGCCGGGGCAGATGCAGCGTCGCGAGGCCGCGGTGCAGGGTCAGGTCGTCGGGCAGAGACTCCGTGTCGTGCATCCCCATGGGCTCGAAGATGCGCTCCCGCAGCACGCGCTCGAAGGCCATCCCGGCCGTGCGGGCAATGACCTCGGACAGGAGCTGGTAGCCCCCGTTGCAGTAGAGGATGTCCTCGCCGGGCGCGAAGTTGAGCGAGGACTGCCTCAGCTGGTTGCGCAGGACGTCGCCGACCGGGCGCACCGCCAGGCCGCCGGCCAGCAGGTGGAGGTCCAGGTAGCAGCGCACGCCGCTGGTGTGCGTCATCAGTTGGCGCAGCGTGGGGTCCGCGCCGAGATCGGGCAATTCGGGCAGGTGGTCGCGGACGGGTGCATCGATGTCGAGCAGGCCGTCTTCGGCCAGCAGCAGGGCCGCCAGGCAGGTGAAGTGCTTGGTGGTGGAGCCGATGCGCATGCGCGTGGCCGGGGTGTTGGACACACCGAGCGCCACGCAAGCCATGCCGTACCCGCGCCTGAACAGGACGCGGCCGCGGTGCGAGACGCCGACCACCAGGCCGGGCGCGTCGCTGCGGTTGACGGACTCGAACAGGGCTTCGAAGGCGCCGGGGGCAAGGCGCCCGGCGGCGGCCGCCTGGCTGGGGTCGGTCACAGGGTGCTCCGGTTGCATGCTGGGTTCAAGGGATGGCCTGGCTACACCCGGGTACCCGGCGTCAAAGCCGCCGCATCGGCGGCCACACTTCGGACGGTCAGTACGAAGGGGGACTCGGCCGTTCGCATCAGGGCGGCACCGGCGGCCATCGCGAACGCGCTGACCAGGGACACCGACCAGAGCAGGCTGGCCGGCGTCGAGGCCCGGAAATCGGACATCAGCCCGACGAGCGGCGGGCTGATCGACGCCATCGAAACCGACACCAGGCCGCCGACGGCGATGAGGCGGGAACGGATCACGGACGGCGTCATGTCCTGCAGCATCGTGGGTGCCAGCACGCTGGCGGCGATGAGCGAGGCCACTTGCAGGGCGAAAAAGATGTACAGGTGTGCTGGCTGCGACGCGGCCGGCATGCACAGGGAGACGCCAGCGGCGAGGAACAGCCCCCAGCTTGTGATGCGCACCGGCGTGGCCGGGCCATGGCGCACCGCCAGACGCCGGACGGCCCAGAACGCGCCGCCGGCGCCGACCGCCGTGCCAGCCAGGTAGGCCAGCCCGATGCCCTGCCCGACTTCTGCCGGGGTGGCACCGAAACTGCGTGCGGCAACCACGGGCAACCAGTTGGACACCGCCGCCAGCCCCAGGCCTGCCAAGCCTGCACCTCCGAACATGCCCAGGACGGTGCGGCGGTGCCGGCTCAGGTAAGGCCAGGCGCGCGGACCCGGACCCTGCGCAACCCCGGTCGGGCCGGCGGGTTGTACCCGGCGCACGCGGATCAGCAGGATCAGCAGGGCCACCAGCGGTCCCGGCAGAGCGACGCAGAGAAAGGCCAGGCGCCAGGACTCCAGCTGACTGGCGGCCGGCGGCATCAGCGCGCGCAGGGTTCCGAGACCCTCCACCAGCGCGCCGCTGAGCGCGATGCCCAGCCCGGCGCCCAGGATCGCGGCCAGCGTGTAGATGCCGTTGGCGAGGGCCCGGCGACGGTCGGACACGATGTCCGGGATCAAACCGTAGACGATGGGCGTCAGGCCGGCTGCGCCGATGCCCAGCGCCACTGCAGCCAGGAAGAGCGAGCCGAAGTCCTGGGCCAGGCCGCAGGCTGCGGTGGCCGCCGTCCACACCAGGACGCAGAGCGCCAGCACACGGCGGCGGCCGAACCGGTCGGCGAGCCAGCCGACAGGAACCGCCGCGAGGCCGGCGAACAAAGTAACGCCCAGTCCTTGCAGCATCCCCACCTGGGTGTCGCTCAGGCCAAGCGACTGCCGCATCGGCTCGGCCAGCAGCACCAGGATCTGACGGTCCATGGCGGCCAAAACGGCGGCGGTGATCAGTACGCCCAGCCCAAAGGCTGCCGCCAGACCCGCTCGCAGGCCACGACCCCGGGGCACCATCTGCGTCTCCCGTTGCAGCCTCATGGGGTCAGCCTTCTCAGAAAGGCACGGTCACCGTGGCTCCGAAGGTGCGCGGCTGCGCATTCGAGACCCAGACCGGGCCGCCCAATGCGCTGACCGAGGCGCTGGCCGAGAGCTGGGCGCGCTCGTCCAGCAGGTTGCGCAGGTACAGCTCCACGCTCACCTTTGACAGGCTGAGGCCGGCGCGCAGGTCCAGCAGCGAGTACGCGGGAAGAACGTGATTCGGCACCTTGGCGCTGTCGACGAACCCCGAATTGCGCTCGCCAACATGACGCAGCGTCGACCCGAGGTAAGCCGGCTGCCCCCAGAGGCTGAGGTCATGCTGCGCATCGAGCGAGGCGGAGAACCTGGCACTGTTGGGCAGACGGGCACCGGCCAACGCATCCAGGCCCACGGCGTCCGCACTCAGGCGCGCATCAGTCAACGCACCGCCCAGGGTCCAGGTCCAGTTGCGCGCCGGGCGCCAGACGGACGAGAGCTCCAGGCCCTGGAGGTGGGCGCGGCCCGCGCTGACGATCACGTTGACCCCGTTGACCGGCGTGTACTGCTGGATGTTCTTCCACCGGATATCGAACAGGGCCGCCGAGATCGTGAGTGTCTTGGCGAGCAGTTCGGCCCGGTAGCCTGCCTCGTTGCTCACGAGGGTGTCGGGCGCGTAGGTGTTGGGAGCCACCGGCAGACCGGTCACCGGGTCGCGCAGCACCGGGTTCGGGCCGCCCGGCCGGTAGGCCGAAGCCGAACGCAGGTAAACGCTCTGGCCTGGGGCCAGGACGTAGCGTCCCGTCAACAGGTAGGTGGTGGTGGTGTCCGTGGAGTCGTCGGCCAGGGTCTGCTTGCCGCCGACGAGCGGGCCATCGGTGTCCACGCTGGTGCGCTGGCGGTTGACTGCCACGCGCAGACCACCCGTCACCGAGAGCCGCTCGGAGAACTTCCAGGTCGCGTTGCCGAAGGCCGCCTGCTCCAGGTACCGGCTGGACAGGCTCACCGTGGCCAGGTTCGGCCCAGGTGCACCGCCCGCTACTGTCGTGGGCACGCCCTGCACGTTGGTGCCCTGCTCTTCGTTGTAGTAGTAGCCCAGCAGCCAGTCGAACTGCTGCCCGCCGAGCGAGGTCAGACGCAGCTCCTGGGTCTTCTTGCGGCCGTCGATGCGGACATCCGCCGCGGCGCTCTCGACGGCGATGCCGAACATCGCCAGCAGGGGCACGTAGGCCGAGCTGAAGTCGTTCTTGACGCTCGAGCGCACACGCTGGCTGGACGTGACCGAGTTCAGGCGGGCCCAGCCGAGGTCGGCCTCGATTTCGGCGGAGAGAATCCCGACCTTGGACTCATAGGGCTCGCGGACCTGCAGGCGGCGCTGCAGGTCGCCCTCCGTGAGCTGGCCCGTCCCGGCGACGTGGTCGACATAGTCGACGCCTTCGCGCTGGATGTCCTGAGCGGTGGCAGTCAGCCGCACGCGCAGCTTGTTGTTCGGGGTCAGCAGCAGCGAGGCCCGCTGGCCGCTGGTGTGCCCGGAATCGATATCGCGCGCCTGGACGCCGCCCAGCGTGTCGATCAACCCGCCGGTCCGATCCTTGAACACCGAAACGCGCAGACCGGCCACATCCTGGCTGAGCGGCACGTTGACGACCCCGGCCACCGTGGAGCCGGCGCCGCCCTGGCGCGTGGACGAGGCACCGAGCTGGACCTTGCCCGAGAACTCGTAGGTGTCCGGATCGTTGGTCACGTACTTGAGCACACCGCCCATCGCGCTCGCGCCGTACAAGGTGCCCTGCGGCCCCCTCAGCAGTTCGATCTGGCGCAGGTCGAGCAGCCCGAGATCCAGCGCGCGGATCGCTCCGTTCAGGAAGGGGACGCTCGAACCCATGGCCACGTCGTCCACGTACACCCCGACGGTCGCGGAGGTGTCGTTTCCGGTCGTGATCCCGCGGATCGAGATGGATCCGATGCCGGCACCGCCCCAGCTGTTGAGATCGACGCCAGGCTCACGCGAGATGTAGTCTTTCAGCGACCGGGCGCCGGCACGGCTGAGGCTCTCGGGCGACAGCACGCCGACCTGCATCGGGACCTCCTGGGCCGGCTCGCGGCGGCGGTTGGCCGTCACCACGACAACGCTCGACGGGTTCGTCACCTCCTCGCTGCGCGGCCGCCGTGACGCGGCGAAGATCACCACGGCACCCGACGCATCGCGCCGCACCGACAGCGAACTGCCCAGGATCAGCGCCTGCAGCGCCTCCTCAGCGGGCATGGAGCGCTTCAGGCCCGAGGTGACGAGTCCGCGGACGTCGTCGACCTTGTAGACCAGCTGCACACCGGACTGCGCCGCGTAGGCGTCCAGCGCGGCCTTCATGTCCCCAGCGGGAATGTCGAAGCTGCGGGGCTGCGCCCAGGCGCCCGCGCACAGCACGAAGGCGCACAGGCCGTACGTACCCTGGCGGGTGATGCGCTTGATGAGATTTCTGGCATTCATGGTCACCGACCTCCCGATGTGTTGACGTCCCTCAATGCAGTAGACGAAGCAGGCGCGGGATTCCGGCATGGATCAGGGTTTGTGCGGATCCGCCGCAGGCTGGTCGCCGGCGCGTACCGTATCCGCCCGACTCGTTCGTCTAATATGGAACGGACACAGGAGACGGTTTGAGCCGAGATGAGCTCGACGCGTGGTTCCTCGAAGAGGTGCTGCCGCTGGAAGGCATGCTGGAGCGCTACCTGCGCCGCAACTGGCGGGACGCCGACGAGGTCCCGGACCTGCGGCAGGAGGTCTACGTCCGCGTGTACGACAGCTGTGCCGTCACCCGGCCCAGTTCGGCCCAGGCGTTCGTGCTGTCCACCGCGCGCAACCTGCTGATCGACCGTGTCCGGCGCGCCCAGGTCGTTTCCATCGAGACCTTTGCCGACATCGAGACCATGAGCTTCACGATCGACGAACTGAGCCCCGAACGGCATATCAGCGGTCGCAGCGAACTGCGGCTGCTGCAGGTGGCGCTCGACCTGCTGCCCCGCCGCTGCCGCGAGGTGGTGGAGCTGCGAAAGATCGAGGGGCTGTCGCAGCGCGAGGTGGCATCGCAGTTGGGGATCGCCGAGGACACCGTGCAGAAGCAGGTGGCCAAGGGCATCCGGTCGCTGGCCCAGGCACTGCTCACGGGCGGCAACCCGGTGGCCGAGGGCGACGCGGCGCGCCGGGGCCGGTCACCGGCACAGCGAAACCGGGAGGGGGGCACGTGAGCGACTGGCAGGATATCGAGATCCGGGCCGCCGACTGGATCGCCGAGCGGGACCGTCGCCTGCAGGACGACTCATGGGACACGCAGCGCGAATCCGCGCTCGAGGCGTGGCTCGATGCCGCGACCGCGCACCGCGTGGCTTACCTGCGCCTCGAGGCCGCATGGCGGCGCGCCGACCGGATGCAGGCCCTGCGTCCCGTGACCGGACCGCCCGTGCAGCCCCACCGGCTGCGCGGTTGGGTGTCGCAGGTCCGTCCTTCCTGGCTCGGCCGCGCCGCCGTTCCGATGCTGCTGATGCTGTTCGTCGGCGCAGGCCTGTGGGTGCGGGAAGCGTCCACGCCTGCAGATTCCGGCCCCGCCGCAGAGGTTCACGTCACCGAGCGCGGCAGCCGGACGCAACTGGCCCTGCCCGACGGCTCACGGGTGACGTTGAATACTGCCACGCGGCTGAGCACCGCCATCTCGCCCACGCGGCGCTCGGTCTGGCTGGACGAAGGCGAAGCCCACTTCGAAATCAGCCCCGACCCGGGGCGGCCATTCGAGGTCGTCGTCGGCTCGCAGAGGGTCAGGGTACTGGGGACGACCTTCTCCGTGCGGCGCGAGCCGCACGGCGTGCGGGTTTCGGTCCTGGAGGGTCGGGTGCAGTTGCTTGGAGACCGCGGCACTCGACCCACCCTGCTGACCCGCGGCGATGTCGCTCTGGCCAATGACCGGCATGTCGTCGTCAGCCGGAGGTCACCCCACCAGCTGCTCGACGAGCTGGCCTGGCTGGAAGGCAAACTGGTATTCGATCAGGCCAGCCTGGCCGACGTCGCACGCGAGTTCAACCGCTACAGCGCAAGGCAACTCCTCGTCGACGAGACGGCTGCCCGCATCCAGGTCGGCGGGGCCTTCGACGCCGCGAATGTCGAGGGCTTCGCGCGCCTGCTGCACGCCGGCTTCGGGTTGGACGTCCGCATCGGGAACGACGAGATCAGGATTTCATCGCCAGCCCGATGACGGACGCTGGAGGTCCGGCAGCCGGGGCACGGCCCCCAGGGAATGGCATAACGCGACTTGGAATGCCGTTTGGGGTGATCTGATGCCGCGAGGCTGCGGGCACTGGGCCTGGGCCTGGGCTTCGGAGTCGGCGTGATCGACGGCAACAGCCCGCCGAACAACGGCCCGTTCGCAGCCAATCGGTTCGCCTGTGTCTCGTCGCTCGGCGTGGCCGCCATCGGGTCCGCCGCCCGACGCGGTCGTAGCGCATGACTGCGGTCGCTGCGACAACCGTGCGTGATCCCGGTCCGGCCGACGGGGCCAAGCCGGGATCGGCACGGGTCGGTCGTCGGCACCCTCAGTCGAACGAAGCCTCCAACTCGTCCACCAACCGCCCCACATAAGCCACCGCGTCGTGGATCGGCTGCGGCGAGTTGATGTCGATGCCCGCCATCTGCATCAGCTCCAGCGGCGTGCGCGTGCCGCCGGCCTTCAGCACCTCGATCCAGCGCTGCACGGCGGGCTGGCCTTCCTTCTGCACGAGCAGCGACATCGCGGTCGAGGCCACGAGGCCGACCGAGTAGGTGTACGGGTACAGGCCCATGTAGTAATGCGGCTGGCGCATCCAGGTCATGCGGGCGCCGTCGTCGATCTCCACGGTGTCGCCCCAGAACTTTGCCAGGATGCGGCCCTTGCAGTCGTTCAGCGCGGCTGCAGTGACGGAGCCGCCGCCTTCGGCCAGCGCATACACCTGGCGCTGCAGCTCGGCTTCCAGCAGGTGGGTCACGAAGTTGTGGTGGTAGGTGCCGAGCACCTGCATGATGACCGAGCGCCGCATGCGGGTCTCCTGGCTGCGGCCCAGGATGTGCTGCGCCAGCAGCATCTCGTTCATGATCGACGGCGCTTCGACGAAGGGCATCGCCGGGCGGGTGTTCACGTAGCGCTGGTGGCGCATCGCGAGACCGAAGTGCCCGCCGTGGCCCAGTTCATGCGCCAGCGTGAAGACGTTGCGCATGGTGTCCGACCACGTGATCAGGATGTACGGGTGCACGCCGTGGGGCGAGGCGCAGAACGCACCGGACGATTTGCCGATGTTGTCGGCCCGGTCGACCCAGCGCTGCGTCATGGTCTTGCGTGCGAAGTCGCAGTAGTCCGCACCCATCGGCGCCAGCGATTCCAGGATCAGCTTGCAGCCTTCCTCGTAGGACACGTGGGGATTGAACTCCGGGTCCAGCGGCGCCTTGATGTCGCAGTAGAGCAGCTTGTCCAGGCCCAGCACACGCCGGCGCAGACGCGCGTAGCGCTGCATGTGAGGCGCCAGTTCGGCCTGGATGATGTCGAGGATGTTGCTGTAGACCGAATGCGGGATCTTGTGCGGCTGCAGCAGGAATTCCTCGGTGCTGCGGTAGTTGCGCAGCCGCGCCAGCGCCACGTTCTTGTTGACCTCGGTCGCGAATGTGGCGGAATAGGTCTGGTTGTAGGCCTTCAGCCCGGCGCTGAACGAGGCCCAGGCGCCTCGGCGCACGCTGGTGTCGCCGTGGGTCTCGAAGTTGGACTCGAAGCCGTTGACCGAATTCGCGTACACCGTGCCGGCAGCGTCGGTGAACGGCGCGAACTGCATGTCGCCGGCCTTCGACCGGCTGTAGACCATGTAGGGCGAGTGCAGCACTTCACCCAGAGCGGCCAGCACGCGCTCGGTGTCGGCGCCCAGGCGGTGCGGGCGCAGTTCCAGCAGGTCGTTCAGCAGGACGGCGAAGCCCGCCAGCCCGGGCTCGGCGGCCATGAACCGCTCCAGCAGGCCGTCGGGGAACGCCAGGATCTCGGAATCGATGAAGGCCGTGCTGGCGCCGACGCGCGCATGCAGCGCCGACACGCGGGCCATCGCCGCCTGGTACTGCGGGTTGGTGCCGTCCTGCGCGTTTCGCAGGTGCGCAAAGGTGGACACGCGCATCGCGCGCGCCTCCACGGACTCCATGGCATCCAGGCAGGCCAGCAGCGTCGCCGCGCCGCCGCTCAGGTGCCCCTCGTAAGCGGCCAGCGCGAGGCGGGCTTCGTCGACGGCCTGGTATTCGGCCTCCCAGGCGACTTCATCGCCGAAGAGATCGCTCAGGTTCCAGGTGGAATCAACGGCGACTTCCGCGCGCTTGAGACGTGTGTGCATGTGGCTGTGAGCTTGTCGTCCAGCCCGCACTGTAGTCTGCGCGCCAGCCCGGCGGCACGTCTCGGTCGCCTGCCGCACAGATGGAACCCCGGTAGGGCACGAGCATCCAGTCTCAATTCGCATGACGGGGATCGCACCATGGAAAGTCTCGGCAAGAGGCCACCTGAAAGCCGCCAGCCAGGCTCGCCCCTGATGCGTCACCTCAGGCGTCTGTTCAGCACGCCAGCCATCCCAGCCATCGGCCCGCATGCCGAGCAAGCCCCCGAAGTGTCCGACCAGTGGCCTGCATGCCTGCGCGTCCTGGTGGCCGATGACAACCCGCTCAACCTGATGGTCGCGTCCGAGATGCTCGGCTACTTCGGGATCCAGGCGCTGATGGCCGCCGACGGTGCCGAGGCGGTCGCGATTTCGGCGGTGACCCGGCTCGACCTCATCCTGATGGACCTGCAGATGCCGGTGCTCGACGGGCTTGGCGCTTCGCGGCAGATCCGCAGCTTCGAGATGGAGACGCTGCGGGCGCGGGTTCCGGTCGTGGCCTACACGTCCGTCAGCGGCAGCCGGATGCAACTGGCGGCTTGCGGCATCGACGACCTGCTCGAGAAGCCCTGCGACATTCCGGCGATGCGGGAGTGCCTGCTGCGCTGGTGTCCGCTCCAGGGCGTCGCCGCGCAGCCGCCCGAGGCGGCTGCGCATCGCCGGCAGTGAGCGGTCCCGGGTAGCTGGACCGGGCAACCAGGCCAGCCTCGCGGCCCGCCGCTCAGCGCCGCGGCGCTTCAGCCACCCTGGGCAGGCCAGTACCTCTTGCGCACCTGCTGCTTGTACAGCTTGCCCGTGGGGTGGCGGGGGAGCTCAGGGTCGAAGTCCACGCTGCGCGGGCACTTGTAGGCCGACAGATGCTGGCGGCACCAGGCGATGAGTTCGGCGGCCATGGCCGGGCCGGCGTCGGCGGGGTCCAGCAGCTGCACGACGGCCTTCACTTCCTCGCCAAGGTCTTCGCTGGGCACGCCGATCACGGCCACGTCCGCCACCTTCGGATGGCCGATGAGCACCGCTTCGGCTTCCTGCGGGTAGATGTTGACGCCGCCAGAGATGACCATGAAGGCGCGGCGGTCGACGAGGTAGAGGTAGCCCTCGTCATCGACTCGGCCGATGTCGCCGAGGGTGGACCAGCCGCGCTCATTGCGCGTCTGCGCGGTGCGCGCGGGGTCGTGGTGGTACTCGAAGACGGGGCCGTCCGAGAAGTACACGAGGCCGGTCTCGCCCACCGGCACTTCGTGCCCGCTCTCGTCGCAGATGTGCAGCACGCCCTGCGACGCGCGCCCCACCGAGCCAGGATGCGAGAGCCATTCCTGCGGCGTGATCGAGCAGAAGCCGTTGTTCTCGGTGCCCGCGTAATACTCGTGGACGATGGGGCCCCACCACGCCAGCATGCTGCGTTTGACCTCGACCGGGCACGGCGCGGCGGCATGCACGGCCACCTGCATCGACGACAGGTCATGGCGCTGGCGCACGGCCTCTGGCAGCTTGAGCATGCGCACGAACATCGTGGGCACCCACTGGCTGTGCGTGATGCGGTGCTGCTCGGTCCACTGCAGCGCCCGCTCGGCGTCGAACTGCTCCATCACGAACACGCTGCCGCCGAGCTTGATCACGGTCATGCTGTGGCGCAGCGGGGCCGCGTGGTAAAGCGGCGCCGGCGACAGGTAGCGGCTCTCGCGGCCGTAGCCGAACAGCGGGGCCAGCAGCTTCACAAGCATCGTGGGCGTGCCTGCGGCGGTCCCGGGCATGGGCCACTTCACGCCCTTGGGGCGCCCGGTGGTGCCGGACGAATACAGCATGTCCAGGCCCTGGGCAGGGTCGGCGATAGGCGTCTCTGGCGCGTTGTCGACGGCAGTGTCCCAGCCCTCGAAACCCGGGGCCGGCACGCCCGACATGAAGCAGCGCAGGCCCTGGGGCAGCAGCGGCCTCAGCTGACGGGCGAGATCGTCGAGGCCGGCCGACACCACCAGCACCTTCGCGCCGCAGTCGCGCACGATGTAGGCCAGCTCCTCGGCCAGCAGCCGGGTGCTGATGGTCGTGTAGTAGACGCCGGCGCGGTCGGCGCCGAAGCAGGCCTCCAGCAGCCGGCGGTGGTTCTTCATCAGCAGGGCGATGTGCTCGCCGCGCGCCACGCCGCAGGCGCGCAGCGTCTGGGCCACCTGGTTGGCGCGCCGCTCCAGCTGGTCGAAGCTGACGGATTCACCCGTCTCGCAGATCTGGAACGCGAGGCGCTGTTCGTCGCCCGGCCGGGCATCGATGGGAAAGAGATTGCTCACGCGGGGGCTCCGCGGCCGCGGGTGGCGGCCGACCTCAATGCGCCAGGCACACCTTGCCGAACTGCGCGCCGCTCTGCAGGTAGGCCATGGCCTCCTTCAGTTCCTCGAATGCGAACACGCGGTCGACCACGGGACGGATGCGGTGCTGCTCGATCGCGCGCAGCATGGCCTCGAAACCGTCGCGGTGGCCCACGGTCACGCCTTGCAGCCGCACCTGGCGCGTGATGATGAGTCCCAGCGAGGTGGCCATCGCGCTGCCGGACAGGATGCCGATCATGGCCACCGTGCCGCCCGGGCGGATGCAGCGCAGCGACTGCGGCAGCGTCTTCTCGCCGCCCAGTTCCAGGATCAGGTCGTAGCCGCGCCCGCCGGTGATCTCGCGCGAGGCCTTGGCCCACTCGGGTGTGCTGCGGTAGTTGATGGCGGCGTCGGCGCCGAGCGCGCGGGCGCGCTCGATGCGCTCGTCAGCGGAGGAGATCACCGTCACGTGCGCGCCCAGCATCTTCGCGAACGCCACCGCGAAGAGCGCCACGCCGCCGCAACCCTGCACGAGCACCCGGTCGCCCGGCTGCACGTGCCCGTTGGTGACCAGCGCGCTCCAGGCCGTGAGCGCGGCGCAAGGCAGCGTGGCCGCCTCGATGTCGCTGAGGTGCGCGGGCACCTTGGAGACGCCCTCCTCCGACAGGCACATGTAGCCCGTCATCGTGCCGTCGATGGGCCCGCCCAGGGATTGCGTCAGACGCTCGAGATCGGGCTCGCCGCTGATCCAGCGCTGGAAGTAGGTGGGGCAGACGCGGTCGCCGACGGCCACGCGGCGCACGCCGGCGCCGACCTCGGTGACCACGCCAACGCCGTCCGACACCGGGATCAGCGGCAGCGTGCCCGTGTGGCTGCCGTAGCCCCGGTTCGGAACGACCAGGTCGCGGTAGTTCAGCGAAGAGGCCTTCATCTGCACTACCACCTGCCCCGGGCCGGCCTGCGGCTCGGGCCGGGTGGACAGGCGCAGATGGTCCATGCCCCAATCGTCCTCGATCTGGAATACGCGCATCGTTGTCTCGCTCGGTTCGGTTCGGGGTGGGCCTGTCTCGGGCCTCTTTCAGGCGGATATCAGGCGGGTCTCAGGCGTCTCTGGGTGTCTCTCGGGTGTCCTTCAGCCGCGTGGCAGGCTCCTGGCCACGCGCTCCAGCAGCATCTCTGTCGAGCCGTCGACCAGCGTGGCCACCTGCGCCGCTGCCAGGTGGCGCAGGAAGGGGTGGGCGTCGCGCAGGCCCTCGGCGCCCATGGCGTGCATGAGCGCCGCGATGTGCCGGCCAGCCATGCGCGTGGCAAAGACCTTGGCCTGCGCCGCCGCGGTCTGCGCGTCCTGCCTGGCGTCGATGCGAGCGGCGGCAGCCTCCACCAGCAGTCGCGCCGCCTGCAGGTCGATGGCAGCGTCGGCCAGGCTCCAGCGCCAGCCCTGGTGGCCCTGCAGGGGCTGGCCGAAGCTGTGGCGCGTGGCGCCGTAGTCCGCCGCCACGCGCAGGCACTCGGCGACCATGCCGCAGCACATGGCGGCCACGTAGGTGCGCGCGCCGTTGATGGAGCCCAGGGCCGCCTTGAAGGCCTGCCCTGCGGGGTGCAGCAGTTCGTCGGCCCGGGCCCGGTAGCCCTGCAGCCGGAAACCGCCGGTGTCGATGCCGCGCGCCGCGGATGTGTCCGCCGCGGGGTCGCGCAGGAAGCCTTCCCGCGTGCCGTCCACGACGAAGGCCGCGATACCGCGGGCCCCGCTGCCGGGCTCGGCCTGCACGTAGACCACCAGCACATCGGCGTGCGTGGCGTTGACGATCCAGGCCTTGCGCCCGTCGAGCACCCAGCCCGCCCCGTCGGGCCGGGCCTGCATGGTGATGGCCGAGAAGTCGGAGCCGGCGCCGGGTTCGGTCAGGGCCGTGCAGCCTGTGCGGCGGCCGGCCAGCAGATCGGGCACGTAGCGGCGCGCCACTTCGGGCGCGGCGCTGTCGGCCAGGTGCCGGGCGACGTTGTGCGTGTTGACCCAGGACATCGAGAACCCGAAATCCGCTGCTGCCAGGATCTCGGCCACCCGCCACTTGCAGGCGAAGGACAGCCCGCGCCCGCCGTGCGCCACCGGCACTTCGATGCCCAGCAGGCCAGCCTGCGCCGCCAGCGGCAGCACGGCGCGTGTGTCGGCGGCGCCCTGCGCCCAGGCGGCTGCCAGCGGCCGCACGTGCGCGTCGGCAAAGGCGCGCGCGTCGTCCAGCACGGCCTGCTCCTGCGGCGCGAGGGTGCTCATCGGCCCGCGCCCTTCAGCCGCGCGCCCAGTGCGCGCAGGCCCTGCCCGATCAGCGGCACCAGGCCTCGCGGCATGAAAATCGTGGCGGTGACGAGGATGAAGCCGTAGATCACCAGCCGGTAGGTCTCGGCCACGCGCAGGTACTCCGGCAGGAACACCACCGCGAAGGCCCCCACCACCGGCCCGGCCAGGGTGCCGCTGCCGCCCAGGATGACGGCCAGGATGGCGTTGAGCGAGTGGTCCACGCCGAAGGCGTCGGGGTTCAGGAAGCCGATGAAGTGCGCGTACAGCGCGCCGGCCAGCCCCGCCAGGCTGGCGCTGACCACGAAGGCCAGCAGCTTGTAGCGCCAGGCCTGCACGCCCGCCGCCTCGATCAGGGTCTCGTTCTGGCGGATGGCGACCAGCACGCGCCCCACCCGCGAGTGCAGGATCAGCGCGCACAGCAGCGTGGCCAGCGCCGCGGCCAGCAGCACGAGGTAGTAGTAGCCCTTGCGCTCGCCCAGGTTCCAGACGAGGCCGCCGAGCGCGATATCCGCCGGGCGCGGCACGTTGGAAATGCCGGCCTCGCCGCCAGTGAGCGAACTCCACGTGGTCAGCACGATGAAGATCACCATGTTGTAGGCCAGCGTGACGATGGCGAAGTAGTGCCCCTTCACGCGCAGGCTCGGGTAGCCGGCCAGCAGGGCCAGCACGGCCGTCATCACCGGGGCCGCGGCCATGGTCAGCCAGACCGGCCAGCCCAGGTTCACGCTGAGCAGCGTGGAGCTGTAGGCGCCGATGCCCATGAAGCCCGCCTGCGCGATGGACACATAGCCCGTGAAGCCCTGGATCAGGTTCTGCCCCTGGGCCAGCACCACCCAGATCAGCGACAGGATCACCAGGTGCAGGAAATACGGCAGCTTGACCCACATCGGCAGGGCCAGCGCCGCCAGCGCCAGCACGATCAGGCCCGCGATGCGGAAGGTGCGCGCGCTCATCGCTTGCCCAGCAGGCCTTCGGGCCTGAACAGCAGCACCACGATCATCACCATGAATGCAATGACGTCCTTGTAGGCCGAGGAGATGAAGCCGGCCGCCAGCGATTCGCTGACGCCCAGCACGATGCCGCCGACGATGGCGCCCGGAATGGAGCCGAGGCCGCCCAGGATCAGCACGGCGAAACCCTTCACGGCCAGCCCTTCGCCGACACCCGGGGCGATGGCCAGCAGCGCGCCCACCAGCGCGCCGGCTGCCGCGCCGAGGGCCGACGACACCGAGAACACGATGGCCGAGACCCGGTTCACGTTGACGCCCATCAGCACGGCCGCGGGGCGGTTCTGCGCCACGGCTCGGATGGACTTGCCCGTCTTGGTGCGGCTGATCAGGACGGCGACCACGCCGATGAGGGAGCAGGCCGTCAGGATGACGAGCAGCCGCAGTTCCGCCACGGCAACGCCGCCGACGTCGTAGACCTCGCGGTACGGCGTCTGGATCACCACCTGGTCTGCCCCGAAAGACAGCAGGTTGATGCCTTCGACCATCATCGTCAGACCGAGGGCGATGATGAAGGCGTTGATGTGCGGCGCATCGCGCACGGGACGGTAGGCCAGGCGCTCGATCAGCAGCCCGATCACGGCGCCAGCGACCATCGCGAGCGCCATGGCCGGAAAGAAGCCCAGGCCCAGCTGCCCGCCGAAGAAGAAGGTCAGATACCCGCCCGACATCGCGACCGAGCCGTGCGCGAAGTGCGCGATTCCGAGGATGCCGAACACCACGGTCAGGCCCAGCGCGATGACGGTGTAGACGGACCCGATCGCCAGGCCGTTGAGCATCTGCTGGAGGATCTCGAGGATCATGCGCCTGCCCGTGGTGTGTTCATTGCCGCTCGTGAACCGCTGCGTTCACGTCACTTGCGCAGGGAGCGCAGGAATTCCGAGTACACGGTCGGGTCGGACGGCAGGTCGGACACATAGATCCACTTGCCCTTCTGCCACTGGAACGCGCCGTTGGAGGTGTAGGCCTGGCCGTTGACGTCGAACATCACGCCGCCCACCGGCAGGTACTTCATGACGGCTTCCTTGGGCACGGTGACCTTGCGCACCTCGGCCATCACCTTCTTCGGGTCATCGGCGGAACCGGCGCGCTCGACGGCCTGCTTCAGGACATAGACCTGGTCGTAGGCGTAGGGCGAGCTCGGCGAAGGCGCTGCGCCGAAGCGCTTCGTGTAGTTGGCCACGTAGGTCTTGGCCGTGGCGGCCAGGGCCTCGACGGTGAGCTCGGTGGGGCGCAGGTCCCAGACGCCTTCCATCTGCTCGCTCGTGGCCACCTTCAGGAACTGCTCCTCGCTGCCACTGGTGAAGCCGTAGCGCGGGATCTTCATGCCGAGCTCGGTGGCCTGGCGGTAGACGAACGCAGCGGGTTCCACATAGCCCAGCACCAGCAGCGCATCGGGGTTCAGCGCGCGCACCTTGGTGAGCTGCGGCGTCATGTCGCGGTCCTTCAGGCCGAAGGTCTCCTTGGCCACGATCTTGCCGCCGGACTTGGCGAACTCGCGCTCGAAGGCTTCCAGGTACTGCGTGTAGAAGCCGACGTCCAGCGAGCCGATCACGGCCACGACCTTGGCGCCGCGCTTGGCGACGAAGGCACCTGCGGCGGCGCCGGTGTAGTCGGCGGGCGGGCGGGTGCGGAAGAGGTTGGGCAGACCCTTGGCCGTGATCGCGCGCTCCGCCGCGTTGCCGACCAGCATCAGCGCGTTCTCGCGCTCGATGAAGGACGCCACGGCACTGGTGGGACCGGAGCAGCAGAAGCCGAGCAGGTACTTCACGCCGTCGCGGTCGATCAGCTTGCGCACGCTGTTCGTGGCCTCGGTCGGGTTGGCCTTGTCGTCGTTGGCGATGACGCGCAGCTTGTACACGTCCGCGCCGGCCTTGATGCCGCCGGCGGCGTTGATCTCGTCTGCCGCCATCTGCACGGAATTCGCCTGCGGCAGCCCGTACACCGCGCCGGGGCCGGTGAGCGAGTCGTTCACGCCGATGAGCAGTTCCTTCTCGGCCGCGCTGGCGGCAAGGCCGGCGAGCGCCGCTGCCATGACACCGAGTGTTCTTGCGATCTTCTTCATGCGTCTGTCTCCACGTTGAAACGGTTCGTTGACCGGATGCGATGTCTCGTCAGTAGCCCAGGTAGGCCTTGCTGACTTCGGGGTGCGACTGCAACTCCGCACCGGTGCCCTGCAGCACGATCTCGCCTGCCTCGTAGACGTAGGCGCGGTCGGCCAGGCGCAGGGCCATCGAGGCGTTCTGCTCCACCAGCAGCACCGTGACGCCCATGGCCTTGATGCGCGCCAGGGTCTGCTCGACCTCTGCCACGATCTTGGGCGCCAGGCCCAGCGAGGGCTCGTCGAAGATGCACAGCCGGGGCTTGGACATCAGCGCCCGGGCGATGGCCAGCATTTCCTGCTCGCCGCCCGACAAGGTGCCGGCGCTCTGCTTCGCACGCGCGCGCAGCACAGGGAAGAGCTCCATCATCGATTCGAGGTCGGCGGCCTGCTCGCGGTCGCGGCGGGTGTGTGCGCCCATCTCAAGGTTCTCGCGCACGGTCATGTCGGGGAAGACCTGGCGGCCTTCAGGGCACATCGTGATGCCGCGCCGCACGATGGCGTGGCCAGGGAGGCCCTGGATCGGCGTGCCCTCGAATTCGATCCGGCCCTGGCGCACGTCCACCAGGCCGCAGATGCACTTCAGCGTGGTGCTCTTGCCGGCGCCGTTGGCACCCACGAGCGCGACGCACTCGCCGGCCTGCACGTCGAAGGAGACGCCGTGCAGGACGTCAACCTTGCCGTAGCCCGCGTGGAGATCACGTACCTTCAGCATCAGTGCGCTCCGCCGAGATAAGCGTCGATGACGACGGGGTTCTGCTGGATCTCGGCGGGTGTGCCTTCGGCGATCTTCTGGCCGAAATTGAGCACGACGATGCGGGAGCAGACTTCCATGATCAGGCCCATGTGATGCTCGATCACCAGCACGGCGGTGCCGCGTTCGCGGATGCGCTGGATCAGGCCGGCAAGGTCCTTGCGCTCCTTGGCGACCATGCCCGCAGCAGGCTCGTCGAGCAGCAGCAGGCGCGGCTCGGTGGCCAGCGCGGTGGCGATCATCAGCAGGCGCTGCTGCGCCGACGAGATGGCCGAAGCAGGCTGGTCGATCACGCCCGACAGGCCGACAAAGTGCAGGAGTTCCTCGGTCTTGGCGCGCTGCGCCCGCTCTTCCTGCCGCGCGGACGCGCTGCGGAAAACCGAGCCCAGCGCGCTCGTGCGAAAGCGGGCATGGCAGGCCGTGAGCACCTGCTCGCGCACGGTGAATTCGGGGAAGACGCTGGTGGTCTGGAAGGTGCGCGCCAGGCCCAGCGGCACGCGCTCGCTGACCGACAGCCGGGCAACGCTGGCACCCGCGAAGCGGATGTCGCCGGCCGTGGGCGGCAGGGTGCCCGAGATGAGGTTGACCGACGTCGACTTGCCTGAGCCGTTCGGGCCGATGAGGCCGACGATCTCGGCTTCGCCGACATGGAAGCTCAGGTCCCGGACGGCCTGCACGCCGCCGAACTGCTTGCCGAGCCCGTCCAGAGCGAGCAGGGGCTCAGGCATGGGCCCGCTCCTCGGCACTGCACAACACGGTCCTGCCCACGTCTGGCCCTTCGTTCTGTCGTCGGAGGCGGTGTCGCCACCCTCTGGACAGAAATAATAGACCGGTCGTCTAGAAAAGTAGCAAGGAAAACCCTGGGGGTCGCCCGGTGTGGCTCAGGTGCCGGGCGCGGGCGCCGGCGGTGTCAGCACCTTCTCGAAGAACAGGTCGGCGAACTGATCGAGCGGCTCGGCATTGCGGGTGAGCTTGGCGCGCAGCACGGCGCCCTCCCAGCCGATCCAGAAGAAGCGCGAGAGGGCCGCGGCGTCGCTGTCGGCGGCCAGTTCACCCGACTGAATGGCGGCCTCCAGGCAATCCGCCACGCGGCGCTCCCAGGACAGCAGCACCGCCTCGAGTTGCAGGCGAAAGGCGTCATCCAGGCTGGCGAGTTCCTGGCCCAGGTTGCCGATCAGGCAACCGCGCCGGTAGCCGTACTTCAGCATGCCGCGCTTGGCGTCCTCGACGAACAGACGCAGGCGCGCCAGATGCGGGATCTCGGGGTTGTCGAAGATGCGCGTCATCTTGCGCGCGTAGTACTCGACGTAGTTCTGGATCACCGCCTCGCCGAACTCATGCTTGTTCGCGAAGAAGTGATAGAACGAGCCCTTGGGCACCCCGACGCGCTTGAGCACTTCGTCGATGCCGGTGACCTGGAAACCGCGCTCGGTCAGCAACTCGGTGCCGCACCACACCAGCGCGCGACGGGTGTCGCCCCGGCCCATGGCGCGTTCGCTGCGGCTGCGCACGGGGGGCACGGCACGTTCGGCCGGCGCATCGCCAAGCACGCCGCCCTGCCTTGCGGCAACAGGTGCGGCGGGCGGTTGTGGCGCGGCATCGCCGGCGCCTCGGACAAGGCCACGTGACATCCGGTCGAGACTAGACCGGTCGGCTCGGGATGTCAATCTCAGCGGACGCTGCGGCTCTCTCTCAGCCGGGCCGGTGCAGCCATGCCGGAGACACGCAGATCGAAGGCGCACGGCGCATTCATCCACCGAACAGGCATCGGATGCCGATCGGGTTGCCCTGGCGGGAGACCGCCGGTCAGGGCTTGGTGACGGATGCGCCGCCGAACGCTTGCAGGGTGCGCAACTGCAGGTAGCTGCCACTGGCCTGCTTCCGCGCCGATTCGGTGCGTGCGCTATCCTCGCCCGCTTGCATGACGCAGAACGCGCTGCGTGCCATCTTCCGGAGACACGCCCCATGAGCGCCCACCGTCACGCGCAGAGCGACGAGCACGGCATCGGCCTGCCGCTGCTGCACCAGGTGATCTATTGCAGCCGGGCCGCCCCCGGTGTCGAAGCGTCGGCTGTGGATCGAATCATCGAGACCGCGCGGCGCGTGAACCCGGCGCACGGCATCACCGGGTTGCTGGTGTTCGGCAGCGGCATGTTCTTCCAGTGGATCGAAGGCCCGCGCGACAACGTCACGCTGCTGATGGAGCGGATCCGCAGCGACCCGCGCCACGAGCAGGTCGTCACGCTGAGCGAGACCGAGGAAGTCCGGGAGCGGCTGTTCCCCGACTGGGACATGGAACTCGTGACCGCCGACGACATCCGCGACGTCCTGCTGGACGCGCTGGCTACCGCCGAGGACGACAGGAGCACCGGGGCGCTGACCCTGATGCTGGAACAACTCGAGGCGGACGGCGTCGGCTCGCCCGTGGGAGACGCATGATGCAGGTTCGTGTGCTTTACGTCAGCCGTGCGGTCGGCCCCCAGACCACGACCGTGACCGCTTCGGTCCTGTCGACAGCGCGCGAATACAACCGCGCGAACGGCATCACCGGCGTGCTGTGCCAGGGGCAGGGCCTCTACCTGCAGGTTCTCGAAGGCGAGCGCAGCGCGGTCAACGCGCTCTACGCCCGCATCGTTGCCGATCGGCGCCACCGCGACGTCGAGATGCTGCACCTCGAGGAGATCACCCGGCGCCGCTACCCGGACTGGTCCATGGCCCATGTGGTCCTGTCCGACGACGATCCGATGATCGGCATGAAGCACCCGGAGTTCGACCCGTACTCGGCCACCGGTGTCTTCGTGCTGCGGCTGGTCGACGAGCTGGTCGCGTCGGGGCATCGCATCGAACTGCCGCCCGCGTGATCGCCGTCGGGGCTGGGCGCTGAGCGCCGGCCCCCGAGGCACTCAGCGCAGGTTGCCCGTGTGCCCCATCGAATACCGTCCCGGCTGCGGCCAGACGGTCAGGCCGTGCGGCTCGCGGCCGACCTTGATCTTGTCGACGGCGCCCGTGGTGGTGTCGAAGCGGTAGACCGTGTCGTCGTAGCGGCCGGAGAGCCAGAGGTGGCGGCCGTCGGCGCTGACGTTGCCCATGTCGGGGCTGCCGCCGCCGGGGATGGGCCAGGTGACGGTGAGCTTGCCGGTCGCGAAGTCGATCACCGAGACGCTGCCCGGCCCGCGCGCCTTGCCGCGGATGCGGTTGCTGCCGCGGTTGGCCACGTACAGGCTCTTGCCATCTCGGCTCGGGTACAGGCCGTGGGCACCGATGGAGGTGGCGATGAAGTCGACCTGCTTGAACGTCTCGCCGTCGACCACGTGAACGCCGTCGGCCATCATGTCGGCAATGTAGAAGCGGCGGCCGTCAGGCGAAATGCGCACATCCTGCGGCATGCCGGGCGTGGTGCAGATCTCGGCACCCAGTTGCGAAGGGTCGGGCACCTTGCGGGGCTTCTTGCCGGGCGTGGCGATCAGGCTCAGCACCTCGGGCCGCTTGAAATAGGGGCTGAGCTTGAGCATGCCCACCACCTTGCGGTTGACCAGGTCGATCTTGCTGACGCTGCCGCTGAACTCGCAGGTGAACAGCGCGTAGCGGCCGTCGATGGAGAAATCGGCGTGGTTGATGCCGCCGCACTCGGGCACATCGATGGAGTAGGCCATCTGCATCGTGCCAGCGTCGCGGAAATCCAGCCGCTTGAACGCCTCGGCAACGACGATGGCGTA
>CAJAES010000027.1 GCA_903938815.1 uncultured beta proteobacterium
CGAAGCCTGCAGGCCCGTGGCCAGTTCCTGGCTGCTGCGTTCATGGCGGGACAGTGCCGCAGTCCAGACCTCGGAGACCGTGCCCACCGTGGCGCCGAACCGGTCCGACAAGCCCTCGAGCTGTGTCTTCACCGTGTCGACCAGGCCCGCCTGCACTACCGCGGCTTCGCGTGCGAGGCCGCTCATCGTGGCCTCCACGAGCGGCTGCATCGTCGCGCTGGCGGCGCGGGCGCTCTCGGTCAGGCTCTCCTTGAGGGAACGATCCACGGACGACGCCAGTTCCGCATAGGCCGTCTGCGTGTGGCGGTAGAACCCGTCCTGGCTCGCGAGCATGCGCTCGTTGAGCGCACGGCTTTGAAGGTCCAGCTGCGAGATCAGGCCCTGCAACTGGTTCACCACTTCGGGCCACTGACGGCTCTGGGCCTGCAGGCTTTCCAGCGTCGCCTCGCGCTGATGCGCGAGCGAGAAGGCGCGCAGAGGGCCCGCGACCAGGCTGTCCAGGTGCTGTGCCGCCTGAAGTCGCTCGCGCCGGCACAGGGCCGACACCAGGCCCAGCATGGCCGATGCCGCCACGCCGGCGACCGAGGTGCCGAAGGCCAGCCCCAGGCCCTTCACGGGTGCGGCCAGCGCCGCGCGAATGGTGGGCAGGTCGGTCGTGCTCTCGAGCGCGATCACCGCGCCCTTCAGGGTGACGACCATGCCGAGAAAGGTGCCCAGCATGCCGAGCAGAACGAGCAGGCCCACCAGATAGGGCACCATCGCCGGCCCCGGCAGGCCGATGCGTTCGCCCTCGATGCGCAGCCGCACGGGCGTCTGCAGGGCAGGGGGCACGCTCGCGAGCCAGTCGCCCAGTTGCGGCAGTGGTTCGGGCACCGACGCCAGGGCGGCTTTCAGGCTCACCGTGGCCTGATGGAACCGGTGCAATTCCAGCGCACCCATGAGATAGAACGCGGCAATGAGCAGCGTCATGGCAAGTGCCAGCGGATTGGAATCCACATACCCGAAACCAATCCAGGCCAGTGAAATCAATCCCGCCACGAAGGCGGCAACGCCGAAGTTTCTGTTCATTTCAGACCCGTGGCCTGTTTGTCGAGGGCGACGATCATTCCCTCGACGGGTTGCAATCGGATGTCCAGTTCGGCGAGCAGCACCGCCTGCAATTGCGGGCGGTCGAGGGCTGCGGCCGGGTTGGCGGCTGAGCCGGCCTCCTTGTGCAGCCGCTGCGCATGGCGTTCCAGCAAGCCGGGCACCGTCGACAGCAACTGGCGTTCGCGTGGCGCCAGCGCCCGTTCCATCACGGCGTCCAGTGCCGCCAGTCGGGCGAGTTCCTGCGACTGCCCGGCCAATGCCGCCCGCACCTCGGCCCGCAGTGCGCCGATGCGTGTTTCCATGGCGCGCTGCCGCGCCTGGTAGGCCTGGCGCCAAGGCGTGGCTTCGCGCTCGAAAGCGGTTTTCGCTGAAAAGGCCGCGTCGCCGGTGATGGACCGTTGAAGGTCAGCGCGCACACGATGAAATGTTTCGGTCGTGGCGTTCGCGGCAGCGCAGGCGCCCGAGGCACCCACGGTGTTTCCGGTATTCGCCGCCGTCTTCTGCGAATTGCCCGACGCATTGCCCGACGCATTGCCGCCGGGTGCGGCCCCAAGTACGGTCGATAACGAGATGGCGTCCGTCCACCCCATCCATTGGCTCAATCGTTCCGCAAAGGTCTGTCTGGATTCGCCCGATTCGGCGATATTCAAGTCCGCGAGAAAACGAATGAGCCCGGAGCTGTTGAAACTCGTGCGCATTGACACTGGCATTGCGCCTTCAATTTAATTCGAAGAAAAACCAACGATTTTACTACACACGCTTTGGTGTGTTTGGGCTGGCTTGGGCGCGAGCCTCCGGGGCCGGTCTCACGCATACTGCCGGCGGCCAGAGCGAACGCCACCCGTGATGCTCCCGCCGCACACGCCTGTCCCGCCTGTCCCCGCCACTCCCGCAGTCCCGGCTGCCCGCACTTCGCCTTCCACCCGCACCCGCCCATGCAAGCCTTGCTGAACGCCATCGCCGAGATGGCCCTGCCCGCCGATGCCCAGCGCGTGTTCCATGGCCGCGGCGGCATGTTCCCGGGTTGCGAGCACTGGGCGCTCGACTTCTTCCCGCCCGTCTGGGTGCTCACCAGCTTCCAGCCGGTCGCGGAGGACGAACTGGCTTCGGTGCAGGCCGCGCTGGAAGGTCGCTGGCGCCAATTGTCCGGCGACGCGCCGCTCAACTGGGTGCACCAGACCCGCCACGAGGGCCGCAGCCACACCCGTCTGATGGCGGGCGCCGTGCCCGACCCGCATATGGTGGGCGAAGACGGCGCGCGCTACCGCGTTCATGTGCTCCAGGGCCAGAACCACGGCCTGTTTCTCGACATGGCCGAGGGCCGGCGCTGGGTGCGGCGCCACATGGACGCCACGCCGGGGCTCAAGGTGCTGAACCTCTTCGCGTACACCTGCGCGTTCTCGGTGGTGGCGCTGCAGGCCGGCGCACGCCAGGTGGTGAACATGGACATGAGCCACGGCGCGCTGGCCATCGGGCAGCAGAACCATCGCCTCAACGGCATCGAGTCCGGGGCGAGCTTCATGGCCCACGACATCTTCAACTCGTGGGGCAAGATCCGCCGCGTCGGCCCCTACGACCTGATCATCGCCGACCCGCCCAGCTACCAGAAGGGCAGCTTCGTGGCCGCCAAGGACTACGCGCGCCTGATGCGCCGCCTGCCCGAGCTGCTGGCTCCGGGCGGCTACGCGCTGCTGTGCCTGAACGCGCCCGAACTGGGTGTCGAGTTCCTGCAGGACGCGATGCAGGAAGCGGCGCCGTCCCTGGCCTTCGTGGAGCGCGTGCCCAACCCGCCGGCGTTCGTGGATGTGTCGGCGCAGCGCTCGCTCAAGGTGCTGGCCTACAAGGCGGCCGACTGAGTTCGCGACTTCAACCGCCGTCACCGCCACGGACGTGACCGCAGCCGGGTGCAGGTCCACAACCACGCCCACGACCACGACCACGACCACGACGACAATCGCTGTCATGACCGATACCCCCGACGACCCCGCCCGCACGCGCTTCCTGGCCCTGCTGGCCGAGCCGTGGCAGCGCCTCGTGCTGGCCCGGCCGCAGGGCGCGGAGCCGGGCCTGCAGCGCGTCACGGTGCGCCCGCTCACGCTGAAGGGCCAGCCCTGCCTGAGCTTCGTCTTCAGCCACGCCACGCGCGACGTCACGAAGAACCTGCCCGTGCAAGAGGGCCTGGCGCAGGTCGCAACGCTGCTCGGCAGCCAGTTTCGCAACGCCCACCTCTTCACGCCCACCCAGGAGGTTCAGCTGAAGTTCGGCAAGAAGGGCACCGGCCATGTCAGCACCCAGGCCATGGCTGCCCCGGCGGTCGAAGACGAGGCCGAGGGCGCCACGCATGACCGCGAGAAGCAGCGCTGGATCGACATCGACCGGCCCTTCCTGACCGCGCTGGGCGTCACCAATGCACAGCACCAGCTGGTGCCTGCGATGGCACGCAAATGGAAGCAGATCAACAAGTTCGTCGAGGTCTTCGCGCATGCCGTCGCCCGTTCGCCGCTGGCCGATGCGCCGACGCTGCGCGTGGTCGACTTCGGTGCGGGCAAGGCCTACCTGAGCTTCGCCGTCCACGACTGGCTGCGCCACACGCAGGGGCGCAAGGCGGAGGTGGTCGGTGTGGAACTGCGCACCGACCTCGTGGCACAGGGCAGGCGCACGGTCGAGCAGCTGGGCCTGGAGGGCATGCACATCGAGCAGGGCGACGTGCGCGAGTGGAAGGCCGGCCCGATGAACGTGATGATCGCGCTGCATGCCTGCGACACCGCCACGGACCACGCGATCCATCTGGGCATCCAGGCCGGCGCGGAGATCATCCTGTGCTCGCCCTGCTGCCACAAGCAGCTGCGGCCGCAGCTCCTGAGCCCGCACCCGCTGCGCAGCGTCTTCCAGCACGGCATCCATGCCGAGCAGCAGGCCGAGATGGTGACCGACAGCCTGCGCGCGCTGCTGCTGGAATCCCGGGGCTACGACACCCAGGTCTTCGAATTCGTCGCGCTCGAGCACACGCGCAAGAACAAGATGATCCTGGCCGTCAAGCGCCCCGGCCATCGGCCGCCCGAGAGCGCACTGGCCCAGGTGGAGGAACTCAAGCGCTTCTTCGGCGTGCGGGAACAGGCGCTGGAGACGCTACTGCAGGCTGACCCGGCCTGAGGAGCACGGGCGCCGCGCAGAGTCCCCGGCCCTGCGTTCGCTCAGCCCGATGCGGCCAGCACCACGGCCGACTCTTCGATGCCGGCCATCGCCGGCTGCCCGGGCTTGAGCGCATGCCCCGCTTCGGCGAAGCCGACCAGGCTGATGTCGTCCCCCAGGCGCAAGGACACCTCGCCGCCCAGCGCGGAGCGCGAGGCCCGGGTCACCGTTCCGACGACGAGGTTCCGGGCCGCCGCAGGCTCGATCCCGGCTGCCACGCGCACAGCGGTGGCCTTGCACAGCGCCAGCACCTGCCGGCCTCGGGCCAGCTGCAGCAACTGGGCGCTCTCCCGGGTGACGCGGGAGAACAGGCGCTCACCGCCCGGCAAGGTCAGTCCGACGCGCACGAGGCCGCCCGTGGCGCGCAGGCTCGCCACCTCGCAGGGGAACTGATTGCGCATGCTGGTGCGCAGGGCCATGGCGGCCAGGCCCGGGCCGATCCGCTTGCCGGCCCGGCCGTGCTGCCCGCCGTGGCCGTCCAGGCTGTCCTGAGCGTCCTGGCCGCTAGCCAACATGGCCAGCACATCGGCGCGGGCCTTGTCGAGCATCGCTGCAGCCTCCAGCACACGGTGGCCGGATGCCGTCAGGACGGCGCCGCCGCCACCGCTGCCACCCACCGCCTTGGCCACCATCGGCGTCCCGGCGAGGTTGCCGAGCGTCTCGATGGCCTGCCAAGCGGCCTTGTAGCTGACCCCGGCGCGGCGCGCGGCCTCGGAGATGGAGCCACCCTCGCCGATGCGGCGCAGGATGTCGATGCGCTTGTCGGTGGACTCGTGGCCCAGGACACCGGCCAGGTCGGGCTTGAACGTCGGCATGCACCGATGGTATCGACGGACGGCCTGGCCCGACGCCTCATCTACACTCGCGCTATTCATTGTGTGAATAGCGAGGCCTGCGATGAAGCGTCTGATTGCCTGTGCGTGGGCCGCCTTCGCCTGCAGCGCAGGCGTCCAGGCCGCGGAGGTCAGCGTGGCGGTGGCTGCCAACTTCACCGCACCCATGCAGCGGATCGCAATCGCCTTCGAGCAGGACACCGGGCACAAGGCCGTGCTGGCCTTCGGTTCGACGGGCAGGTTCTACGCCCAGATCCGCAACGGCGCTCCCTTCCAGATCCTGCTGGCTGCCGACGACGAGACGCCAGCGCGCCTGGAGCGCGAAGGGTGGGGCGTCTCCGGAACACGCTTCACCTATGCCGTCGGCAGGTTGGCGCTCTGGAGCCGGACGCCGGGGCGGGTCGACGACCGGGGCGATGTGCTCAAGTCCGGCGGTTTCCAGCGCATCGCGTTGGCCGATCCCAAGCTCGCGCCCTATGGTGCCGCGGCGATCGAGGTCCTGGACGGGTTCGGGCTGACGGCCACGCTGGCTCCGAAGTTCGTCCAGGGCGAGAACATCGCGCAGGCCTTCCAGTTCGTCGCCACCGGGAACGCGGAACTGGGTTTCGTGGCCCTGTCGCAGGTCTTCGCGGGTGGCAGGCTCAGGGAAGGCTCGGCCTGGGTGATTCCCGCCAGTCTGCACGCACCGATCCGCCAGGACGCCGTCGTGCTGGGCCCCGGCCGGGGCCAGCCCGCGGCTGCGGCGCTGATGGCCTACCTGAGGTCGGACAAGGCGCGCGCCATGATCCGGTCCTCCGGGTACGACCTGTGATGGCCTTCCCGCTCGGCGACGACGCATGGCAGGCCATCGGCCTGACCCTGAAGCTTGCCACGTCGACCACGTTGGTGCTGATCGTGATCGCCACGCCGCTGGCCTGGTGGCTTGCCACCACGCACTCGCGCTGGCGCGCGCCTGTCAGCGCGCTCGTCACGCTGCCGCTGGTTCTGCCGCCGACCGTGCTGGGGTTCTATCTGCTCGTGCTGATGGGCCCGGACGGCATGCTGGGCCGCCTGAGCACCGCGCTGGGGGTCGGCACCTTGTCGTTCACCTTCACCGGGCTGCTCATCGGCTCCATCGTCTTTTCCCTGCCGTTCGCCGTGCAGCCGGTGCAGCATGCCTTCGAGGCGCACGGCAGGCGGCCGATGGAGGTGGCCGCCACCTTGCGGGCCAGCCCCCTGGATGCGTTCTTCAGCGTCGCGCTCCCGCTGGCGCGGACGGGCCTGGTCACCGCGGCCATCCTCAGCTTTGCCCACACGGTGGGGGAGTTCGGGGTCGTGCTGATGATCGGCGGCAACATTCCCGGGCAGACCCGCGTGGTCTCGACGCAGATCTACGGGCACGTCGAGGCCATGGAATACGCACAGGCGCACTGGCTGGCCGGCGGGATGGTGCTGCTGTCGTTTGGCGTGCTGCTGGCCTTGTCGCTGATGAAGCGCCGGCTCGGGCGGGTGATGCCATGACGGCCGGCGAAGCCAGCCGTGTCCGCCTGCAGCTGTCGAGGCCGGGCTTCGAACTGGACATCGATGTCGCGCTGCCGGCAACGGGCATCACGGTGCTGTTCGGCGCCTCGGGCTCGGGCAAGACGACGGTGCTGCGCTGCGTGGCTGGCCTTGAGCGGGCACGCAGCGGCCTGGTCCGGGTCGGCACGGAAGTCTGGCAGGACGATGCCACCGGTCTCTTCCTGCCCGCCTGGAAGCGGCCCCAGGGCTACGTCTTTCAGGAAGCGTCGCTGTTCGAGCACCTGGATGTCCGCGCGAACATCGAATACGGCTTGAAGCGGGCTGGCTCGCGCGATGCGATGCACGCCCTGGATTCGGCCATCGACCTGCTCGGCATCCGGCACCTGCTGGGGCGCATGCCGCAACAACTGTCGGGCGGTGAGCGCCAGCGTGTGGCCATCGCGCGCGCGCTGGCCACCCAGCCCCGTGTGCTGCTGCTGGACGAACCGCTCGCCGCGCTCGATGCCGCTCGCAAGCAGGAGATCCTGCCCTGGCTGGAGCGGATGCGGGACGAACTGCGCATGCCGATGCTGTACGTCACCCACTCGGCCGAGGAGTTGTCGCGGCTCGCGGACCATCTGGTGGTGCTCGACAACGGGCGGGTCCAGGCCGAAGGCCCGCCGGCCGGGCTGCTGTCGTCGATCGACACCCCGGTGCTGACGGGTGACGATGCCGGCGCGCTGCTGGCAGGGAAGGTGGCCGAACGCGACACCCGCTGGCACCTGAGCCGCGTGGATTTCGACGGCGGCAGCCTGTGGCTGCGCGACAGCGGCCTGCCGGTGGGGCAGCCCGTGCGCCTGCGGGTGCTGGCCCGCGATGTCAGCATCGCCACCGACGAGCCGCACGACACCAGCATCCAGAACCACCTTCCCTGCACGATCGAGTCGTCGGCGCCCGACGCGCACCCGTCGCAGGTGCTCGTTCGAGTGCGGGTGGGCCCGTCGGTGCTGCTGGCCCGCATCACCGCCCGGGCGTTCGATGCCTTGTCGCTGCAGCCCGGGTCGCGTGCCTGGCTGCAGGTGAAGTCGGTGGCGCTGCTGCGCTGAGTCGCAATCGGGGGGCAGGCGCGTCCCGTGCCCCGTGCCCACCGCTTCTCTGTCTGTGTGACCGGCCGAGCGATGTCGGGTTCCGCTCAGTGCTTGTGCGGCGACGTATGCAGTCCGGAGGAGTTCATGCGCAGCAGTCCGTCGAAAGTCGAGAACCTGGCGCGGTGTGCCACGGGTAGCGAGGCTTCGGCGGCAGCAAGGCCCCGTGCCAGCGCCCCGGCTGTCGCCGGCTTGATGCCGGCATCGCGCAGCACTCTTTCGTCTTTGAGGCCGTCACCACCGCACATCGCGATTTGCCATCGCGTGCCGTGGCGCAGCAGAAGAGCCCGTCCGCCGCGCTCGCCCTGTGCCCACCCCGCCAGCGCAGCATCGCCCACGACCACGACGGGCTCGACCTGCAGGCGTGCCTCCGGCTTGTCGAACTCCGCCATCAGGACGTGACGCACGGCGGCTTGGTCGGCCGTGGCGCCGCCCGCGATGGCACACAGGCTGGTCAACGCGATTGCGGCCGACAACACATGCCTAAGATTGAATTGGATGACAGTCATATCGAGTTTCCGAGGTCAGAGGCTGAGGTTGAGTCCGACCTGCGCCGAGCGACCGGGCATCGGGTAGCCGGGACGATAGGCATAGTGTCGGTTCGCGAGGTTTTCGAAGGCGGCGAAGATCTCTCCCCGAGGGCCCAGCAACGGAAGTGCATAGGCGGCGCGGAGGTTGAACACGGCGAAGCCGCCGACTTCGGCGGTGTTCGTTGCTGCGTCGGCGCGGGCCTTGTTCAAGACGAACATCGCGCTCTGGAACTGCGCGTCAGCGCTGACTCTCCACGGGCCTTCGCGCCATGTGACTCCCGCCGCCAGCGCGTGCCTGGGTGCATAGGGCAGATCTGCCAGACTGCTGTCCAGCAAGGTCAGGCCGGCAAAGCTGCTCCAGTCCATGCGCCACTGCTGCGACCAGGTGGCCTCCATCCCGCGCACACTGTAATTCCCCAGGTTGGTGAAGCTCGGCAGCGTCACTGCTGGCGGGAAGGCGAAGACATAGCGGTCCTTCAGGCTGTCGTGGAACATCGAGACATCAAGGCTTGTGCCGCGTGCCGGCGCCCAGCGCATGCCGAGTTCAACGTGATCCATTCGCTCCGGCCCGAGGTCGCGCCAGCTGTCCGGCGCGCCAGCGAGGGGGGGCACGATGGCGTTCAGCAACGCCGCATCCAGCCCGGGGTGATTGATGCCACGCGATGCGGACAGGCGCAGTGCGAACGCATCGCCCAGGGCCAATGTCAGCCCGGCGTGCGGTGCGCTGCTGCTGCCATGGATGTTGTGTCGGTACACGCGTACGCCTGCGGACGGCGTCAGCGCCCAGCCATCGTTCAGACTGACGGTGTGTGCCAGAGCGACGTAGGGCGAAACCAGGCGCAGCGAGACACCGTCGAATGCCGTGAACCCGTTGAATGCCACGCTGCCCTGCATGCGGTCGACGTCGAGCCCCACCACGAGCTCACCGCCGGACCAGGGTTGCGCAACTTCACGCCAGCGAACGCCGGACAAGTGGAACTCGCTCTCGACCACGGCTGCCGTGGGGTTGTCCCAGAGCCCGGTGCCGTGGTTGTCGTAGACCTGCAGGCGGCCCTTCCAGTTGCCGTGTTCGTGCCACAGTGACACCGAACCCAGCGTTCCACGCGTCTCGAATGTCCCGGTACGGGCAGCGGGGTCGCCTTGCGGTCCGGGATCGCTCACCCGGTTGTCGGCGCTCAGTACCAGCGCACCTGCGCGCCATTGCGGGCTCAGTCGAAAGGAACCGCTGGCCATCAGGTTGTCGAGCTTGCCGTCAGCATCGTCGCGATGCCCGTTGGAGCGCGCGTGGCCCTGTGCCACCGCAAGCTCGCCGTTTCCCGAGCGCACGCTGACATCGACCTGTTCGATCAGCGTCGAGAAACTGCCAGCCGCCAGCCTCAGGTTTCCACTGACGCCGTCCTGGCCCGGTTGGCGAGGTGTCAGATCGATCGCGGCAAACGTGTTGCCGAATGTCTGGGGCTGCGGCCCCTTGTAGACCGTGATGCGCTGCATCCCGCCTACCGGCAACAGGTCGAGCAATGCATGGTTCCAAACACCCATGTAGAACGGAATGCCGTCGACGTAGGTCTTGATCTCGCTTCCCGGGCGGCTGGCCCCCAGGCCGCGAACGTGCACGGCGCCGCCTTCGTCGCCGCCGAACGACCCGACGGGGTTGAATCTGGATACCGTGACGCCGGGTGTGCGCCTGAGCGCGCTCGACAGATCCGTGGCGTTGAGGTCACGCAACTGGCCTTCGCCGACTTCTGTGGCCAGGCTTGCGAATGCGTCAGTCCGATTGCTTTCGATGATCGGGCTGCCAATGACTTCGACGCGCTGCAGCGTTGAAGTCTGCGCGGCGGCGTCGATCGTCAGGGCCATGACTCCGAGCATCAGGAGTCGCTTGCCAGGGGTTGGGGTTGTCATCTCAGTTTCCTGTGTCTTGTCGAACATGATTCGGCTTGGGGCGTTGGTCGAAGTCGTCCGACCGCCAGCCACACCGATGAACGTGCCGCCCCGGGCACGGGTCACGAATTCGCGCCAGGCGGGACGGACCAATCCGGTCGAAACCGCGCCCGGCGTCCAGGCCAACTGGTGACCGCCGCACCTGAGCTGCCACGCCGTGCGGCGGGGTTCAGGACGGCGGCCGCCCGCTGGATGCGGTCGGTGAGGTACGCGGCGCTCTCCGCAACGCCGGAGCCGATGCGGATTCCAGTGGTGACGTCAGCGCATCACACGCACGACCGGAGCCGGCTGCGATGGCGCGTCAGGGTTCAGGAGCCTGAGGGCGGCGCTCGCGGCTGCGCGGCAATCCATGCGTGCTGCGTGCGTGGCGCCGACAGAAAGAGGCGGGGAACCTCGAAAAGGACAGCGACGAGGCCAACGATGGCCGGTGCCGGAGGCATGCCGATGACCGCCGGGTACAGGTGGCAGAACGGACAGTGCTCGAACATGCGAGCTTCCGCCGGCTGCGGATCGGGCGTCACGCCAACGGAGCTTCCGTCGGCATCGATCCACTTCGATCCCTGTGCAGTGCAGACCTCGATCCAGGCTGTTGACGCCTGGCTGTGCAGGGCATGCGAGATGGCAGGGGCCAGCGTCACCACAAGCATGGCGAGTGCCGCCATCCATGCTGAAACCCGCCCGTGAAACCGCATCCGTTGCATCCCCTGATTCTACGGGGCACCCGTGGTTTACACCACGCTTCAAGGGCTCGGGCCCCTCAAGCGGGCCTGCCGATGCACTGAAGTTCCGGCGCGTTCGAGCGCGCCAATCCGTTCGAGAACGAACCGACCGCCCCTCGGCTCCCCGCTACGGTGCCTGGGTCACGACGGTTCGTTCCGAACCTGCCGTGCGCAGGAGCGCTTGTGTTTCGAGCGACGCAGCCAGTTATCAGTCATGGGCCTCACCGATGCCGGCAACAAGTCGAACCCGTCGCTCATCCGCTCGCGGTGACGCGCTCAAGCGCGCGATGCCACCACGCCGGCCGCGGCGCGGCATGACGGCCGCCCGCTGGCTGCGCCTGCCCGTGCTCTGCCTGCTGTGCCCCTTGCTATGGCTGCAGGCCCGGCACGTGCGGCGCGTCACGCCGCGCATGCCCGAGCCGCCGGGCAGCCGTGCCGGAACCGACGGCTGCGGCCCGCTGGTGCGTCTGCTGGTGGCCGGTGATTCGGGCGCCGCTGGCGTGGGCGCCCCGACACAGGAGCAGGCGCTGTGCGGCCAGCTCGTGCGGCTTCTGGGTCGGCATCACACCGTGCAGTGGCGGGTGCTGGCCGTGAACGGGCTGGACTCGCTGGGGCTGCTCAAGCTGCTGCAGGACGCGCCGTGCGCGCAGTTCGACGTGGTCGTGCTGTCGATGGGGGCGAATGACGCCACCGGCCTGTGCGCGCCGCTGCGGTGGGCCGCTTGGCAGGGCCGTCTGGCGGAACTCATCGAACAGCGTTTCGCGCCGGCCCTGCTGGTGCACAGCGCGGTGCCGCCCATGCATGCCTGTCTGGCGCTGCCGCAACCCCTGCGCTGGTTCATGGGCCACTGGGCCCGGCAGATGAACCAGAGCCTGTCGAGGCTGCTGTGCGAGAAGGCGGGCCGCACCATGCACTGGCATCCGGATGCGACGGCCACGGCGGGCATGGCGGAAGACGGGATCCACCCGAGTACCGGGTTCTATGCCGCCTGGGCCGACGGCTTGAGCCAGCGGATCCTCGGCGCCCGGGCGACGGGCGCCGTGGCGGCAGGCTGAACCCGGCAGGGCAGGGGGCAAGGCGCCGCGCGCCACCTCCTGCTGCGACCGCTCACTCGTGGGCCAGTTGAATGATCAGCTTGCCGAAGTTACCGCCCTTCAGCAAGCCGATGAAGGCCTCGGGTGCGTTCTCCAGACCGAAGACGATGTCCTCCCGGACCTTGACCCTGCCTTCCTGCACCCACGCGCCCATGGCGCCGGCGAACTCGCTCCAGCGCGGCCCGTAGTCGTCGAAGACGATGAATCCCTGCATCCGGATGCGCTTGCGCAGCAGGGTGCCCGCCAGCAGGCCCAGCCGGTCCGGCCCCGGGGGCAAGGCGCTTGCGTTGTAGCCCGAGATCAGCCCGCACACCGGAATGCGGGCCTGGGTGTTGAGCAGCGGAAGCACGGCGTCGAAGACCGGCCCGCCCACATTCTCGAAGTACACGTCGATGCCTTTCGGGCATGCGGCCGCCAGGCGGCCGGGCAGGTCGTCGGCGTGATGGTCGACACAGAAGTCGAAACCCAGTTCCTCGACCACGTAGCCGCACTTGTCCACGCCGCCGGCGATGCCCACCACCGTGCAGCCCTTGATCTTTGCGACCTGGCCCACCACCGAGCCCACCGCGCCGCTGGCCGCTGCGACGACGACGGTCTCTCCGGCCACCGGGCGCCCGATGTCCAGCAGCCCCATGTAGGCCGTGAAGCCCGGCATGCCCAGAACGCCGAGCGCGCGCGAGGGGTGCGGCTCGTCCGGATACAGCGCCGTGAGGCCCGTGCCATCGGACAGCGCGTAGTCCTGCCATCCGGCGTAGCCGGCCACGAGCGCGCCGACCTTGAAGTCTGCGTGCCGTGACGCCTGCACGCGGGACACCGTGCCGCCCACCATCACGTCGCCGATGGCCACCGGCGCCGCATACGAGGGGCCGTCGCTCATCCGCCCGCGCATGTAGGGGTCCAGCGACAGGTACAGGGTCCGCAGCAGCACCTGTCCGTCCTCGGGCCGCGGCACCGGCACATGCTCCAGGCGGAAATCCCCGGAGGTCGGCGCGCCGTGGGGCCGGCCGTTCAGGACGATCCTGCGATTGATGGTGGTGTTCTGCGACATGGACGAGTCTCTTCCGGGTTGAACAAGCAGCTTCGGGGCCCTGACCTGCGGGTCGAACCGGGAATGTGCCGTGCTGCGGCCGCGACTGCTTCGCCTGCAGGGCTGCTTTACACGCTTGCGGTCGGGCCGGGTCAAGGGCTGTCGCCAGCCTAGGCCAGGCGCGTCCGGGCATCGGTGCGGTAGACGACACCCAGGATTCGGCTGCGTGCGCCTTCGAACAGACCCACCCGAACCCGACGCGCAGGCTGCACCTCACTGCTACCCCAGGCCCGCCCGCCGCGTGACTCCGCGCTGCGGGCGGGCTGCCCGTTCCAAGGAGTCCACCCGATGCTCTTCGACCGCTTTTCCGCCCGCTCCCTTCAACTCGCCAACCGCACCGTGATGGCGCCCCTCACGCGCAGCCGGGCCACGCCCGGGCACATGCCGAATGCGTTGATGGCCACCTACTACGGGCAACGCGCCACCGCCGGCCTGATCATCACCGAGGGCACTTCGCCCAGCCCCAACGGCCTGGGCTACCCACGCATTCCCGGGCTCTTCGACGCGGCGCAGGCCGAGGCCTGGAAAGCCACCACCGCGGCCGTGCACGCGCAGGGCGGCAAGATCTTCGTGCAGCTGATGCACTGCGGCCGTGTCGCGAACGTCGGCAACCTGCCGGCCGGCGCCGAAGTGCTTGGGCCCAGCCCGTCCGTCTGCCCGGGCGAGATGTACACCGACGCGCAGGGCATGCAACCCCACAGCCCGCCGCGCGAGATGACCGAGGCCGACATCGCGCAAGCGGTCGCGGAGCACGTTGCCGCAGCCAGGCTGGCATTGGACGCGGGCTTCGACGGCGTCGAACTGCACGCCGCCAACGGCTACCTGATGGAGCAGTTCCTGAACCCGCTAATCAACCAGCGCACCGATCTTCACGGCGGGAGCATCGAAGGCCGCAACCTGCTGGCGCTGGAGATCGCCAAGGCCACCGTCACCGCCATCGGGCGCGACCGGGTCGGCATGCGTGTCTCGCCCTACGGCGTCTTCAACGGCACCGGCGAATTCCCCGAGGTTCAGGTGCAGTACCTGACGCTGGCCCGATCGCTCTCGGCGCTAGGACTGCTTTACCTCCACCTGGTCGATCACTCGTCCATGGGCGCGCCGCCTCTTCCCGCGGACTTCAAGCCCCAGCTGCGGACGGCCTTCGACGGCCTGTTCATCCTGTCCGGGGGCTTCGACCACGCCAGCGCCGAACAGGCCCTGCAAGACAGGCGAGGTGACCTGATCGCATTCGGGCGGCCCTTCCTGGCCAACCCCGACCTCGTCGCCCGCATGCGGCAGGACGCGTCGCTCAATGCCCCGGACATGGCGACCTTCTACACACCGGGCGCCAAGGGCTACACCGACTATCCCGCGCTGGCCGCCTGATCCACGAATCCCCGAAGGACTTCTCCCCCCATGGCCTACCAAAGCGTCAACCCCAACGACGGCAAGCTGCTCGCGAGCTTCGAGCACATGAGCGACGCGCAACTCGAACACGCGCTGGCAACGGCCGACGAGTGCTTCCAGACCTGGAAACACAAGAGCTACGCCGAGCGCGCGGCCGTCCTGGACAAGGCCGCAGCACTGCTCCACACCCATGTCGATGACTTCGCGAAGCTGGCGACACTGGAGATGGGCAAGCGCATCGCCGAGTCGCGCAGCGAGGTGAGTTTCAGCGGCGACATCCTGGGCTACTACGCCCGGCACGCCGAGTCGTTTCTCGCACCCGAGAAGCTGAACCCCCAGGTGGTTGGCGCCCACATGGAGAGCTCGCCCACCGGCGTGCTGTTCTGTGTGGAGCCCTGGAACTTTCCCTACTACCAGCTCGCCCGCGTGGTCGGCGCGCAGTTGATGGCGGGCAATGTGCTGGTGGTCAAGCACGCCGGCTGCGTGCCGCAATGCGCCATCGCCTTCGAGAAGCTGCTGCTCGACGCCGGCGCGCCGGCCGGGCTCTACACGAACCTGCTCATCTCCTACGAGCAGTCCGACCGCGTGATCGACGACCCGCGCGTCAGGGGCGTTGCCCTGACGGGCGGTGTCGCAGCCGGCCGCCGGGTGGCCGCGCGCGCCGGCCAGAACCTGAAGAAGTCCACCATGGAACTCGGCGGCACGGACGCCTTCATCGTGCTCGACGACGCTGACCTCGCCCAGGCGATTCCGTGGGCCGTGTGGGGCCGCATGTTCAACGCCGGCCAGACCTGCTGCGCCGCCAAGCGCTTCATCGTCATGGATGCCATCGCGGACCGGTTCCTGGCCGAGTTCACGGCGGCGCTCAAGGCCTTGAAGCCTGGCGACCCGATGGACGAGGCCACCACGCTCGGCCCGCTCTCGACCGAAGGCGCTCTGGTGCAGTTGCTGGCGCAGGTCGACGCCGCCGTCGAGGGCGGCGCCACGTTGCTGATGGGCGGCAGGCGCATGGACCGCCCCGGTGCACTCATGGAGGCGACGATCCTCGCAGACATCGCACCGGGAAACCCCGCGTTCCGCGACGAGTTCTTCGGCCCGGTGGTGTCCTTCTACCGCGTCAAGAACGAGGACGAAGCCATCGCGCTGGCCAACGATTCCGATTTCGGCCTGGGCGGGTCGGTGTGGACCCAGGACGAGGCGCGTGGCCTTCGCGTGGCGCGCCGCGTCGATGCCGGGATGCTGTTCGTCAACAACCTCGACTGGGTCGATCCCGAACTCCCGTTCGGCGGCATCAAGTACTCCGGCTACGGCCGCGAGCTGGGCCGCATGGGCATCCAGGAATTCGTCAACAAGAAGCTCGTTCGCACCGGGCACATCGCCGCGCCCGGCTGACTCCACAGTCGATGAACGCCCTGCAGCGCGTGTAAGGTCTTGGAGGCATCGAAGCCTGGCAGAAGTGTCGGCGCATCAACCCTCGGTGCGGCGAGTTCATTTCACCCGCAATGTGCCGCCGATCGGCTTCGGCCAGCTGCACCCCGGCCAAGCCTGATCGAGTACTCGACCTGATGACATCTTGATACAACTCATGGTCAGATCCGGTCATGAATTTGGATCTGCGTTCCTTTCTCGCGCTGTCGACCGCGATGATGGTCGTCATGGCGGTGATGTTCGGGCTGCTGCGGCGCAGCCTGCCCAAGGGCAGCCCTGGCCTCGGCCACTGGACGCTCGGCCTCGTGGTGCTGGTGCTGGCCGGGGGCCTGCTGGCCGCGCGCGGCGTGCTGCCCGACGCGGTGTCGGTGTTGGCTGGCAACACAGCCCTGCTGGCGGGTACCTTGTGGCTGCTGGTGGGCGTGCGGGTGTTTTACGGCGCGCCGCTGCGCCTGATGCCGTGGCTGGGTCTGATTGCCGCCACAACTGTCGCGCTGCACGTCACCCTGTTCTTCCAGCCTCTGCCCGGCGCGCGCACCGCCATCGTGTGTGTTGTCTGGGCGGCGCTGCTGTTCCAGATGGCGCGCACCATCTGGCGGCACGACCGACTGCGCTTCGGTGCCCGATTTACGATCGCCGTGCTGGCGGCGCACAGTGTGCTGGTAGCCTTGCGCGCCGCCTCTGCCCTGATCAGCCAGGCCAACACCGACCTGCTGCACCCCACCCCCATGCAGACGGTCTACCTGCTGGCCAACGCCTCGATGACGCTGGCTTTGCCGTTCGGCCTGGTGCTGATGTCGCTCGAGCGGCTGCGCGACGAGATCGAGTTCCGCGCCACCCATGACGCGCTGACGGGGGTCTTGTCCCGTGCCCCGATCATCGACCTGGTGGACGCGGAGATGCATCGCTCGCGCCGCGTCGGCAGGCCGATGTGCGTGTGCATGATCGACATCGACCACTTCAAGTCGGTCAACGACACCCATGGCCACCTGGTGGGCGACCAGGCGCTGATCGCGTTCACGCAGCGCGTGTCTTCGGTGCTGCGCCCCTATGACCGTATCGGCCGTTACGGCGGCGAGGAGTTCCTGCTGCTGTTGCCCGATGCCGATGCCGCGGCCGCGCATTCCGTGATCGAGCGCGTTCGCGCAGCCGTAGCGGTCGAGAACGCGCCGCTGCCTCGCTTGACGGCCAGCGCCGGGCTGACCGAGATCAGGCCAACGGATGCGTCGGTGGACGCCCTGCTGGGCCGCGCCGACGCTGCGCTCTACCTGGCCAAGGCCGGTGGCCGGGACCGCGTGCTCACCGGCTGAACTTCCGGGATCTTGAATCAGATGGACGCGGGCAAGGGTCGGCGGGCCGGCGCCAGGTTTTCAGTGGCTCATGCGGATGCAGCAGTCAAGCGGCCCGCCCGAAGCCGACGCGACAGGCCACTCCCACATCCACAGACCCAGCAGACCGACCGCTCGCCGGTGACCGCGAGCGGGCGGTTCAGCGGCACAGTCGGCTGAGGCGTGACCAAGGGCTCAAGGATCGAGGGCCAATGGGGCAGCGCCGGGCTCGGGAACTACGGCAGCCATCACGCCACGCGCAACTTCTCGATCACGCGAACGTAGCTGGCGGGTGCGCGCGAGGGCATCTTCCCGGTCATTGGCCGAAGCCTGACAGCCGACAGAGACGCGGGTGTGCAGATGTTCGCCAACATGGGCTGCCACTTGGCGTGCGGACAGGAGACCCGCAGGAGCAACTGCAACGGTGCTCGTCGACCTGGCAATCCACCGGGCGGTCTTCCTGAGTTGCGCGCCTAGGGTACGAAGCCGTCGGTCAGCGTGCGCAGGAAGGCTGTCAGGTCCTGCACGTCCTGCGCGCTCAGCCGCGGTGCCTGGCCGGGCTGCAGGCCGAATGGCGGCTGCTGGTTGACGTTGCCACGATAGGCCACGGGCAGGTCGTTGAACTTGTCGACCGCGCCGTCCACCACCGGGTACCAGCGCGCGGGGTCGATGTCGCGCGTGGCATAGAAGGACACCGCGTCCTGCAGCGTCGCCACCGCACCGTTGTGAAAGTAGGGTGCGGTCAGCGCCACGTTGCGCAGCGTCGGCACCTTGAACTGTCCGCACAGGTCCGTCCGGTTGGATAGGTCCGTGCGCACCGGGCCGCATAGGCCCATGTCCATGAACAGCGGGTCGGCGGTCGCCGAACTGCTGTTGCGCGGAACACCCAGCGCGAAGTAGCCGAAGTTGGTGAACAGCGCACGCGTCTGCCCGGCCGGCGGCGTGCTGCTGTGGCAGCTGGCGCAGTTGCCTCGTTGCGGGCTGTTGAACAGGCTCAGGCCGCGAGCTTCCTGTGCGGTGAAGCTGGCGCGGCCGTCCTGCACGGCGTCGAACTTGCTGGTAAAGAGCTGGTAGTCCTGATCGCCGGCCTGGTAGGACTGCAGCGCCCCCTGCAGCGCCTCCAGCACCTGTGCATCGCTGGCCGCGGCATCCAGGCCCGAGGCGGACAGCAGTTGCGCCAGGTAGGGCAGCGAGCGCACGCGGGCCACCACGGCGGCGCTGCTGGCGTGGGCCATTTCATTGGCGGCCAGGAGCGGGCCCAGGGCCTGGGCCGCGCGGCTGTCGGCCCGGCCGTCCCAGGTGAATCCGCCTGCGGGGCGGCCCTGGTTGTCGAAAGCGAAGCCGCGGTTGTCGTTCAGGTAGTCGAGCGTTGGCGAGCTGCGCAGGCCTTGCTGGTCGAGCGCCGGGCCGCCGAGCGGCAGGAACACGCCATCGGCGTCGGCATGGCCACGTGTCTGCACATGGCAGCTGGCGCAGGCCAGGTTGCCGCCAGCCGACAGGCGTGTGTCGTGGAACAGGAGGTCTCCCACGGCCACGCGAGCGGCCTCGGTAGCGGCGGAGCTGCCGTCCTGGACGATCGTGGTGGGGTCCGTGGGGCCCGTGGTGTCGGTGGAGTCGGCCGGGCTGCCGTCGCCGCAGGCAGCCAGCAGGGCGGCAAGAAGCGAGGCCAGCAGGGCGGAACGACCGGTGGAATGAAGGGTGGCAAGCAGGCTTGGCGCGGCCGGGGTCGTGGACGGGCGAGTGCTTCTCTGGGTGTTCATGGACGGGTGCCTGGGGTGCTGCAATGGCGCCACGATGGCAGCTGAACACGCAGCCATCGTGGAGACACTGTGGAGGGAGCCTCCGCAATTGCCGGCAGGCCGGCGGCTACGATCGCGATGAGATGCCACCTGCCGAACCGCACCGCCTGCGACTGTCGCTCGTCTTCCAGCTGGGTTTGCTGCTGGTCGGCGCGGTGCTGCTGGCCGTGACGGTACTGGGCGCTGCGGTGGCCCTGAACCTGCGCGCCGGATTCAGCGACTACCTTCGCGCTCAGGACGAGCATTGGCTGGACCGTTTCGCCGAGGTGGCCGCTGCTGCCGTGACCGAACGCGGCTTGGCCGCCTTGACGGGTTCGCCGGGAGCCCTGCGGCCGCTTTTCGAGGCCGTGGCACCCGCGGACGGCTCGGCGCCGCACCCCGGCCCCGGTGGTCCGAGTGGGTTGGCCGGGCCGGGCGGACCGGGCGGGCCCCCACACCTTCCCGGTCCTGGTGGCCGGCCACCCCCGGGCGCCCTGCGCACGCCCGAGCGGCTGAGCCTGGTCGACCCTGGGGGCCGGCCCCTGTCGGGGCGCCCGCTGGCGCCGCAGGACGTCTCTGCCGAGCGGCCCATCGTCGTGGGTGGCCACACGGTGGCTCAGGCCCGGCTGGCGCGCGTGGCCTTTGCAACGGCGGATGTGGACGCGGCCTTCCTGGCGCGCCAGTATCGCGGCATCGTGCAGACGGCGCTGCTGCTGACGCTGCTGGCAACGGTCGGCGCGGTGTGGGTCGGCCGGCGCTGGCTGCGGCCCGTGCGCGACGTGCAGCACGCAGCGCGCCGCGTGGCGCAGGGCGCTTTCGATGTGCGCCTCGCGCCGCATGGCAACGACGAGTTGGCCGACCTGTCACGCGACATCAACGCCATGGCCACTTCGCTGCAGCAGCTGGAAGCCAGCCGCCGGCGCTGGATGGCCGAGTTGTCCCACGAAATGCGCACACCGCTGGCGGTGCTGCGCGGCGAGGTGGAGGCGCTGGTGGACGGCATGCGCCCGCTGACCGCGGCGGCCATGCTGTCGCTGCAGGAAGAGGCGTCACGCGTGACGCGGCTGGTGGAGGACTTCCACCAGCTGGCGCTTTCCGACCTGCGCGCCCTGCCTTGCAGCTTCGCCCCCGTGCAGCCGGCCGCCCTGCTGCGTGACGCGCTGGCGCGGGTGCAGCCGCGCGCGGCGTCAGCGGGCTTGCACCTGGATCTGGACGAAGCTGGCGCGCCGCCGCTCGCGCACTGGGACCCCCAGCGCATCGGGCAGCTGCTGTCCAACCTGCTGGAAAACAGCCTGCGCTATACCGACGCGCCGGGCCGTGTCGTGGTGCAACTGCGGCTCGACGGCGCGGGCAGGGCGGTCCTGTGCGTTGACGACAGTGCGCCTGGCGTGCCCGCCGGCGACCATGCGCGCCTGTTCGAGCCGCTGTACCGCGTGGACGCCTCGCGCAGCCGGCGCCTGGGTGGCAGCGGTCTGGGTCTTGCCATCTGCCGCGCGATAGTGCGCAGCCATGGCGGGCACATCGAGGCCGGCGCTTCACCGCTGGGCGGCGTGCGCGTGGTGGTCACGCTACCGCTGCAGCCTGAGGGTGGCGCATGAATGTCGGGCCTCGGGTGCTGGTGGTCGAAGACGAGGTCAAGCTGGCGGCGCTGCTGTGCGAGTACCTGCGCGCCGCGGGCTACGAACCCCGCGTGGCGGAGGACGGCCCCTCGGCGCTTCAGTCCGTTGCAGCCGAGCCCCCCGCGGCCGTGCTGCTCGACCTGAACCTGCCCGGCCTGGACGGCATGGAGGTGTGCCGCCGGATCCGCCGTGACTCGGCCGTGCCCATCCTGATGCTGACGGCCCGGGCCGACGAAATCGACCGCATCCTGGGCCTGGAGATCGGCGCCGACGACTACCTCTGCAAGCCGTACAGCCCGCGCGAGGTGGTGGCCCGCGTGCGTGCCTTGCTGCGGCGTTCCCAGGGCCGGATGACGGGAGTTGCCGCCGCGCCGGGCCCGGAGCTGGGCGGTTTTGCCGTGGACGATGCTGGCCAGCGTGCCTGGTGGCGCGGTCGGGTGCTGCCGCTCACGCCGATCGAATGGCGCCTGCTGCGCACGCTGATGCAGCAGCCTGGGCGCGTGTATTCCCGTGCGCAATTGCTGGACGCCATCCACGCCGACTTTCGCGATGTGAGCGACCGCGCGGTGGACAGCCACGTGAAGAACCTGCGCCGCAAGCTGCAGGCAGCGGTGCCGGGGGGCGATTGCATTGCAAGCGTGTATGGCGTGGGTTACCGCCTGGACCTCCCGGCCGACGAAGGCAGCGCCACAAGCGGCCTGTAGTTCTTCATGCATTTCTGCAGGCCACACCTGGCCGCCAGATGTCACACCCGGGTGCCGGGCGAAGACTCCTGTGCGGGTTCCACGGGGGGTTGGCGCAGATCCCCCGGCGTGCCCACAGGAGAACTGGCGGAAGCGGTGAGATTCGAACTCACGGGCCCTTGCGAGCCGCCGGTTTTCAAGACCGGTGCAATCGACCACTCTGCCACGCTTCCGATGCAGAGCCGATTCTAGAGGCCGTGCAGCTGCCGCGCACGCTTCACCGTTTGCCGTGCCGCAGCGCACGCTTCACCGTTTGCCGGGCCGCAGCGCCCGCTTCACCGTTTGCCGGGCCGCAGCGCCCGCTTCATCGCTTGCCGGGCCGCTGCGCCTGTTCGCAGGGCACCTGATGCAGCTCACGCCTGCCGCCGTCCACGCGCACCGCGGTGAGGGCGCCGCCCCAGAGGCAGCCGGTGTCGATGGCCAGCAGGTCGGGGCGGGCGATGAGGCCGAGCGTGCTCCAGTGGCCGAAAGCCATCGGCACGCCCGCCGTGCGGCGCGCCGGCTGCGCGAACCAGGGAGCGAAGCCCGGGGGCGCCGCGTCGGCGCCTTCCTTGGCGGCGAATTCAAGCTCGTTGTCGGCCGTGCAGAACCGGATGCGGGTCAGCACGTTGATCACGAAACGCCAGCGGTCCGCACCCGTCAGGCCCTCGTCCCAGGTGTCGGGCTGGTTGCCGTACATCACCTGCAGGAAGGCCGGCAGGTCGGGGCTGGCGAGCATGGCGCCCACCTCGGCGGCCAGCGCCAGGGTCTGCCCGGCGTCCCAGGCCGGCACGACGCCCGCGTGCACGCACAGCCAGCCTGCGCGCTGCAGCGCCAGCGGGCGGGTTCGCACCCAGTCCAGCCATTCGGCGCGGTCCGGCGCCGACAGGATGTCGTCCAGCGTGTCGCTGCGATGCGCGCGCCGCACGCCGTGTGCCACCGCCAGCAGATGCAGGTCGTGGTTGCCCAGCAGGCAGCTGGCCGAATCGCCCAGCCCGCGCAGCCGGCGCAGCACCGCCAGGGACTCCGGGCCGCGGTTCACCAGGTCGCCCAGCAACACGATGTGGTCGCGCGAAGGCGAGTAACCGATGTCAGCCAGCAGCCTCCCCAACGCCGCGTCGCAGCCTTGTACATCCCCGATCAGGTAATCCATGACGCGCATTCTGAGGGCTCGATGGTGACCGTCTGTTAACCTGCGCGTCCCGCAACAGCGCCCGGCATTTCGAGCCGGGGCCCCGATGGACGTCGCATTACTGGTCTTTCTCATCTTCCTGAACGGCGCTTTCGCCATGGCGGAGATGGGGTTGACGGCATCGCGCAAGGCGCGACTCCAGGTGATGGTGGAAACAGGCGATCGCGGCGCGAAGGCGGCGCTCGACCTGCACGAGGTTCCGACCCGCTGGCTGTCGACGGTGCAGATCGGCATCACGTCCATCGGCCTGCTGAACGGTATCGTCGGCGAGGCGGCCTTTGCCGGCCCGCTGGGCGATTGGCTGGAAGCTACCTTCACCCTGGCCGAGCGCCCCGCCGACATCGCGGCCACCGCAGGCGTTGTGATCCTGATCACCTTCTGCACCATCGTCTTCGGCGAACTGGTGCCCAAGCGCATTGGGCAGATGCACCCGGAAGCCGTGGCACGGGTGGTCGCGCGGCCCATGAACCTGATTTCCACGGCCACCAAACCCTTCGTCTGGATGCTGTCCGCGTCCACGCAGGCGGTGCTGAAGCTCTTCGGGCTGGACGGCCGCGCCCCGGGTGCGAGCGTCACGGAAGAAGAGATAGCCGCGCAGCTGGAGGAAGGCCTGGACGCCGGCGTCATCGAGGCGCAGGAGCACCAGATGGTGCGCAACGTGTTCCGGCTCGACGACCGGCAGATCGGCTCGATGATGATTCCGCGCGCGGAACTGGTCTGGCTGGATGCCAACGAACCCATCGAGAAGGTGCTGGCCCAGATGGTGGAGCACGGGCACTCGCGCTACCCGGTCTGCCGCGACGGCCTGGACGATGTCATCGGCGTCGTGGGCGCGAGCGACCTGCTGGCGCCGCTGTCGCGCGGCGAGCAGCCCTCGCTGACAGAGCTGTTGCGACCGCCCGTGTTCGTGCCTGAAACGCTCAACGGCATGGAGCTGGTGGATCACTTCCGCCGCAACGACGTCGACTTCGTCTTCGTCGTCGACGAGTACGGCGCCGTCCAGGGCCTCATCAGCGAGCGCGACCTGCTCGAGGCGATCGCCGGCGAGCTGGGCGAATCCTCCGCCGAGGATTCCTGGGCTACGCAGCGCACGGACGGCAGCTGGCTGATGGACGGCCTCATTCCCGTGCCCGAGCTGAAGGACCGTCTGGACATCAAGGAACTGCCCGAGGAAGACCGCGGGCGCTACAACACACTGGCCGGCATGATCATGCTGCTGCTCGGGCGCCTGCCTGCCATCACCGACGCGGTGGATTGGGGCGGCTGGCGCTTCGAGGTCGTCGACCTCGACGGCAAGCGGGTCGACAAGGTGCTGGCCAGCCGCATCGACGAACCCCCAATGGAGACGCCATGATGACCCCGATACTGCACCGCCAGCCGGTGCCTCTCGACAAGGAAAAGCACCGCCAGACATCGGTGAGCTTTCCGTACGACGACTGGTCGCACCTGTCCGGCATGAATGCGCTGTTCCTCACGGCTGCCGAATGCCTGAACGCCGCGGCCGACTACCCGGTGTTCTTCGTGAAGGCCGGGGAGGACGAGCAGGGCAACGTGGACTACGCCCCGATCGCTGTCCTGGGCCTCAGCCAGGGCGAGAACCTGTACCTGGAAGGCTCGCGCTGGCGCGGCACGCAGTTCCCGGCCCTGATGGCGACGTATCCGTTCTGCATCGCGCGCACGGCCAACGAGCAGCTGGCCGTCTGCATGGACGCGGCGGCTTCCAACGTCCACACCGATGGCCAGGGCCAGCGGCTGTTCGACGATCTCGGCAACCTGACCGAGTTCACGACCAAGGTCCAGGGCGAGCTCGAGCGCCTGGAAGCCCAGATCGCCACCACACGCCAGGTCACGCGCCGCCTGGTGGCGCTCGACCTGCTGCGCGAGCGCCGCTTCGACGCCACCCTGCCCGACGGCCGCCAGATCAGCGTCGACGGCTTCTTCACTGTGGACGAGGAGCGCGTGCGCGCCTTGCCCGACGCAACCGTGCTGGAACTGCACCGTGACGGCGTGCTGACCATGATCGATGCCCACTGGGTGTCGATGGCACAGATGCGGCGCCTGCTGCAGTGGCGAATCGAGCGCGAGGCCGCCAAGACTACGGGTTAACCCGAGATCGGGCGGCCGCGCCTGGCCAGTATCCTGTCTGTATACATACGGACAGGATGCCAGCCCATGACCACGCACCCGCTCAACGCCTGGTACGCCGCCGCCTACGACGTGGAGGTGGGCCGCGAACTGCGCTCCCGCATGGTGTGCAACCAGAAGATGGTGCTGTTCCGCAAGCTGGACGGCGCCCTGGCTGCACTCGAGGACGCCTGCTGGCACCGCCTGCTGCCGCTATCGATGGGGCGCCTGGAGGGTGACGAGCTGGTGTGCGGCTACCACGGATTGGTATACAACGCCCAGGGACAGTGCACGCACATGCCGTCGCAGGAGACGCTGAACCCGTCGGCTTGCGTGCGCTCCTATCCGGTGGCCGAGAAGCACCGCTTCATCTGGGTGTGGCCCGGAGACCCGCTGAAGGCCGATGTCTCGCTGATCCCCGACCTGCACTGGAACCACGACCCGCTGTGGGCCGCCGACGGCAAGCTGATCGACGTCGCGTGCGACTACCGGCTGGTGCTCGACAACCTGATGGACCTGACGCACGAGACCTTCGTGCACGGTTCGTCGATCGGCAACCGCGAGGTCGCCGAGGCGCCGTTCGTCACCACCCACGGCGACCGGTTCGCCACCGTGACGCGCTGGATGGAGAACATCGAGCCGCCGCCGTTCTGGGCGAACCAGCTCTTCCAGGCGCGCGGCTACCGCGGCAAGGTCGACCGCTGGCAGATCATCCGCTTCGAGGCGCCATGCACCGTGACCATCGATGTCGGCGTGGCGCCGGCCGGCAGCGGCGCCGTGCCGCGCGGCGACAACCCCGGCGACCGCAGCCAGGGCGTGAACGGCTTCGTGCTGAACACCATCACGCCGGAGACCGACGGCACCTGCCACTACTTCTGGGCGTTCGCGCGCAATTACAGCCTGACGGAGCAGCGGCTGACGCACCAGCTGCGCGAAGGCGTTGCCTCGATCTTCCGCGAGGACGAGGCTGTGCTCGAAGCACAGCAGCAGGCCATCGACGCACGACCCGGCCACCGCTTCTACAACCTCAACATCGACGCCGGCGCGATGTGGGCGCGCAAGCTGATCGACCGCATGGTGGCCGCCGAGACCCCGGACGACCCGGGCCGGCGCGTCATTCCGCTGCGGAGCGCGGCATGATTTCCGAGGTCCGCAGGGCCGCCGACGGGGGCGGGGGCGGGGAGGGCGACGGCTCCGCCACGGTGAAGGCGCAGCTCCGCCTGCGCGCGCTCATCGTCAGCGGCGAGCTGCCGCCGGGCGAGCGGCTGGCCGAGCTGGTGCTCGTGGAGCGGCTGGGCGTGTCGCGCACACCCGTGCGCGCCGCCCTGCTCAAGCTGCAGGACGAAGGCCTGCTCGACCCCATTCCGGGCGGCGGTTTCGCCGTGCGGGCCTTCAGCGAATCCGACATCCGCGACGCCATCGAGGTGCGCGGCACGCTGGAAGGCCTGGCGGCTCGGCTCGCGGCCGAGCGCGGCGTGGCGGCTTCGCTGCTGTCCGAGGCCCGGCGTTGCCTGGACGCCATCGACGCCGTGCTGCAGGGCCCGGCCCTGGACGATGCCGCCTTCGGCATCTATGCCGAGGAGAACGCGCGCTTTCACACGCTGCTGGCCGACATGTCGGGCAGCCGGGTGGTTCAGCGCCAGATCGAGCGCGCCGCGGGCCAGCCCTTCGCTTCGCCAAACGGGTTCGTGATGGTGCTCAACGGCGGGCCTCAGGGGCGTGACAACCTCGTCATCGCCCAGCACCAGCACCGCGCCGTGCTGCAGGCGATAGAGCAGCGCGAGAGCGCCCGCGCCGAGACCCTGATGCGCGAGCACGCCCGCCTGGCGCATGGCAACCTGGCGCAGGCCCTGGCCAGCCGCGAGAGCCTGGCGCGCGTGCCAGGCGGTGCGCTGATCCAGCGCTTCGGCACCCGTTGACGAGGACACCCGCATGAAGATCGACGACCACTGGGCCGAGGCCCGGATCGAAGCCACCCGCGACCTGAGCGCGACGGTGCGCGAATTCACGCTGCGCCCGGTGGGCGTGAATGTCGCGCCGTGGACGGTGGGCAGCCACCTTCGCGTCACGCTGTCCGACGAAGGCCGCACGCTGCTGCGCTCGTATTCTCTGGTGGGGTTGCCGCAGGACAGCGCGCGAGAAGGCGTCTATCGCATCGCCGTCAAGCGCGTCGACCCGAGCCGCGGCGGCTCACGCTGCCTGTGGCGCCTGGGTTCGGGCGCCGTGATCCGCATCGCGGGGCCCGACAACCACTTCGAGCTGCCGCTGGGGGCGCCCTTCGCGCTGCTGATCGCCGGCGGCATCGGCATCACGCCGATGCTCGGCATGGCGCTGACGCTGGCGGCGCGCGGCACCCCGATGCGGATGCTCTACGCGGCCCGCAGCCCGGAAGAGCTGGTCTACGCCGACCGGCTGCGCGCCGCGCTGGGCGACCGCCTCGTCACCTTCTGCGACAGCGCCGGGGAGCGCATGGACCTGGCCGCCGAATTCGGCGCACTGCCACCCGAGGCGCAGGCGCTCGTGTGCGGCCCGGCGCCGCTGCTGCAGGGCGCGCAGGCCGCCTGGAAGGGTGCGGGCCGCGCGCCGGCCGGCCTGCGCTTCGAGACCTTCGGCTCCGGCGGCCTGCAAGGGGCCGAGCCGTTCTGGGTCCAGGTGTCTGGCCCGCGCGCGCAGCGCATCGAGGTGCCGGCCGATGCCTCCCTGCTGCAGACGCTGTCCGCGCATGGCGTGGACGTCATGGCCGACTGCGAGCGCGGCGAGTGCGGCCTGTGCACGCTGGAGGTGCTGGAGCTGCACGGCGAGATCGACCACCGTGACGTGTTCCTGAGTGCCGCCGAGAAGTCCGAGAATCACCGCCTGTGCGCGTGCGTGTCGCGCGTCCGGGGCGGCGGGATCGTGGTCGACACCGGATACCGCGCTGACCCGACCTGACCCCCTCCAGGCGCGGCGGGCCGAACCAGCCATGCCGTGCCGACATATCAGCTAGTCTCGAATACCCGGCTGCGAATGAGAAGGGCCCCGCTCGCAGCACCCACAATCCAGCCCGCCTTGCCCACAGGAGACCCCACCATGTTCAATCGTCGCCAACACCTCACCGCCATCGCGCTCGCCGTGCTGGGCACCGGCCTGGCCCAGGCCCAGGACACCGTGAAGATCGGCGTGATCCTGCCGATGACCGGGCAGCAGGCCTCCACCGGCCGCCAGATCGACGCCGCCATCAAGCTGTGGGTGGCCCAGAACGGCAAGAAGGTCGCGGGCAAGACCATCGAGGTCATCGTCAAGGACGACGGCAGCATCCCCGACGCCACGCGCCGCCTGGCGCAGGAACTGGTCGTGAACGACAAGGTCGTGGCACTGGCCGGTTTCGGCATCACGCCCTCGGCCATGGCCACGGCGCCCATCGCCACGCAGAGCAAGACGCCCATGGTCGTGATGGCGGCCGCCACGTCCAGCATCACGGAAGCCTCGCCCTACATCGTCCGCACCAGCTTCACGCTGCCGCAGGCCGCCGTGGCGCTGGCCGAGTGGTCGAACAAGAACGGCATCAAGAAGGTCGTCTCGCTCGTGGCCGACTACGGCCCGGGCTTCGACGCCGAGAAGTTCTTCACCAACCAGGTGCTGCTCAACAGCGGGCAGGTGATGGACAAGCTGCGCACCCCGCTGCGCGCGCCCGATTTCGCGCCGGTGCTGCAGAAGGTCCGTGACCTGAAGCCCGATGCGCTGTTTGTCTTCCTGCCCTCGGGCCAGGGTGCTGCCTTCATGAAGCAGTTCGGCGAGCGCGGCCTCGACAAGGCCGGCATCCGCCTGATCGCCACCGGCGACGTGACCGACGACGACCAGCTCAACGACATCGGCGACGTGGCGCTCGGCGTGGTCAACGCACACCACTACTCGGCAGCCCACCCGAGCGCGATGAACAAGAAATTCGTCGCCGATTTCCAGGCCGCCAACAAGTTCCGCCCCAACTTCATGGCGGTCAGCGGCTACGACGGCATGCGCGTGATCTACAAGGCTCTGGAGGCCAGCAAGGGCCAGGGCGGCGACGCCCTGCTCGCCGGCATGAAGGGCCAGATCTTCGAGAGCCCGCGCGGCATGGTCCTGATCGACGCGCAGACGCGCGACGTGGTGCACGACATGTACATCCGCAAGGTCGAGCGCAAGGACGGGCAGCTCTGGAACATCGAGTTCGACGCCGTCAAGGGCATGAAGGACCCGGGCAAGGCGAAGTAAGAGGCATCCGCCGTGCTCACGCTGCTGTTCGACGGCATCGCCTACGGCATGCTGCTGTTCGTGCTGTCGCTCGGGCTGGCCGTGACGATGGGGCTGATGAACTTCATCAACCTCGCGCACGGCGCCTTCGCGATGGCCGGCGGCTACGTCCTGGTGATCCTGATGCAGTCGCATGGCTGGCCGTTCCTGGCCTGTCTGCCGGCGGCCTTCGTGATCACGGCATTGCTGGGCGCGCTGTTCGAGCGCACGCTGTACCGGCCCATGTACAGCAAGCCGCACCTGGACCAGGTGCTGTTCTCCATCGGCCTGACCTTCATGGCCGTCGCGACGGTGGACTATTTCGTCGGCTCGCAGCAGGTGAACGTTCAGACCCCCGAGTGGCTCAAGGGCCGCTGGGAATTCTTCACCGGCACGCCGTTCGAGCTGGGCATGGGCCACTACCGGGTGTTCATCGTCGCGGTCTGCGTGGGCCTGGCCCTGGCGCTGCAGGCGGTGCTGGGCCGCACGCGCTTCGGCAGCCGGCTGCGCGCTGCGGTGGATGACCCGCGCGTCGCGGCCGGCCTGGGCATCCCGGTGGACCGGGTGTTCCTGCTCACGTTCGCCTTCGGTTCCGGGCTGGCGGGGCTGGGCGGTGCGCTGGGTGTGGACATCCTCGGCCTGGACCCGAGCTTCCCGTTCAAGTTCATGGTGTATTTCCTGATCGTCTGCGCGGTGGGCGGCACGAGTTCCATCACCGGCCCGCTGGTGGCGGCGCTCCTGCTGGGTATCGCTGATGTCTTCGGCAAGTACTACGTGCCCAAGCTCGGCGGCTTCGTCGTGTACCTGCTGATGATCGCCATCCTGCTGTGGCGCCCGCAGGGGCTGTTCACGCGCGAGGGGAAAGCTTGAGCACCCCGAGCCTCGGCTCTCCTGACACCGCCGCCCGGCTGCGCGCACCGGCGCGCTGGCGCGCCTGGGAAGTGGTGCTGTGGGTCGCCATCTGGATCGTGCCCTTCGCGCTGCCCTCGCACGCGGCCCTGGTCAACGAGATCGCCATCGTCGCGCTGTTCGCGCTGTCGCTGGACCTGATCCTCGGCTACGCGGGCATCGTCTCGCTCGGGCACGCGGCCTTCTTCGGGGTTGGCGCCTACGGTGCTGCTCTTTTCGCCAAGCACGTGATGCCCGACCCGCTGGTGGGGCTGGCGGTGGGCACCGCCATCGGCGGCCTGCTGGGCATCCTCACCAGCCCGATGATCGTGCGCGGCACCGACCTCACGCGGCTGATGGTGACCATGGGCGTGGCCTTGGTGCTGCAGGAACTGGCCAACCGCTTCGACAACATCACGGGCGGCGCCGACGGCCTGCAGGGCGTGGTCATGGGCCCCTTGCTGGGGCAGTTCGAGTTCGACCTCGCCGCGCGCACGGCCTCGTTCTATTCGCTGGCCGTGCTGTTCGTGGCTTTCCTGGTGGTGCGGCGCGTCGTGCACTCGCCGTTCGGGCTGTCGCTGCAGGCGCTGCGCGACAACCGCCTGCGCGTCAGTGCCATCGGCCTGTCCGTCGGCGGGCGGCTGGCAGCCGTGTACACGCTGGCGGGGGCCCTGGCCGGCGCCGCAGGCGCGCTGCGGGCCCAGACCACCGGCTTCGCATCGCTGGACGTGCTGGATTTCCATGTCAGCGCCGACGTGATGCTGGCGCTCGTGATCGGCGGCGCGGGCTGGCTGTGGGGCGGGCTGATCGGCGCGGTGGCCTTCAAGGTCATGCACGACCTGATCTCGTCCATCACGCCGCAGTACTGGACCTTCTGGATCGGGCTGTTCCTGGTGGTGCTGATGCTCGCCGGCCGCGAGAAGCTGCTGCGGCCCTGGACATGGTGGCGCCGATGAGCGATGTCGTGCTGCGCACCCACGGGCTGGTGAAGCGCTTCGGCGGCTTCGTCGCCACCGACAACGTGTCGCTGAACATCGAGCGCGGCGCGCGCCACGCGCTGATCGGCCCGAACGGCGCCGGCAAGACGACACTCGTGAACCTGCTCACGGGCACGCTGCCGGCCAGCGAAGGGCGGGTGGAACTGCTGGGCCAGGACATCTCCTCGCTCAGCGCCAACCAGCGTGTCGAACGGGGCCTCGTGCGCACCTTCCAGATCAACCAGCTGTTCCCGACGCTGACGCCGCTGCAGAGCCTGGCCATCGCCGTGGCCAGCCGGCATGATGCCGCGCGCCGCTGGTGGATGCCCATGGGCCACGACACCGCCATCGCCGCCGAGGCCGAGGCGCTGCTGTCGCAGTTCCGCCTGCAGGAGCACGCCGACCGCCTCACCAAGGAGTTGCCGTACGGCAAGCGCAGGCTGCTGGAGATCGCACTCGCCGTGGCGCTGAAGCCGCGCGTGCTGCTGCTCGACGAGCCCGCCGCCGGCGTGCCGGCCGGCGAACGCCAGGAGATCCTCGCCACCGTGGCGGCGCTGCCGTCCGATGTGTCGGTGCTGCTCATCGAGCACGACATGGACCTGGTCTTCAGCTTCGCCACGCGCATCACGGTGCTGGTCAGTGGCGCAGTGCTCACCGAAGGCACGCCCGAAGCCATCGCGAACGACCCGCAGGTGCGGGCCGTCTACCTGGGCAGCACGGAGCTGGCCCATGGCTGAGATGCTGCTCGAGGTTCAGGGCATCACCTGCGGCCACGGCGAGGCCGTGGTTCTGAGCGACGTGAGCTTTTCCCTCCCCGAGGGCCGCTCGCTGGCGCTGCTGGGCCGCAACGGCACCGGCAAGACCACGCTGATCGACACGCTGGTGGGCGTGACGCGCCTGCACGCCGGGCGCATCTCGCTGGACGGGCGCGAGATCCAGTCGCTGCCCGTGCACCAGCGCGCCGGCGGCGCAGACTGGGCCGGCCTGGGCTGGGTGCCGCAGGAGCGCAACATCTTCCGCTCGCTCACGGTGGCGGAAAACCTCAGCGCCGTGGCGCGCAAGGGCCCCTGGACGGAGGCTCGCGTGTTCGACCTGTTTCCGCGCCTCGCCGAGCGACGCCGCAATCTCGGCAGCCAGCTCTCGGGTGGCGAGCAGCAGATGCTGGCCTTCGCCCGCGCGCTGGTGCTGAACCCGCGCCTGCTTCTGCTCGACGAGCCGCTCGAGGGCCTGGCGCCCATCATCGTGGAAGAGCTGCTGCGCGCGATCCGCCGCGTCGCGCGCGAGGAAGGGCTGTCCTCCATCGTCGTGGAGCAGCACCCGCACATGGTCCTGGGCGTCACCGACGACGCCATCGTTCTCGACCGTGGTGGAATCGCCTACCGCGCCGCCAGCGAAGCGCTGCTGGCCGACCCATCCCCGCTGGACACCTGGCTTGGTGTCTCGGCCCGCTGAACCCCTGAACCGCAAGACCCGAGGAGACACGACATGACAGCCCGCACGACACCACCCTTCCGCGCCGACCACGTCGGCAGCTTCCTGCGCCCGAAGTACCTGCTCGACGCCCGTGAGCAGTTCTTCGTGAAGAAGGAAATCACCGCCGAGCAGCTGCGCGCGGTGGAAGACAAGGCCATCGCAGAGATCGTGAAGTTCCAGCAGGACGTGGGCCTGCAGAGCATCACCGACGGCGAGTTCCGCCGCACCTACTTCCACATCGACTTCCTGGCCCAGCTGGGCGGCGTCAAGACCGACATCCCGGTCACGGTGCTGCGCCCGGACGGCACCGAAGAGCTCGCTCCGCCGGTCATCCGCGTCATCGACAAGGTGCGCCACGTCAAGGACATCCAGCGCGCCGACTTCGAGTACCTGAAGTCGCAGGTCGCTGCCGGCCTGACGCCCAAGGTCACGATCCCGTCGCCCACGATGCTGCACTTCCGCGGCGGCCGCGCCGGCATCAGCCGCGAGGCCTACCCCGAGCTCGACCCGGTCTTCTACGACGACGTCGCCAAGGCCTACGGCGAGGAGCTGCAGTCGCTCTTCGACGCCGGCTGCCGCTATGTGCAGATGGACGACACCAACCTCGCGTACCTGTGCGACGAGAAGATGCGCGAAGCCGCCCGCCTGCGCGGCGACGACCCCAACGAACTGCCGCACCGCTACGCCGCCTTCATCAACAAGGTCGTCGCCCACAAGCCGGCCGGCATGACGCTGGCCATGCACCTGTGTCGCGGCAACTTCAAGAGCACGCACGCCGCCGCCGGCAACTACGAGCCCGTGGCCGAGGCGCTGCTGTCGGAGATGAACCTCGACGCCTTCTTCCTGGAGTACGACGACGAGCGCTCCGGCGACTTCCGGCCGCTGCGCTACCTGTCCAAGGGCAAGATCGTCGTGCTGGGCCTCGTGACCACGAAGTTCGGCGAGATGGAGAGCAAGGACGCCCTCAAGCGCCGCATCGAGGAAGCCGCCAAGTACGCGCCGCTCGACCAGCTCTGCCTGTCCCCGCAGTGCGGCTTCAGCAGCACCGTGCACGGCAACAACATCGCCGTCGAAGCGCAGCGCTCCAAGCTGCGCCTGGTGGTGGAGACGGCCCAGGAAGTCTGGGGCTGATCCCCAGGCTGGACGCCTGAGGGCAGGGCAGGCCCGGCGCGCAGTGCGGGCCAAGCCGTGCCTTCAGGCTGTGGCCGCCTCGGCCTGCAGCATGGCCGTCTCGGCCTGCAACATGGCCGCCACCAGCTCGGGCTCGTTCACGGTGCGCATGCGCTCGAACAGCGCCTGCGCTTCGGGGAAGCGGCGGCGCAGCAGGTTGAGCCACTGCTTCAGGCGCCCCGCGCGGTGGCGTGCCACCACATGCCCGGCGATGCGGTGCCAGAAGTGCTGCAGCAGCGGCGGCATGGCGCTCCAGTCGGGCGCGCTGACGCCGCGCACGGCCAGCGCCAGGCCCGGGTCGGCCACCATGCCGCGTCCCAGCATCAACGCGTCGCACCCGCTTTCGGCCAGGCAGCGCTCTGCGTCGGCCACGTTCCAGACCTCGCCGTTCGCCACCACCGGGATGCCCACGGATTCACGGATCAACGCGATGCGGTCCCAGTAGGCCGGCGGCCGGTAGCCGTGCACCTTGGTGCGCCCGTGTACCACCAGCTCCGATGCGCCCGCAGCGGCTATGCCGCGCGCGTTGTCGAGCATCAGCGCGTCGTCGCGGTGCCCGAGCCGCATCTTGGCCGATACCGGCATGTTCATCGGCACCGCGCGCCGCACGGCGGCCACGATGGCGTGCACCAGCTCGGGTTCGTCGAGCAGGACGGCGCCGCCGCGATGCCGGTTCACCGTGGGGGCAGGGCAGCCGAAGTTGAGGTCGATGCCGGCCGGTCCCAGCGATGCCAGCCGCGCCGCGTTCTCGGCGAGGCAGGCCGGGTCGCTGCCCAGCAGCTGGGCGCGGACCGGCGTGCCCGCACCGGTGCGGCCACCGGTGAGCAGTTCGGGCACCACGCGGGTGAACACGCGCGGCGGCAGCAACTGGTCGGTGACACGGATGAACTCCGAAACGCACAGGTCCACGCCGCCGATGCGGGTGAGCGTGTCGCGCAGGCTGTGGTCGAGCAGGCCCTCCATCGGGGCCAGGAGAATTCTGAGGGGCATGTCGGCATTGTCCTTGCCCGCCCGTGCGAGCGCGGGATGCGTTGAGAAAGCGCAAGGTGCCGACGTTCCGTCCGCGCACAAATCGGCGTTCTGGCCGTTTTCGGCCGCTGTCCGCTGGAAGGAACCTGCATGGACCGGATCGCCATTCGAGCACGGGTCGCCGGTGCGTTGGCCGCAACTCTGGGCGCCGCGATGCTGCTCGCATCGTGCGGTGGCGGGGGCAGCGACGACGAGCCCGGCCCGGCCCCGTTCGCACAGACGGCGCAGGCCTACTGGGTTTCGGGCACGGGCTCGCGGTGGGTCTATCAGCGCACCGATGCGCGAACGGGCTCGAACGCCGGCCCCGTGCTGAAGACCGTGACGGACGAAGGCGAGCAAACCGTCGCGGGCCAGGCCGTGCGGCGCTTCAGGCACACCTGGTCCCTGTATGGCGACACGCCGGAGGTCGAGTTGCGACGCTTCGATGGCAGCGCCATCCTGAACGTCATCGACCTTGGCGCCGCGTTCGGCGTACCGGCCCCGATGCAGGCGTATGCCGAGGTGCCGGCGCCGCTGGTTGACGGCGCGACCGTGCCGATCGCGGATTCCACCCAAAGCGCCGACTTCAACGGCGACAGCAAGATGGACAGCCTGCGAATCGAGGTCCGCGCGACCATCGGCCGGGAAGCCGTGCTCAGCACGCCGGCTGGTGACTTCCGCGATGTGCTGCGCGTGCGGCAGACCGTGGTCGGAACGGTCGCCGACGGCGCCAGCGGCCAGAGCGCCAGCGCCACGGTGATCCAGACGAGCTGGTACGCGGCCGGCGTGGGCGTCGTGAAGCGCGTGTTCGAGGATCCTTCCTTCAGCGCGCCGGGCAACACCGTGACCGAGGTGCTCGTGGGTCTGGACGCCGGTGGCCGGCGCGCCGGGCTGCTGCCGGGCGTGAGCCTGCTCGACGACATCGGGGCGGGCGGTGATTCGCGCACGCCGGGCGCCGTGGGCGTGGCGGTGGGCGCCGACCGCACGATGACCGTGGCCACGCGGGCCGGCAGCGTCGAAGGGGCGGTCCGCACGACGGACGGCGGCCTGGTCTGGCGCGGGCAGGTGCTGCAGGCGCCGGAGGGCCACGAGTTCGGCCCGCTGTCGATCACCTTCGACGGCAGCGACTTCCGCGTCGTGGCGGCGCATCGCAAGCCCTTCGATTCGCCGGCGCAGACCACCGTCCGCGCCCAGCGGGTCGGGGTTGGCGGGGCTCTGCGCGACGGCGCCGCGGGCATGGTGCTGGACACGGGCATCCTGGACACCACGCAGACCGTTGGCGCGCTGCGCACGGCCGCGCAGGCTGGGCGCCTTCTCGTTGCCTGGGGGCGTTACGACACCACCTACGTGCCGGTGGCGCCGGGCCTGGTCACGCAGCGCGGCTATGTGGTCGAGGGCCGCCTGTACGGGGCCGACAACGCGCCGCTGGCGCCGGCGTTCGCGTTGAGCGAAGGCCTGCCCGCTGCGGTCGGCGTGCGCGACGACCAGTTCATCGTGGTGCCGACGCAGCAGGTCATCAGTGCCGCGGTGCTGCGCAGCTGGGCGGTTTCGGCCGTCGACGGTGTGCCGGTCGATCCGGCGGGCACGGTGATCGACGAGCGCCTGCTGGCCCGCAACGCGCCCACGCTGCAGCGCGTGGGCGACGAGTTGTGGGTCAGCTATGGCAGCTACCCGGAGGACACCCTCGGCCAGCCCAGCCCGACCATCACGCTGGCGCGCCTGGGGCGGAACGGCGTGCTGCTAGACGGCACCCCGGCCGCGCCCGGCCGCGCCCTGGTGGGCCCGGACGCCGCGCGCGGATGGGGTGTGGCCGGGCTGGGTGGCGCGTCGAACGTGCTGACCTGGGTGGAGGGCTGGAACACGGTGAAGGGAACGTTCTTCGACGCCAGTGTCCTGGCAGGAACCACCGGGCTGCCCTCGACGAGTTCGACCCTGACCGTCGGCGACCCCTTGCAGGCCAGTGGCGGGCCGTCGCGCTCGATGCTCTGGGCCGGGCCTGCAGGCGCCGGGACGATGGTGGTGTGGCTCGACAACGAACAGTCCGCCGAGACGCCTTCGGACCGCGTGTCGGCCACGCTGATCCTGCCGCGCCTGCCGGCTCCGTGACCACCGGGGCAGGGCGGGCGATCCATCTCGACCAGATCCTCACGGCCCGCTGTGGCGCCGGGCCGTGACCGGCTGCAGCACGATGCCCAGCAGGGTGATGGCTGCGAAGCCGGCCCCGACCATGAACGTGACCGAAGACCCGCAAAGTTCCCACAGCAGGCCCGCCACCACGCTGGACACCAGCATCGCGATGCCGCTCATCAGGTTGAAGAAGCCGAAGGCCGTGCCGCGCAGGTCTTCCGGCGCGGTGTCGGCCACCATCGCCGCCAGCAGGCCCTGCGTCATGCCCATGTGAACGCCCCAGAGCGCCACGCCCAGGCCCAGCATCCACCAGTACGGCCGCCCGAGCCGGGCCAGCGCTGCGCGGCGCATGGGGTTGACGGCGCCCCGTTCGCGGCGCTGCTCCGGTTCGCGGATGCCCACGAGCAACAGCAGCACGGCCAGCACCCCCGGGATCACGGCGACCCAGAAGACGGCGCGGAAGTCGTTGGCCCAGGCCAGCATCAGGCCCGTGGCCAGCAGCGGGCCGGTGAACGCGCCCACGGTGTCGAGCACTGCCGCAGCCCGAAGGCAGCGCCGCGGATGGCGGGTGACGTGATGTCCGCGAGCAGGGCATCGCGCGGAGCGCCGCGTATGCCCTTGCCCACGCGGTCGATGAAGCGCGCGGCCACCACCATGCCCACGCCGCTGGCCATCGCGAAGACCGGCTTGGTCAGCGCGCCCATCGCATAGCCCAGCTCGGCCAGGCCCTTGCGGCGCCCGAGGTAGTCGCTGAGCGCGCCGGAGAAGACCATGGAGATCAGCGCGGTGGACTCCGCCAGCCCTTCGATGATGCCGACCGCCAGCACGCTGACACCCAGCGTGCCCACCAGGAACAGCGGCAGCAGGCTGTGGATCATTTCGGAGGAGATGTCCATCAGCATGCTCACGAAACCGAGCACCCAGACGCCTGCGGGAATGCGTGGCGGTGTGTGCGGGCTCACTGGACTAACCTCCATGCTGCGCATTCCGGAATTCGCCTTGGGACGGCCCGGCGGGCTCATGCCCGATTGTCGGCTGCGCGGGGCAGGGGCCCCGGAACTCGCAGCACAATGCGCGTTTTGCCCGGAAGCCCGCCCGATGACTGTCCTGCTGAAGAAACCCGCGGCCGCCGCGACCCCCATCCACGCCGTCGACCGCGCCAGCTTTGACACCCACCTCAGGACCGCTCCCGCCACCACGCGGCGCTGGCTGCAGGCCACCGGTTTTCGCGGCGAGGCCGACCGCCACGTGCTGGTGCCGGCGGCCGACGGCAGCCTGCTGGAAGTCTGGGCCGGCATCGAGGGCGCGGCCTCGCCCTGGGCGCTGGCGGCACTGCCGCGCGCACTGCCAGCGGGCACCTACCGCATCGCGGACGACGGCCTGGACATCGACACCACGGCTGCAGCCATGTCCTGGGAGCTGGGCGGCTACCAGTTCGATGTCTACAAGGCCACCACGCGCGAGCCGGCCACGCTGATGCTGGAACCCGGCCTGGCCGCCGAGCGCGGGCTGCTGCTGGCCACGGCCATGGCATCGGTGCGCGACCTGGTGAACACCCCGGCCGAGCACATGGGCCCGGAACAGCTGGCCGAGGCTGTGCGCCTGGTGGCCAGGCAGCACGGCGCCAAGTTCAAGCAGACCGTCGGCGATGCGCTGCTGAAGGCCGGATTCCCCGCCGTTCACGCGGTGGGCCGGGCAGCCGATGCCGCGCGTGCGCCGCGTCTCATCGAGCTGAAGTGGGGCTCGTCCAAGCACCCGCTGCTCAGCATCGTCGGCAAGGGCGTGTGCTTCGACACCGGCGGTCTGAACATCAAGGGCAGCGAGGGCATGCGCCAGATGAAGAAGGACATGGGCGGCGCCGCCAATGCCCTGGGCCTGGCGCAGATGATCATGGCGCTGAAGCTGCCGGTGCAACTGCAACTGCTGATTCCGGCGGTGGAGAACGCCATCGCCGGCAACGCCTATCGCCCGGGTGATGTGTTCCGCACGCGCGCCGGCCTGCACATCGAGATCGGCAACACCGATGCCGAGGGCCGGGTCATCCTCTGCGATGCCATCGCCTACGCCGCCGAGTCGAAGCCGGCGCTGCTGCTGGACCTGGCAACCCTGACCGGCGCGGCCCGCGTGGCGCTGGGCGCACAGCTTCCGGCGCTGTTCTGCCGCGACATGGCGCTGGCGCGCGAGCTGGTGGACGACGGCCTCGCGCTGCAGGACCCGCTGTGGCACCTGCCGCTCTGGCGCGGCTACCACGCCGGCATCGAAAGCAGCGTGGCCGACATCGTCAACACCGGCCGCAACGCCATGGGCGGCGCCATCAACGCAGCGCTGTTCCTGGAGGATTTCGTGCCCGCCGATCAGCCCTGGCTGCACATCGACCTCTTCGCCTGGAACGACCAGGCCCGCCCGGGCCGGCCCGTGGGCGGCGAGGCGCAGACCCTGCGCACGCTGCTGCACTACCTGGAGCGGCGTTTCGGCGGCTGAGCCGCGGCCGTCCCGCAGCGCACGATGCGCTGCAGCTTGCCGCTGCGCCCCCGGGGCAACCGGGGCAAAGTGCCCACGCGCACCTCGACCGGCAATGCGCCCTGGCCCTCGGCGTGGCGCTGCAGGGCCAGCACGGCGGCGCCGGCCGACCGCCCGGCGGTCAGCCACAGTTGAAGCGTCGACGGGCCTGTCTGTTCGAGGCGGAAATCGAACAGCCCGGCTTCTTCCTCCAGGACCGTGCTGAGCGCCAGCGGCAGCAGCCGCACCGTGCGCCCGTGCGGGCCCGCAAGCGCCAGCAGGTCGTCGCATCGGCCCTGCACCTCGATCACCGGCAGCGGTGAGCCGCAACTGCACCGTGCCGCATGCAGCAGGATCCGATCCCCGATGTCGTACCGGATCAGCGGCTGCACGCGGTTGGCCAGGTTCGTCAGCAGCGTCGTGTGCGACAGCGTGCCCGGCGGCACCGGACGCCACCGCTCGTCCACCGGCTCGAGGATCACCCAGTCGGCATTCAGGTGCAGCGCGCCAACGCTGCACTCCGCCGCGATGGGCAGGAATTCGCTGGCGCCGTAGCTGTTGCGCAGAGGGCAGCCGAAGACCGACTCGATGCGGCCGCGCTGCGCCGTGCCGAGCGTCTCGCCGCCTGTCCAGACCTCGCTCAGCCTCAGGTCCAGGCGACCGTCAGCGGATGCCTCGGCCAGCATCGATGCGGCTGTCGGGTAGGTGGTCAGGATGGTCGGCGCGAAATCCTGCAGCGACTGCAGCAGCGCCGGGAGCGGTTGCAGGATGGACATGCCGGCCCAGCGGTCCGCCAGCCACGGCGCCATGCGGCGCAGCCTCTGCAGGCTCGCCTGGCTGGCGAAGTGGCCGTCGGTCGCCCCGACGAAGGCCACGCGCTCGGTCAGCCAGAACGGGTCCAGCAGGCGCTGCAAGGGCCGCAGCGGTGCGGGCCTTTGCCGTTCGAGTGCGTCGTAGACCGCCAGCGCCTGCGGGTCTTGCAGGAAGATGCCCGGCTCGCCCCGGCTGCCCGAACTCTCCCAGACCGCGTACCGGCCCAGGAACAGGTCGCCGATGCGGGTGGGGTCGGCGGCGAAGGCCTTCACTGCGGGCAGGCGCACCTCGGGGTCGGTGACCCACTCGTCGAACCGGCGCATCAGCGCGGCCTTGCGCACCACGGGCAGGCCGGCGAGCGGCGTCCGTTCGACGTCGATGCCGCGCAGGCTGTCCCGGTAGAACGCCGAAGCCGCCACGGCGTGCCGGAGCAGGCCGACCAGCCGTTCGCGCTGAAGCGCCGCCAGCGCCCCGGGCGCCAGCCATCGCGCACGCGCCACCGCAGCCGCCGGATCCATGTCCCAGGCATTCATGGAATCCCGGGCGCCCCAGGAGTCCGAGGAAATCATCCGCGGAGGATAGGGCGGGGCAGGGGCGGGCGGGCTTGCGAATCATCAAGGCATCGTCCGGGCTCCGTCCAATCTTCGTGCCAACGCGGTGCCAAAGCGGTGCCAACGCGGTGCCACCGTGGCGCCACCGTGGCGCCACCGATGGCCGGCCGCTGGCCCTTGCCGTAGCATCCGGCGCACTTCAGAAGGAAGCCGCATGTCAGAACCCTCCGTCCTCGTTGCCACGCGCGGTGCGATCCGCCTGCTGACGCTCAATCGTCCCGCCGCGCTGAACAGCTTCACGGCCGAGATGCACTCGCTGCTGCTGCCGGCGCTGGAGGATGCGGCGGCCGATTCCACCGTGCGCGCGGTCGTGATCACGGGCGCCGGGCGCGGTTTCTGCGCGGGCCAGGATCTGAACGACCCGGGCATGGCCGCCCCCGCCGGCGCGGCGCCCGATGTCGGCGCCGTCATCGAGCGCTACTACCGGCCACTGGCCCTGCGCATGCGCAGCATGCCGGTGCCCGTGATTGCCGCGGTCAATGGCGTGGCCGCCGGCGCAGGCGCGAACTTCGCCCTGCTGTCGGATTTCGTTCTGGCCGCGCGCGGCGCGAGCTTCATCCAGGCCTTCTCGAAGATCGGCCTCGTGCCGGACTGCGGCGGCACCTGGCTGCTGCCGCGCCTGGTGGGCCGCGCTCGCGCCATCGGACTGGCCATGACCGGCGAGAAGCTTCCGGCCGAGGAGGCCGAACGCATCGGCATGATCTGGCGCTGCGTGGACGATGCCGCACTGATGGACAGCGCCTTCGCGCTGGCCGAGCGCCTGGCCGCCATGCCCGTGCACGCGATGGCCGAGACCCGGCGCGTGCTCGACCAGTCGGGCAGCCTGTCACTCGAGGAAGCACTGCGGCTCGAGGCCGACACCCAGCGCGAACTGGGCCTGGCGCATGACTTCTCCGAAGGCGTGGCTGCATTCCTGGCCAAGCGCGCGCCCGTGTTCACGGATCGTTGAGGCTGGCATGCAATCGTTCCCCAGGGCGCTGACGCCCGTACACGTTCGTGCCGTCGCCCATGCGCGTCCGACACCGCTTGCAACGGCGGTTTCAGCAGCGGTTTCAAAGGCCCTTTCGACAGCGCTCCACACAGCGCTCCAGACAGCACCCGCACTCGTTCTGGCCCTGGCCTTCGTCCTGACGTCTGGCGCGGCGTTGGCGCAGGGTGCGCCCGCCACCCTTCGACCCGAGATCGCGCCACCGCTGGTGGCGGCGCAGAAGGCGCTGGGCGACAAGCAGTTCGATGAGGCGCTGGCGCAGTTGCGCGCGGCCGATGCCGTGGCGGGCAAGACTGCCTACGAGACCTACCTCGTCGAGCGCCTGCGTTTCGTGGCGGCAGCCGGCAAGCGCGATGCGCCGCTCGCGCTGCGGTCCATCGAGGCGGCACTCGCCACCGGGCAGGCCGAGCCCGAGCTGCGCGCCACCCTGATGGACCAGGCCTCCAATACAGCCTACGGCCTGAAGGACTACGAGCGGACCGTGCAATGGGCGCGGCGCGCCATCGAGGCCGGCGCCACGGGCAGCGTCACCTCGCTGCGGCTGGCACAGGCGCTGTACTTCCAGGGCCAGCACCCCGCAGCAGGGCAGGCCCTGGACGCGCTGGCCACGCGGCAGCGCGCCGCCGGTGAGGCGCCGGGCGAGCCGCAGTTGCGCCTGCAGGCCAGCAACCTGCTCAAGATGAACGACGACGCGGGCTACGCAGGCGTCCTGGAAGACCTCCTGCTGGCCTACCCGAAGCCCGCCGTCTGGAGCGACCGGTTGGCCCGGCTGTCGCGCCAGAGCGGTTTCGACGATCGGCTGATGCTGGACCTGATGCGGCTGGGGCAGCGCGTGCAGGCCTGGGAAACACCGCAGGCGCAGGCCGAACTCGTGGAACTGGCGCTCCAGGCCGGCTTCGTCAACGAGGCCCGTGGCTACCTGGATGCGGCCTACGCCAAGGGCCTGCTCGGCCAGGGCCCCGATGCCGCAAGGCATCAGACCCTGCGCCAGCGCGTGCAGAGCCTGTCGGCCGCCGATCGCGCCGCGGGTGCGCCCGACGCCAGGGCCCTGGCCGCGCGTGATGCGGCCTTCGTGTTCTCGACCGGGTGGGACCAGTACACCGCCGGAAGGCAGCCCGAAGGCCTGGCGCTGATGCAGCAGGCGGTGCAGCGCGGCCTGTCGAAGAACCCCGACGACGCCCGCCTGAGGTTGGCCGGCGCCCTGGCGGCCAGCGGGCAGACGGAGCCTGCCCGCGCGATGCTGATCGCCGTGCGCGATGCCGGCCACCGCGACGGCTTGAGCGACCTGGCGCGCCTGTGGCTGCTTCAGGTGCCCGCGCCGCGCTGAGGCTTGACGACCTGATCGACTGGCCGGCTGACGGGCCTGGATCGTTCGCCAAAGGGGCCACAGGGAAGGATCCCTGGCCGCTTGGTTCGTCAGCGAACGGACAGGCCGCATGCCTGCGGCCACCATGCGGCACGCATCCAGGAGTCGCATTGAGTCAATCCGCACGCATCGTCGGCAAGGTCGAATACCGGGAAGGCGACGGCGCGAACCTCGTCATCCGCCCAGGCCCCTGCGAGGTGGAACAGACCCCGCTGGACGCCACCATCAGCTGGACCGACGGCGCCAGCAAAGGCGTGGCCGCGATGCCGCTTCCGGACTTCCAGCGCTATGTCGCCAGCCACGCCATCCGGTTCGACGATGCGCCGGCGTGAGAGGGCAGGCGCCGCCGCTCGCCCGGTGGGCCGGAACCACGGTGCTGGCCCTTGCCTGCCTTGGCTGCAGCGTCGGGAACTTGCAGCGCGCCGCTGAACTGGCGCGCCTGAGCGAGCCCTGGCAGCAGAGCCCGCCGCAGGCCGTCCTGCGACTGCTCATCGTGGGCGACAGCACCGCCGTGGGAACGGGTGCGACCGACGGCGCCAACAGCCTGGCCGGCCTGATCGGTCAGGCCTACCCGCAGCTCTTCATCGAGAACCGGGCACGCGACGGTGCGACATTCGCCGATATCGCCGCGCAGTTCCAGACCGGCGAGCGCTTCGACATGGTGCTGGTGCAGGGGGGCGGCAACGACGTGATCCGACTGCGCGCATGGTCAGGGGTACAGCCGGCCCTCGCACAGGTGGCTGCCTTGGCCGGCGCGCAGTCAGATCTCGTCGTCCTGATGCCCGCGGGCAATGTGGGCAACGCGCCGTTCTTCCTCGCACCGGTGTCGTGGCTGATGACCTGGCGTTCGCGCCGCCTGCACGCGGTGGTGAAGCAGGTTGCCGCAAGCAACGCCGCCGTGGTGGTGGACCTGTTCCAGGAGCGCGCGGATGACCCGTTCGTCCGGCACCCGGGCCTCTACGCGGGTGACGGACTGCACCCCAGCGATGCCGGCTACCGCGTGTGGTTCGCCGAGCTCGAGGCACAGGCCAGCCTGTCGCACCACCTGGCTGCAGCACGAGGTCTGTAGGGCCCCTGTGCGGGGCCCGGGTGCAGCGCAGGGTTCGGCAACGCACCGACAGCCGACCACGCAGTGCCGATCATCGAGCCTGTCGCGCTGCGTCCGCAGCGCAATTCCAATGCAAGGGAACACCACCTCATGAACTTCCTCACCTGGCTCATCGTCGGCGGCCTCATCGGCTGGCTGGCCAGCATCCTGATGAACACCAACCACCAGCAGGGCATCTTCCTGAACGTGATCGTCGGCATCATCGGCGCCATGCTGGCGGGCTGGTTCGTCACGCCGCTGGTCGGCGTCGGCACGATCAATCAGGACAACTTCAGCCTGGCGGGCCTGCTGGTCTCCCTGGTGGGCGCGGTGCTCCTGCTGGCGCTTCTGAAGCTCGTTCGCCGCTGACAGCGCGCCAACGTTGGCGCATTGAAGCTCTTTCGTCCCATCCGGCGGCGGGCCTTCGGCACCGCCTTGCTCAACCGCAGCCTGACGCTGCTGGCGCGGCAGGCGCGTGCCTTCAAGCGTGCGCTGAAGCCTGCAGTGTCCCGGCCGCATCGGTCCCCGGCTGTGGCCGGCAAGGGCTGGACCCAGGGCGTAGCCTCGGGCGCGGCCGGTTCGCGTCGCTACTGGCTGTACTGCCCTCCGGGCGTGGCCGCGCAAGAGCGCCTGCCGCTGATGGTGATGCTGCACGGTTGCCGCCAGGATGCCGCCGCGTTCGCGGCGAGCACGGGCATGAATCGCGTCGCCCTGCGCGAACGCTTCCTGGTGCTCTACCCCGAGCAGGATCTCTCCGCCAATGCACAGGGCTGCTGGAACTGGTTCGAGACCGACTCGGGCCGCGGCTTCGGCGAGGCTGAACTGATCCTGGGCGCCATCGATCAGGTGTGCGCCAGACAACCCGTCGACCCACAGCGCGTGGCGATCTCCGGCCTCTCGGCAGGCGCCAGCATGGCTGCATTGCTGGTCACGCGGCACCCGGCCCGATTCCAGGCGCTGGTGATGCACTCGGGCATCCCGCCCGGAACGGCGCACTCCACGATGTCGGCCCTGGGCGCCATGCAGCACCACCATGCCACGCGTCCGCTGGCCGTGACATCGGCCGTCATGGCGGCAAGCTGGCCGGCCCTGCTGGTCATTCACGGGCAGGCCGACCGGGTGGTGTCCCCCCGTTACGGGCAGGCCTCGGCCGACCTGTGGGCTGCGGCAGCAGGGGCCAGCCCGGCCGCGGCTCGCAGGCTGCAGCGGGGCCGGCGCCACGCGATGTCCATCACGGATTTCAAGCATGTCGGGCGCACGGTCGCCACGCTCGTGGCCGTTGACAAGCTGGGCCACGCCTGGAGCGGTGGCGCCGACCGGCAGCCCTTCGCCGATGCGGCGGGCCCCGATGCATCGCGCATGGCATGGTCCTTTGCCGCGAAACAGTTTCTGCCGTGACAGCCGATCCAACCATCCCGACCGCTCCGACCGCTCCGACCGCATGCAGCGCATGCCCGTTGCGCAGCCTGCCGCTGTTCCTGGACCACACCGACGAGGAACTGGAACTGGTGCAGTCGCTCAAGCGCGGCGTGCAGAGTCTGGGCCCGCTGGAGACCCTGATCCATGAGGGACAGACCGATGCACCGCTGTACACGCTGCTCGAGGGCTGGGCGTTCCGCTACAAGACCCTGAGCGACGGCCGGCGCCAGATCCTGAGCTTCCTGCTGGCCGGCGACTTCATCGGTGTGCAGCAGAAGATGGGCGACGCCGCGGCACATGGCGTCGACACGCTGACGCCGGCGGTGTTCTGCATGTTCCAGCGCAACGCGCTGTGGGAACTGCATCGCCGCTCTCCGACCATGGGCTTCAACGTGACCTGGCTCACCGCGCACGAGGAGTCGATGGTGGACGACACGCTGCTCTCGGTCGGCCGCCGCAGCGCCGAGGAACGCATCGCGATGATGCTGATCCTGCTGTTCAAGCGCGCTGCGGCGCTGCAGGCCGATGCAGGCGCGGGCGGCGTTCCGTTCCCGCTCACGCAGCAGCACATCGCCGACGGCCTGGGGCTGTCGCTCGTCCACACCAACAAGACCTTGCGCAAGCTGGAGCGGCGCGGCCTGCACCAGATATCGCAGGGCCGCCTGCATATGCGCGACGTGAAGGCGCTCGCGCGCCTGGCGGACCTGTGGGGCGACGGTCGGCCGCCGCAGCGCCCCCTGGTGTAGCGCTGCAACGGGATGTCTTTGTACACAGGGGCCGGCATCCCGCGCTCCTACATTGCGGCCGATGCCCGCAATCCATGCACTTGAAATCCGCCTCGAAGGCAACCGCCTTCTGTCCGCATTGCCGGATGCCGACTGGTCACGCCTGCTGCCCGACCTGGAGTGGGTGCAACTGACGCACGGCGAGACCCTCTACGAGGCTGGCGCCCCACTGCGCCAGGTGCACTTCCCGGTGACCGCGAATGTCTCGCTGGTGTCGTCGATGCGCGACGGCTCCTCCGCCGAGGTGGCGGTGGTGGGTCGCGAGGGCGTGGTCGGGTTGAGCGCCTGCCTGGGCGCCGGCATCGCGCACACCAGCGCCGTGGGGCAAGGGGCCGGCCATGCCTGGCGCATGGGGGTTGGCGCCATGAACCGGCACGTCGGGCAATCAATGCCTCTGCTCCAGGGCGTGCTCGGCTACACGCAGGCACTGCTCGCGCACATGGCGCAGACCTCCGCCTGCAATCGCCATCACGGACTCGACCAGCAACTCTGCCGATGGCTGCTGCTGCACCTCGACAGGCAATCGCACAACGAGATGCACGCGACGCAGGAGCGCATTGCGCGGTTGCTCGGCGTGCGCCGCGAAGGGGTCACGGGCGGTGCGGCGCGGCTGCGAGATGCAGGCCTGATCCGCTATGCCCGGGGCCGGATCTCGATCCTCGACCGGCAGGGCCTCGAAGCGCGCAGCTGCGAGTGCTATGCCGTCGTGCGCGACGCCCACATGGCCTGAAGCGTGCTCAGCCTGCGCTGCACGGGCGCTTGCGGCGCACCGCGCAGGTGGACTGTGCACTGGCGGTGTGCGAGCGCAATGGTTCCCAGTCGTACGCTGCCGAACAGACCTCCCACCCCGCCGGGCCGCATCCTCGGGGATACCGGTTTCCCCGTCCCATCACTGCCAGAAAGTCTCCCCATGAACTACGAAGAACGCGATCCTCACGGCATGTACAAGTCCGCCGATGCAGGCCCCGATGTGCGCCGCGGCCCCGGCCCGCACCTCATGGGCGCCGACACGCTTCTCGGCAACGACGTCTACAACAGGCAGTCGGAAGACCTCGGCGACATCAGTGAGATCATGCTCGACATGCGCAGCGGGCGCGTCAGCTATGCGGTGCTGTCCTTCGGTGGGTTCCTGGGCATGGGCGACAAGCTCTTCGCCGTGCCGTGGGCTGCGCTGAAGCTCGACACCGAGAACAAGCGCTTCGTCCTCGATGTCACGAAGGAGCGTCTCGAAACGGCGCCCGGCTTCGACAAGAACCATTGGCCCGACATGGCCGATGCCGTCTGGCAGAAGGACATCCACGCCTACTACGGCACGAAACCTGAACTCGATACGCCCCGCCTTTGAGCCTGGGCAGAAAGAACGGCATGCTGATTCGCGTCGGTTTTGAAATGGTCTACCAGTGTCCGGCTCCCACGCCGATGATCCTGGCGCTCAACATCCACTACTCGCGCGCTTCAGACCTCGTGCGTCCGGACCATCTGGTCACGATCCCGGCGGTGCCCGTCACGGCCTACCGGGATCTCTTCGGCAACTGGTGCAGCCGGATCGTGGCGCCCCAGGGTCGCTTCGTGATCAGCACTGACGCCGTCGTGCAGGATTCCGGGCTCACCGACGTCATTGCCACCTACGCCGAAGAGGTTCCGGTGGAGCAGTTGCCCGAGTCGACGCTGGTCTATCTGCTCGGCAGCCGCTACTGCGAGACCGACCTGCTGTCGGACGTGGCCTGGCAACAGTTCGGCAACGGCCCCAGGGGCTGGGCGCGCGTGCAGGCCATCTGCGATTTCGTGCACCAGCGCATCCGCTTCAATTACGCGCACGCGCGGCGCACCCGTACCGCGTGGGAGGCCTTCAACGAAGGGCAGGGCGTGTGCCGCGACTATGCGCATCTCGCCATCGCGCTGTGCCGCTGCATGAACATTCCCGCCCGCTACTGCACCGGCTATCTCGGTGACATGGGCACCGAGCCGCCCTACGGCCCGATGGATTTCGCCGCGTGGTTCGAAGTCTGGCTGGGCGACCGCTGGTATGCCTTCGATGCGCGCAACAACACGCCGCGCATCGGCCGCGTCCTGCTCGCGCGCGGCCGCGACGCCTGCGACGTCGCGCTGGCCAGCACCTTCGGCCCCAACACGCTGGAATCGTTCAAGGTCTGGACGGACGAAGTGATGTCCGCATGACCTATTGCGTGGGTGTCAAGCTGGACGAAGGCCTCATCTTCGCCAGTGATTCGCGCACGCACGCGGGCGTCGACAACTACGCCAAGTTCCGCAAGATGACGGTCTTCGAACGCAGCGGCGACCGCGTCATCGTGCTGCTGAGTTCAGGCGGCCTGGCCGCAACGCAGGCGGTCATCAACGTGCTGAGCCGGCGTGCGGAAGCCGAGGGCCCGAACCTGTGGAGCGTGGGTTCGATGTTCGACGTCGCCATCCTGGTGTCGGACGCCCTGCGCGACATAGAACGCCGCGACGGCCCGTTCATGGAATCGGGCGGGCTGAAGTTCAACGCCTCTTTCATTCTCGGCGGGCAGATCGCCGGCGAAGGCATGCGCCTGTTCCGGCTCTACGCAGAGGGCAACTTCATCGAGGCCGGCATCGACACGCCATTCCTGCAGACGGGCGAGGCCAAGTACGGCAAGCCCATCCTCGACCTCGCCGTGAGCGCCACCGCCACGCTGGAAGACGCCACCAAGTGCGTGCTGGTGTCCTTCGACTCCACGATGATCAGCAACCTATCCGTGGGCATGCCGATCGACCTGCTCTGCTACGCGCGCGACACCATGCAAGTGACGATGCAGCGCCGCTTCGACCAGGGCGACGACTACTTCGAGGCGCTCACCCGGCAATGGCTCGAAGGCACGCGGCGTGTGTTCCATGACCTGCCTGCGCTGACTTGGTGAGATGTTCGCCGGACAGCGTTTGTTCCAGATCAATACAAGCACATATTCCTTTGAAGATGTCTTGTGCTGCGACTGTTCGGTGACGCACATACGCCCCCTGCTGCGCCGCAATATAGTGCTCTCAAATGCGTACCGAGGCGTACTATCGAAACCTCCGATCCCCCTGGTCAGCGCGATATGCCTGTTGCTTGGCAAGACATCAGCCGCTGGCCCTTGCTGCTGAACCTCCGCTTGCCGAACGGGGCGAGCGTCGAGCAGATTGCCGACGCCGTCACCGACATCTGGATTGAGATCGACCGGGTCTTGCATCCGATCGTCGGGCACCGCGGTGTGGCCGCCCTGTACCACCGCAGCCTGAAGGTATCGGCTGCAGGTCACCCCTGGCTGAGCCCGGCGAACCCCGGCCTGCTCGCCGAAATCAATCGTGATGCGCTGCGTGCTGCGCTTGTCGGTCAGACCCCGGACGACGCAAGAGCGGGTGCGCTCGATCAACTCGAAGCCTTTTGCACTCTGCTGGCCAGCCTGGTCGGCGCTTCACTCACGGCCCGGCTGCTTGCGCCGGTGTGGGCACCATCCGAGGGCGAGCCGCCCGCGCAGGAAGTTTTTTCATGACGAGCAAAGCCACCATCAACCTCCTGGCCACCAAGGTGCCAGGCTTGGATGAGGTGCTCGGCGGCGGCCTGCCCGAGTTTTCGTTCAACCTCATCGCCGGCCAGCCAGGCTGCGGCAAGACCACGCTGTCGCACCAGATCATGTTCGCGCTGGCCACGCCGGAGCGCCCTGCGATCTACTTCACGGTGCTGGGCGAGCCGCCGCTGAAGATGCTGCGCTATCAGCAGCAGTTCGATTTCTTTGATACCGAAGCCCTGCAAAGGCGCGTGCGCTTCGTCAGCTTGTCCGAGGACGCCATGACCGGCGACCTGGAGCGCGTGCTCCAGCGCATCGCGGCAGAAGTGGCCGAACACAGCCCCGGCCTGGTGTTCGTGGACTCCTTCCGTTCAGTGGTCTTTGCCAGCGAAGGCGGCAGCGCGCACGCGCGGCTGCAACTCTTCGTCCAGCAGCTCGGCATGCTCATGACCAGCTGGCAGGCCACCACCTTTCTCATCGGCGAGTACTTCGACGAGACCGACACCAACCCGGTGTTCACCGTCGCCGATGGTCTGATCTGGCTGCGCCAGAGCGTTCAGCGCAACTCCATGGTGCGCAAGCTCGAAATCATGAAGATGCGCGGTCAGGCCACATTGCCGGGCCTGCACACCTTCCGCATCGACCGGTCGGGCGTGCGTGTCTTCGCGCCGGCGACTGCAGTGGCCGTGGCTGCGCACCACGCGACGAACACGGCGGCACCGTCGGTCGACCGTGCGAATCTCGGCGTGCCTGAACTCGACGCGATGCTGGGTGGCGGGCTGCCGCGCGGCTACTCGCTGCTGCTGGCCGGGCCTTCGGGCTCTGGCAAGAGCATCCTGGCGGCCAGCTTCCTGGCAGAAGGAAACCGACGCGGCGAGATCGGTGTGCTGGCTGCGTTCGAGCAGCACCCCGACGTCGCGCGCAACCCCTTGCTCGCCGCTCTGATCGAGAACGGTGCGGTCAGCGTGATCGACAGCCACGAGGCGGATCTCTCCATCGACGAGATCGTGCTGCTGATCCTGACCGAGGTGGCGCGGCGAAACGCCACCCGCGTGGTGATCGACTCGCTCAGCGGATTCGAGCTGGCGCTGGCGCCCACCTTCCGCGCAGACTTCCGCGAATCCCTGCTCGGCCTGGTGACCGCCTTGTCGCGCTCCGGCGTCACGGTGGTGATGACTTCGGAGCTCGAGGACCGCTACACCGATCTTCGCTTCAGCCCCTACGGCGCCGCCTTTCTCACCGACGCGATCATCGTGCAGCGCTACATCGAGGTCGACAGCCGGCTCCTGCGCGTGATGGCGGTCGTGAAGGTCAGGGCCAGTGCGCATTCCGACGAACTGCGCCTGTACAGCATCGACGACAAGGGAGTGCGAATGGGCGAGCGCCTGCAGGGCCAGGAAGGACTCCTCGGCGGCAGCCCGAAGCGCGTGCGGCCCCGAGACCCGATGTGATGTCCGAGAAGCCCGGATCCGAAGGCAGCAAGGCCCTCGACCCCAGCGCCGAAGCTGCTGCGCTGGGCATCCAGATCGAGGCCATGCGGGCCTCTCTGGTGCGCCTGCTGCAAGAGGTGGTGACAGCCGAGGCCAGGGTGGTCACGAGCAATTCCGCCGCCCAGATGGCGGAAGTCAACGGCGTGCTGGTCGAGCGGGCTCTGGCACTTCAGGAAAGCGCTCAGGCCGGTGGCCTGGACGTGCTGACCCGGTTGCCGAATCGCCTGACCCTGCGCGACCGCTTCGGCCAGGCCGTGGCCCAGTCGCGGCGAAACGGTGATCGTCTGGCGCTGCTGTTCATCGATCTCGATGACTTCAAGCCGCTGAACGATCTTCACGGCCACCCGTTCGGCGACCGCGTGCTGCAGTTGGTGGCGCAGCGTCTGCTGACCGCTGTACGCGAGGTCGATACCGTCAGCCGCCACGGCGGCGACGAGTTCCTGATCCTGCTGGTGGGCCTGAACCAGCCACAGGATGCACAGGCGGTGGCCGACAAGCTGGCCGCCGCAGTTGCCGAGCCGGCCAGCATCGACGGCCACGCGCTTTCGCTCTCGGTGAGCGTGGGCATTGCCGTTCATCCGGACGACGGCGAGGAACTCGATGCCCTGGTCGCACGGGCTGACGCTGCCATGTACGCGGCCAAGTACCGGCGCGGGCGCCACGGCGCTGGCGTTCCCGACTCCCTGCGCACGCAGGCTCAGTTGCGCGAGGCCAACGAGCGCCTGATCGTCGCTGCACTCAGCGCCCAGGAACTGCTGGAGGCTGCCGAGAAGGCGCGCAAGCGGCAGGAGGTGCTCATGGCTGCCGTGGCCGAGGAACTGCGCAACCCGACCGCGCCCGTCAGCATCGCCAGCACGATGGTCGGCCACCTGCCAGGCGACGAACCGCTTCTGCCGCGCGTGCAGGCGGTGGTGGAAAAGCGCCTGACGCATCTCTCGCGCTTGATCGGCAATCTGGTGGAAACCTCGTCGGCATCTGTCGCGCCGCTGGAGCTCGCACACGAGTGGGTGGACATGGCGCCCATCATCGACGGCGCCGCTGCCGCCTACCGCCCGGTGCTCGACCAGCGCGGCCAGCGGTTCGAGCTGCGCCGGCCCGCCGGGCCGCTGGGCGTCAGCGGCGACGCAGACCGGCTCGGGCAGATCGTCACGAACCTCCTCGACAACGCCAGCCAGCACACGCACGACGGCGGCCGCATCAGCCTGGTGGTTGCCGTGGAAGGCGAGAGCCTCCAGATGACCGTGGCCGACGACGGCTACGGCATCGGCCCGCAGACCTTGCCCTACATCTTCGAGCCTTTCGTGCAGGACATCCATGCCCTGGGGGCCGGCGGCCCCGTTCCCGGCATCGGGCTCACGGTGGTGCGGGCACTGGTGCGCGCCCATGGCGGCAACCTGAGCGCGCACAGCCCCGGCCTGCGCCGCGGCAGCCAGTTTCTCGTGACACTCCCGCTCGTCGGCAAACCCGACGCTCGTCAAGATGACTGACGCGCTGCGCAATGGCCTGCTTGCGGCGTTGCCGGATTCCGACTGGGTACGCTGGGAGCCTCTGCTGGAGCCGATGGCGCTGCCGCTCGGGCACGTGCTGTACGAGTCCGGCGTGCAACTGGCCTATGCCTGCTTTCCCACCACGGCGATCGTCTCCCTGATGTACGTCACCGAGAACGGCGACTCTTCAGGCATCGCTCTGGTGGGCCGCGAAGGCATGGTGGGCGTGCCGCTCATCATGGGCGGCGGCTCCACCCCGGGCCGCGCCGTCGTGCAGAGCGCGGGGCAGGGCTACAGAATCTCGGCATCTGCGTTGCGCCAGGAATTCGCACGGGGCGGGCCGGTGATGCAGCTGCTGCTGCGCTACACGCAGGCGCTGATCGCGCAGATGGCGCAGATCGCGGTGTGCAACCGCCACCATTCCGTGGACCAGCAGCTGTGCCGCTGGTTGCTGCTCAACCTGGACCGGTTGCCTGGCGACGACATCGTGGCCACCCAGGAACTCATCGCGCACATGCTGGGCGTGCGCCGCGAGGGCGTGACCGAAGCAGCGCTGTCGCTGCAGCGCTCCGGCCTCATCAGCTATCGGCGCGGCCATGTCCAGGTGCTGGACAGGCAGGGGCTGGAACGTCGCAGCTGCGAGTGCCATGCCGTCATCAAGGACGAATACGACCGGCTGTTGCCGCAGCCCGTGCCGGTGTGAGCCGGCACGGGCGGGTCGATCACTTCTGCTTGTCGGACTTCTCGAGCCAGGTGTCGCTGGCGCTGCGTTCCCACGAGGCCAGCTGCTTCTCGGCCTCTTCCTTGGCGACGCCGTAGCGCTCCTGGATCTTGCCGGCCAGCTGGTCGCGGCGGCCCGCGACCACGTCGAGGTCATCGTCCGTCAGCTTGCCCCATTGCTCACGGGCCTTGCCTTGCACCTGTTTCCAGTTGCCTTGGATCTGTTCCCAGTTCATGTGATCTCCTTGCGGTCGCTCAGGGCCGGATTGCGATTTCGTTCTTGACCTGCTTCACGCCCTTGACCTTCCAGGTCAGGGTTTCGGCGGTGGCCTTCTCGGTCGAGCCCTTGGCAAAGCCGGAGAGCATCACGGTGCCGTTGAGCGTCTCGACGCTGATCGCGGCAGCATCGACCATCTTGTTCTCGACGAAGCTGCCCTTGACGGCCGTGGTGATGGCTGCGTCATCGACGTACGCGCCCACGGTTTCCTGGCCGCGCATGACGGCGCAGCCCGCGGTGGTGGCGAGGACGAGCGCGGCGAAGACCGGCAGCATTGCTTTTCTGATGTTCATGGAGTGGCTCCTTGGTGTTGACAGCCTCACTCTAGGCAGCGGGCCGTGCGCTGTCCGTGCGCCGGCGCACCCATCGGGGTGCACACTGCTCACACGGGTGTCGGCCCGTGTTCAGGCGGTGCGTACCGTCGGAGCCAGCCACGCACCTCAGCGGCGCTCGGCAGGCACGCGCACCGTGAAGTGGCTGTCCGGGCCCAGCACGGTCCAGTCCAGCGCCTCGCCGACGGCCAGCGGGCGGCTGTCGGGTGCGTCCATCGCGTCGCCCGTGCCATCGCCCTGCACGAAGCAGAAGTGCATTCGGCGGCCATCGCGCCTGAGGGTCAGTTCGGCGCGCGGCCAGTGCGTCGGAAGGCAGGGCTCGAAGTGCAGGCTGCGCACCGACAGCTTCAGGCCGAAGACCGACTCCACCGCCGCACGGTGCAGCCAGCCCGCCGCGCCCGTGTACCAGCTCCAGCCGCCACGGCCGACATGGGGCGCCTGTGTGCAGATGTCGCCTGCCATCACGTAGGGCTCCAGCCCGTAGACCCTGCCATGCACCGGGTGCGCCGTGCGATGGGCCGGGCTCAGGAAGCCGAACCAGCGGTAGACGGCGTCCCGATCGCCCGGTTTCGCGTGCGGCCCGGCGGCCAGGCGTGCCCGCGCCATCAGCGCCCAGACGGCGGCGTGGGCGTACTGGCCGCCGTTCTCGCGCACGCCGGCGGGGTAGGCCTGGATGTAACCCGCGGCAGGTTCGGCTCGGTTCAGCGGTGGGTCCAGGAGGCGCAGCAGGCCCCCCGTGGGGTCCACCAGCAGCGCTTCCGCGGCCTGCATGGCCGCGCGCTGGCGCGCCGGCGGCGCCACATCCGACAGAACCGACCAGGCCTGGGCGATGAGGTCGATGCGAGCCTCCGTCGATGCCCGTGAGCCGAGTGCCGTGCCGTCGTCGAAGAAGGCGCGCCGGTACCACTGGCCGTCCCAGCCCTCGGACTCCAGCGCGGCACGCCAGCCGACGGCCGAGGCCTCCCAGCGGTCGGCCCTGTCCGCGTCGCCGCGCGCGCGGGCCAGGGGTGCGAACGCGGCCACCACGCTGCACAGGAACCACCCCAGCCACACGGATTCGCCGCGGCCTTCATGGCCCACCCGGTTCATGCCGTCGTTCCAGTCGCCGCTGCCCATCAGCGGCAGGCCGTGCTGGCCGACGCGCAGGCTGTGATCGATGGCCCGCGCCGCGTGTTCGTAGACAGAGGCGACATCGGTGCCGGGCACAGGCGTCTCGTAGATGTCCTCTGCGCCGGCCGGCACCTCGGCGCCTTCCAGGAAGGGCACGCGTTCGTCGAGCAGAGAGGCGTCGCCCGTGGCCTCCTGGTGCTGTGCCACGGCGAGTGGAAGCCACAGCAGGTCGTCGCTCACGTGGGTGCGCACCCCGGCCCCCTGAGGTGCATGCCACCAGTGCTGCACGTCGCCGGCCGCGAACTGTCGTGACGCGCACAGGACGATCTGCGCGCGCAGCATGGCCGGCGCCGCCCAGGCCAGCGACATCGTGTCCTGCAACTGGTCCCGGAAGCCCGTGGCGCCCCCGGCCTGGTAGAAGCCGGCCTTGGCCCACAGGCGGCAGGCCACGGCCTGGTAGAGCAGCCAGCGGTTGACGAGCACGTCGAACAGCGGGTCGGGTGTCTTCACGGTCGTGGCGCCCAGCAGGGCGTCCCAGCGCGCGCGTGCCGTGGCGGTGCGTTCGGCGGGTGGCAACGCCAGCGCCCGGGCGGCCAGCGCCAGGGCGTCGGCAGCGGTGTCGGCGTGCCCGAGCAGGAAGACACGGCGGGCGCTCGCCCCGGGCGCCAGCGACACGCGTGTCGCGATGGCGGCGCAGGGGTCCAGACCGCCGCCGAAGCGCCGCCCCAGGTGGTCGGGCAGCACCAGCCTGCCGCGGGTGTCGAAGAACTCCCTGCGGTCGGTGGTCCAGTCGTCGGCGGCCTCCGACAGCGCCAGGAATGCCGTGGCGCCGCCGAAGCCCGCGCCTCGCTCGTCCTGGGTTGCCATGAGTACCCGGGCGCGGCCTACCGCAGCCTGCGCCGTGCGAACGGTGGCACGGTCGCCGCGCCGCGTGCCCATCATCCATTCGGCCATGCCGGCCAGCCGCAGCGACCGCGTCCGCGTGCCGTGGTTGACCATCTCCACGCTGACATGCTTGACGGCCGCATCGGCATCGACGCACCAGGCCACGCGCACCGCCAGATCGCCATGGCGATGTTCGATGCTGCTCTCGCCCTGGCCGTGGCGCACCGTGTAGGTCGCGTCCGCATCGCCCCAGGCCGAGGGCGCGAGGCTCCAGGCATCACGTGTGCGCTCATCCTGCAGCAGAAACCATTCCGCCGGCGTGTCGGCAACAGGGTCGTTGGACCAGGCCGTGATCTGGTGCATGCGGCTGTTGTGGGCCCAGCTCATGCCCGAGCCCGACTCAGACAGCAGCGCGCCGAAGCCCGGCTGCGCCAGCACATTGACCCAGGGGCGAGCCGGGCGCGTGCGCGCATCGACGGCGAACACGAAGTCGCCCGTCTCCGCATCGAACCGGCCGGCCGGGAGCGCCTGCCTGGCGTCGGGCGCGGGGCGTGTGCCGACCGGCGTGCCGGGGACATCCTGTCGCCTGTCGAACGCCGCATCGTGCGCCGACGCAAGATCCTGCACGTGCCGGGACAGAGGGCGCCCGTCGGCCATCAGGTGGACCCGGGCAAGCGCCTGCAGCGTGGCCGAATCCTCGAGGGTCAACTCGTCGGCACGCAGGCGGTACAGGCCGCCACCCGGGTCCGCCATGCCAGCGAGAGCCTGCTGCAGCGGTGACTGGTAGGACGGAGGCTCCGCGTTCACGATGATCAGATCGCAGGCGACTCCGCCCCATGACCAGATCTGCAATGCCTGCGAAAGCGTGCGCAGCAGGCCGGTGTCCTGGGTGACGCGCACCGTGACGAGCAGGATGGGCCTGTCCCCCGAGATTCCGAAGCGCCAAAGCAGGCGCCTGTCGCAGGCGCCTCGGGCTGAAAACGCCGGCGGCGCTGTTGAAACTGCAGCCGGGACTGCAACCTGAACGGCAACCGGAACGGCGTCCGCATCCTCCGGCGCCGCACCCGGCCGTACGAGCGTCTGCATCAGCAGCGTGCTGAGCGTCTGTACCGCCGCGAAGGTGTCGGGGCCGATGTGAAGGCCGCGCAGCCGGATGTCGGCGAGGGTTGCCGACATCAGCGAGGCGCGCAGCACCGGGCCGGGCTGGCGGTACTTGTCGATCACGGCGGTGAGCACGGCGGCGTCGTCGGACGCCGCGGTCGCCCAGGTCAGGACAGCCTTGCCGCCGGGGGCCAGGCGCAGGGTGGCGGCCAGCGCGGACATCGGGTCCAGGCCCGTGTCCAGCACCACGCCGGAGGGGCCGTTGTGGACCGGAGGCTCGTCCAGTTCGGCCAGGGGGTGCTGCATGCCGCGATGGCGGCCGCGCCAGCGCGCGCGGTCGGTCTGGACGCGCACGTCGGTCAGCGGCACGTCGCAGCCTGCAATGAAGTGCGCCGCCCACAGCGCGGGTTCACCCGCCAGCCGGGGCCGCCGCTCGAAGACCAGCGCGCGCGGCCCCTCGCGCCAGCGAGCCTGCAGGAACAGATTCGAGAAAGCCGGATGGGCTTCGTCGGCGCGGGCATCGGAAAGCGTGGGCTCGAAGGCCGAGACGAGCGTCAGCGTCAGCGGGTGGCTTCCGAGGTTGCGCAGCTCGACCTGCCGGAACTCGATGTCGTCCTCCGGGCTCACCCAGACGGTGAGCTGGGCGGCCAGATCGGGCCAGCGGGCATCGAACGCCACGCGGTCGGCATGGAAGACGCTGGTGTAGGCCGCATTCGCGTCGGGCGCGGGATGCTGCGTCAGCGACACCAGCGGCGCCGACGCATGGCGGCGCATGAACACGAAGCTGCCGTGCTCGTCCCGCAGGGCATCGTCGCGCGAGCGGCTCAGGCCGCGACCGCGCCAGCGGCTCTCGCCGGCGCCGTTCGGGCGCAGCGTGAGGCTGTAGTGCCCGTTCGACAGCACGTGCGTGGGCGACAGCGCATGGGCGCCGGGCGACACCTCGCGGCGCAGCACTGGTGTGCGAAGCGGCAGTGCCGATGCAGGTGGTTCGCCCCAGGAAGGTTGGCGCCGCGCGATCTGCCGCGGCGGGCGTTCGTGCAACAGCGGCAGCAAGGCCTCGATGGGTGCGGCGGTCATGCCCCAGCGGCGCGGCGCGCCGTCGAGCAGCACCTGTGCCAGCGCCACCAGGCTCATGCCCTGGTGGTGCGCCATGAAGGTGCCGACGCGCGTCGAGCTCTGCCCAGGCGCCTGGCGCCCGGGCGAGTAGTCGATGGCCTCGATGAAGCCCAGCGTGCCGCGTGCGTCCAGTTTCTCCAGCTTCGCCAGGTTGGCCAGCACGGCAGCGGGGGCCAGTTCGATGGCCATGACCGTGGCGTAGGGCGCCACCACCAGTTCATCGGCCGGCGTGCGGCGCAGCGCCATGCCCGGCACCCCCTGCGGGCCGTACTGGTAGGCGAGGGTGTGGTCCCGCCCGGCGTGCGCCGACTCCGAGACACCCCAGGGCACGCCCTGCGCGGCGCCGAAAGCCTGCTGCTCCGCGACGGCCGCCCGGCAGGCCTGGTCGAGCACGCTGCCGGGGGGTTCGTCGATCACCAGTCCGGGCATCAGGTACTCGAACATCGAGCCCGACCACGAGCGCAGGCCCGCTGTCGCGCCCACGGCCACTGATGGGCGTCCCAGCGCCGCCCAGTGGCGCACGGGCACGTCGCCCTTGGCGATGGCGATCAGGCTGGTCAGCCGGGATTCCGACGCCAGCAGGTCGTAGCAGGCCGTGTCCAGCGTCTGGTCGCCCAGGCGGTAGCCGATGTGCAGCAGGTGACGCCTGCGGTGGTACAGGAAGCCGAACTCCGGCGCCCAGGCCAGCGTCTCGCAACGCAGCGCCAGCGCGTGCAGGCGCTCCGTGGTGCCGGGGCTTTCGTCGACGCCCGTCTCGCGGCATGCCGCCGCCACAGCGAGCAGGTGCCCCGACAGGTTGCCGCTGTCGACCGTGGAGACATACATCGGCTGCAGCGGCTGCAGGGTCTGCGTGTCGTACCAGTTCAGGAAGTGCCCGCGGTGGCGGGCCAGCCTGTCCAGCGTGCCCAGCGTGGCTTCGAGCCGCGTGGCCAGCGCCTTGGGGCCGATCCAGCCGAACCGGCGGGCACAGGCCGCGGACAGCAGGTACATGCCGATGTTGGTGGGCGAGGTGCGGTGGGCGATGGCCTCGTGCGGCATGAACTGCAGGTTGTCGGGGGGCAGGTGGTTGTCGTCGGCGCCTACGCAGCGATCGAACAGCCCCCAGGTGTCGTGCGCCAGGCGCTCCAGCCAGAGCCGGTCCGTCACGGACAGCGGCCGCTCGGCCGGCAGCGGCCGGCTCGCCCACCAGCTCCACAGCGGCGCGCTCGCCCACAGCAGGCCGAGCGCCACCACGAGCGCAGGCGCAGGCGTGCCGGTGGCCAGCAGGCCGACCGTCGCCAGCAGCGCGAGCAGCGGCGTGGTGGCCTGCCGGCGCAGCAGCGCCTGCAGCGGACTGCGTCCGCGCGCGCCCGCGGCGGCGGCCGTGGTCCAGGCCAGCAGGTGGCGCCGGCTCACCACGAGCCGGTACAGCGTGCGGCCGATGGCATCGACGGCGGCCAGCGCCTGGTGCCCGAGCATCGCGAGGTGCCACAGGCCGGTGCCCAGCGCACGTGACAGATCGATCAGCCCCTGGCGGTAGAAGTAGCGTGCCGCCACGTCCAGCCGGTCGGGCAGCAGGCCGGCGAGCGCGCCCATCAGAGGCCCGGCCGCGTGCGCGCCCAGGACCAGCATCAGCATGGCCAGCGGCGAGCCGCCCAGACCCGCCAGCGCCACCAGCAGGAGCACCAGGGACGCGGGCGCCAGCAGTGAGCGGCGCAGGTTGTCGAGCATCTTCCAGCGGTCCAGACGTCGCAGGCCACGCCCGACCAGGAAGGGCAGCAGCTGCCAGTCGCCGCGCATCCAGCGGTGCGCGCGCGATGCCGCCACTTCGGCGTCGGCCGGGGCGTCTTCCATCAGCATCACGTCCGACACGGTGGCGCAGCGCAGCAGCGCGCCTTCCAGCAGATCATGGCTGAGAACCTGGCCTTCGGGCAGGCGGCCCGCCAGCACGTCGTGCATCGCGGCCACGTCGATGAGGCCCTTGCCGCTGAAGCTGCCGGCGCCGAACAGATCCTGATAGACCTCCGAGCTGGCGGCGCTGTAGGGATCGATGCCACCTTGCCCTGCGAAGAGCCAATGGAACGGCGTACGCCGTTCGCGGCCGGTGAGCGGCGTCGCGATGCGGGGCTGCAGGACGCCGTGGCCTGCGATGACGCGGCGGCCCGCTGCGTCGAGCCTAGGGCGGTGGCGCGGGTGCGCCGCGACGGCAACCAGCGAGCGCAGCTGGCCCGGGGGCAGCACCGTATCGGCGTCGAGCGTGAGCAGGTAGGTCGTTCCCGGCAGCGGGCGCGACAGCGGCCCGAGATCGGCGAACGCGTCCATCTCGCCGCTGACCAGCGCCTGCACGAGCTGTTCGAGTTTTCCGCGCTTTCGCTCCCAGCCGATCCAGCACTGTTCGGTCTCGCTGAAGCGTCGCGGGCGGTGCAGCAGCAGGAACCTCGGCGTTGCGCCGGCCAGGCCCGGTGCGGCGTTCAACGCGGACACCTCGGCCACGGCCAGGGCCAGCAAGGCGGCATCCCTGTCGGTGTGTTCGGTGGCAGCGTCGGGCAGGTCGGTCAGCAGCGCGAACTGCGCGTTCGGCTCGACGTTCGCCAGATGGTGCAACAGCAGCCGATGGGCCAGGCCCTTCACGGTGGCGGCATCGCTCAGCATCGACGGGATGACGACGAGCACGCGCTGCGCCGCCTCGATGCCCTGTGCCAGCGCCAGGCGGGGCAGCGGGCGCGGCCGCAGCGATTCGCCGATCAGCCGGTGCATCACCGCCAGCGCCGCCTCGGACGCCGGAATCAGGGCCAGGACGACCAGCCACCAGGGCCCGTGCGCACCGATGGCCAGGAAGACCAGCCCGCCCGTGACCAGCAGAAGCAGGCCGAGGTAGGCCCCCAACGCCAGGCCGGCCAGGCCCTGCCGGGGAACGGACCCGGCACGCAGGCCGAGGCGGCGGCGCATGGCCGGGCGGCCACCCCCGTCCAGCCAGTGGCCGGCCGTGGTGGCTTCGGGCTTGACGGCCTCCTTCATGCATTGCAGCAGCACGGAGGCCACATGGAGTTCGCTGCGCCCGCTGCGCCGCGCCAGATGCTCGATCCCCTGCAGCGCCTGACCGCGCGTGAGCATGTGGTCGGCGGCGAAGGCCGGCGCCTGCATCATGCGGTGCATCAGTGCGCTTCCGCGCGAGACGATGTCGCTCCAGTCGGCGGCGTCGATCTCGCGCAGCGCAGTGACGGCGTTGCCGACGCTCAGGTTGTCCGCGCTCTGGTCGGCGCTGTCCTGGGCCTGTGCGGCTGCGGGGTTTGGCAGAGCACTGGCGAGCCAGGCGCGCGCGGCGGCCAGCGCCGGCGCTTCGCCCGCGAGGGGCAGGGGCGGCAGCTGCAGTGCCAGCTGCGTGAGGAACACCGTACCCACGCCGCGACGCGCCAGCGACTCGAGGATCGCATCCAGCATCTCGGGCGTATACGTGTGAAGGTTGTCGCCGCACAGGCGCGCAAGCTCGCGCGCGGCCTGTTGCGTGGCCAGCCGCTCGGCCAGGCGGCGCAGCGCCTCCACGAGCACGATGCGCAGCGTGGTGGGCAACGCCCACAGCTCGCCGAGCCCGAGATCTCGGGTCTGCTGATAGGCGCGCAGGTACGCGACCAGCAGGTCCTCGTCGAAGGCCCCGTCGGTGTGGGCCACGAATGCCCACGCGACGCCGTAGACGCGTGGCAGGCCTGCCAGCGGCGGCTCCTGCAGCAAGGGCAGGCTGCGGAAGTAGCGCTGCGGCAGGCCCTCGTGGATCTGCTGGAGCTGCGCCTCGATGAGGTGGAAGTTGTCCAGCAGCCATTCGCCGGCCGGGCTGGTGTCGCCGCCCTCGGCCATGGACGCGCCGATGCAGCGCTGCGCCTCGCGCAACGCGGCGATGTTGTCGTCGAGCCGGGTGCGGAAGGTCGGGGCGCGCCAGCCGCCGAGCTTCGCGCGATGCGTCGAGGCCAGGCTGCGGGCGTGCTGCTCGAAGCGTTCGGTGCCGAAGATCTCGGCTCGGATCGGCGCGGCCAGCAGGCCGCGGGCGGGGTTCAGCAAATCGGCCAGCGGCCTGGCGAGCGCCGCGGGTGCCGTCACCACACCTGCGCGGCGATACCGATCAGCAGCAGCAGGGCCAGCAGCACCGAGATCATGCGCGGCGCCAGGAATCGGTAGAGCACTTCACCGACGCACTGCAGGAAGAACATGCGCCCGGTCTCGGCCTGGCAGTGGCCCAGGTGTTCTCCCAGTTCGCGCAGTTCGGCGGGGCGTGTGTGTGCCTCGCGGCCGTGCGCGGATGTGGTCCAGGCGGGTCGTGCGTCGATCATGCGGACCTCCCGCAGACAAGGGCGATGGCGTGGCGGCTGGGATGTCGGATCTGCATGGCAACCTTCTGTCGGCGTGAGCCGCGGATGGAGGGGAATTGACGGCCGGATGGCATGCCGCTGTTGTAGGCCGCAGCCCTTGCCGCGGTCTGTGCGCTGCCGCCCGGTGCGCTCTTCTGAGCTCCACCTTGCTCCACCGTGCTCTGCCGTCCTGTGTGCGCCAGTGCACCGACCCCGGGAGACCGGTCCCTTAGGCTGACAAGGTCGTCGGCATTGGCCTGCGACAACCCCATTCGCCACCGGAGAAGACCATGAGTCTCGGCACCATCCTGCTCATCATCCTGATACTTGCCCTCATTGGCGCACTGCCTTCGTGGCCCCACAGCAGGAGCTGGGGTTTCGGCCCGTCGGGCGGGCTCGGCGTGATCGTCATCATCCTGCTGGTGCTGGTCCTGACCGGTCGCCTCTGAGGCGCACGGAGACATCGTGAACGCACTCGGCCGCGCCACCATGATCCCGGACACCCGCCTGCTCCAGACCTGGACAGCCACCGCGCTGGCGGGCGGGGCCCTGGATCTTCTGTGGCGCAGCCTGGTGTCCGTGCCGCCCCACGCCGGGGCTGACCCTTTGCTGACGCCTCTGTTCCACGGTGTGCTGGCCCTGGCACTGGTGGTCTTCGCCGTCGCGCCGTACGGCGAGCCGAATGCATGGCGCCGCGCCTTGCCCCTGGCGGCAGCGATCGGTGCTGTCACCTATGCGGGGCTGGCGCTGCGGCAGCCTGCCGATGGCGAGATGCGCAGCGTCCTCATGGTGTCGATCGACATCGCCTGGGGCGCGCTGGCAGGCGCGCTGGGCGCGGCAGCGGGCAAGGCGTGGCTCGGCCGGCTGAGTGCCGCGGAGGTGTCAGCCTGGCGCCTGTCCGCGCCGAAGTCCTCTTCGGCCACGAACGGCCGGAAGCCCGGGCCGTGAGCGCCGCCTTGTCTTCAGGCCTGGCGGGCGGGTGTGAGATCCGATTCGCGCAGCAGCACCGGCTCGATGGAGCCGCGCGCGATGCGCGCCCTGACAGCCGCCTCGATGGTGCCGCGATGGGCGAGATAGGTCTCGACGGCATTTCCGCCATCGAACTCCCCGTGAAAGCAGAAGTGCAGGATCTCCTTTCGCACGATGGCGCCGACGTATTGACCGTCGGTGTCCAGAACCCAGAAGCGCACGGCTCCGGAGTCGTGGTGGAAGTAGGGGGCTGGCGGCGGGCCTGGATCGGTGATTGGAGTCATCCCTCCAGCATCGGGCGCGACGCCGCTGGCGTCGGTGCGCCAGCCCACGCAGGACGGCTCGTCATCACGCCACGGCATCTCGGCCTGGCGGCGGCAGTACTGAGCCTCGTCGCGCTTCTGGTGGCGTTCCAGCACGTGGTGCGGTTGTCGGCGCGTCAGGGCGACATGCGCCGCGCTGCGGAGGTGGCACTGCAGGAGGCAGGGGTCCGGTGCGATGTCCTGAACACGCGAGCCGCTCGCTCGGAGTGCCGCTCCAGCCTGGTTCCCGTGCCCCGCGACAGTGCATCCCTCGAGCGCGCGGTCGCCGTGATCGAGCGCTAGCCGACCGCCCGCCAACAACAACTATTGCGCGGGCGGGTCGCGACGGGCCGAGAGGGCCCGCCAGGCCAGTTGCGACAGCAATCCGGTGGCGAAGGCGGGCCGGAAGGCCCAACGCCACGGACGAGTAGCCGCCAGAAGGCCTCCGGCGGCCGCTACAACGCTGACGAGCGCCCACGGGTGGTCGTGAGCCAGCACCGTCACCGTCGCCGCCAGGGGCGAGGGCGGTGGGTGCTGGCGCCGTGCCGCCAGGCGCTCGGCGATCACCGCGCGCGAGGCGGCCAGCCGTTCTTCGGTCGTCTGCGGGTTCATGAACGTTCTCCATCGATCCGGAACTCGCGCAGCGTGGCGCGGTCCAGCCCGGTCTGTGCCCGCAGGCGTGCGAAGGCCGGACTGGCGTGGTTCGGCCTGTTCAGTGCCAGGACACCACCGACCAGCGGCAGAAGCGGCACGATCACGGCCGCCCAGGGCCACCCTGCGGGCCAGGCGGGCAACGCCGCCCACAGCAGCACCGAAACGCCGGCGAGAGTGGCGGCCACGGCCAGGCACAGACCGCCTGCAAGCTGCCACGCCAGGCGTCGGCCCAGCGTGGACAGTGCGGCAGCGCCGTCATCGGCCGCCAGTGCGGCATAGGCCGCAGCGTGCTCGACCACGAGGTCGGGCTGCTGCAGCGCCAGCCGCCACAGGGGGTGCCAGGGGCGCATCAGGAACGAAGCGTTCAGTGCGAACGACCGAGCGCGCGCACGAGCAGGCCGCCGAGCACCACCAGCAGCATGCCGGTGCCGGCCGCGATCAGCACGGCGGGCAGCGGGCGCTCCTGGATGTAGCGGGTCGTCGAGTCGCGGGCGTGGCGGGCACCTGCCTGCAGCGCGTGGGCGCCGTCCAGGGCCATGTTGCGTGCGTCGCGGCTCATGCCGTCCAGCGTGTCGGCTGCAGCGCGGCCGGCGGCGTGGAGAACCGGGTCGAGTGTCGAGGCGGCTTTGTCGAGGCTGGCGCTGGTGTTGGGGTAGGGCGTGTTCTGCATGGCTGACTTTCGTTGGAGGGGGACAGGTCTGGAGCATGCGCGGCCGGGAGGTGCCTGTCGGTGCGCCAGCGAACGTGGCTGCGAACGTGGCGGCGAACGTGGCCGCGCCCACATGGCTGCGGCCCAAGGTGCGTTGGCAGACAGACGGGCCGGAGCCCGCTGCCCAGACTGCGCAGGTCGAAAAGAAGGAAATCCCATGAAGAACCGCTGGTCCGTCCCTGCCCCCGTTGTCACCGCCCTGCTGGTGACAACCGCCGTCCTGTCACTGTCGCTCGCTGGCTGTGCCAGCACGCCGGTGCCCAACGAACAACTCGCCGTGGCCAACGCCGCCGTGGTTCGCGCCAGCAGCACCAGCACCAGCGAATCTGCACCGGCCGAACTGAGCATCGCCGTGAACAAGCTGGCCGCAGCGCGCAGCGCCACTGCAAGCGGCGATCAGGACCGTGCTCGCCGGTTGGCCGAGCAGGTGGTGGTCGATGCCCAGGTGGCGGAACTGCATGCCCAGGCCGTGCGCTCGCGCAAGGCTGCCCAGGAGTCGGAAGAAGCCGCGCGCGTGCTGCGTGAAGAGCTCAGCCGCAAGAAGCCGAGCTGAACCCTTCCATCCGCATCCCATCAAGGCACATCATGAACAAGACTCCGTTTGCACTCCTCACGCTCGTCGCCGCGCTGGCCGCGTGCAGTTCCGTACCCGACCGCAACATGGCGCTCGACGCCGCGCGCAGCCGCCACGCCACCGTCCAGGCCGAGCCGATGGTGAGCCAGCACGCCGCAGAGGAAATGAAGGTCGCCTCGGCCGCGCTGGCCAAGGCCGAGAAGGCGAATGCCGCCGGCGGTGACCGCGCCGACATCGACCACCTGGCCTATCTGGCCAACCAGCGCCTGAGCATCGTCCAGGAAACGGCCGCCAGCCGCGCCGCGCAGGCCGTGACCGCCGGCGCCGCCGCCGAGCGCGACGCCATGCGCCTGAGCATGCGCACCGCAGAGGCGGACGCCGCCCAGCGCGCACTGACCGCATCGCAGCAGAACAGCGCGCAGCAAGGCGCCGCGCTGGCGCAGCAAGGGGCCGCCCTGGCGCAAGCCGACCGTGCCGCGCTGGACGCGCGTGCCAGCCTGGCCAACCGCAACGCGCAGGTCGACAGCCTGCAGGCGGAACTCGCAGCCCTGAACGCCCGCAAGACCGAACGTGGCATCGTGGTCACACTGGGTGACATGCTCTTCGACACGGGCCGCTCCGAACTGCAGGCTGCGGGCGGCCGCAGCATCTCGCAGCTGGCGGATTTCCTCAAGCGCCAGCCGCAGCGTCAGGTGGCCATCGAGGGCTACACCGACAGCGTCGGCAGTGACAGCAGCAACCAGAGCCTGTCCGACCGCCGCGCGCAGAGCGTGATGGCTGCCCTGGTGAGCATGGGCGTCGGGTCCGAGCGCCTGCGCGCACGCGGCAACGGCGAATCCAGCCCGGTCGCCGACAACAACAGCACCGCCGGTCGCCAGATGAACCGTCGCGTCGAAGTCATCTTTGCCGCCGAAGCCGGCGACATGCTGGCCAAGTGACATGGAAGCCAAGCTGATGTCCCCCACCAAGCAACCCAGCCTGCTGCCGCAGGATGCCATGAGCGACACCCAGGCGCTGCGCGAGCGCGCCCGGGTCCACCTGGACGATGGCGCCGTGACCGCCGGCTACGGCGAGCAGCGCGAGCAGGTCCTGGCGCTGCTGGATGCCGCGCTGGCCACCGAACTGGTGTGCATGCTGCGCTACCGGCGTCACCACTTCATGGCTCGAGGCATCCATGCCAAGGCCGTGGCCGACGAGTTCCTGGTGCACTCGGTTCAGGAGCAGGGCCATGCCGACTCGCTGGCCGAGCGCATCGCCCAGCTCGGCGGCGCTCCGGACCTGTCGCCCGACAGCCTGACCGGGCGCAGCCACGCGCAGTACATCGAATGCGCCACGCTGACCGACATGATCCGCGAGAACCTGGTGGCCGAGCGCATCGCGATCGACAGCTACCGCGAGTTCATCGCCTTCCTCGGACAGAACGATTCGACAACCCGGCGCCTGATCGAATCCATCCTCGCGACGGAGGAAGAGCATGCGGACGAGTTGGCCACGATGCTCCAGGGAGTGGCACCCGGTGCGGCGGCCCATGCCGCCTAGCGACACCCGAGTTGTGACAGATATGTCATTTGCTGCCTGAACCCCCGCGTTCAGGGGTGAAAACTGCTGCCTGAATGCGGTCCAAATGACACAAATGAAACTATGCAACTGATACATTGATCCTGTCGAACGTGCAGCCGCGACGCTCCGAATTCCGGAGCCGGGTACCGCACGAAGCGGACAGGACCAGTTGGCAACGCTCGAATCCATCCAGAAGGTGCCCATCGGGGCTGGCGGGAGGCCCCTCGTGCCGGCGTCTCCCGACAGCGCATGGAGCGGTACCTCGTCCGAGATGCGGCGCTTTTCCGCAGGCATGCGCGTCATCGTCGTGCTTCTGTGCGCCCTTCTGCTGTTCGGCGCCGGGCGGCCGACCTACGCGGCTGCAATCGTGCTGCTGGCCTACGGCATCTGGGCTGCCCGGGTCCTGTGGGTCGAAGCCATCGGGCAGTCGCAGAGCAATGCCCTGCTGAACTACTGGATCGACGCGGCATGGACAGCCGCCATGCTGCAGCTGGCACCCTCGGCGACCAACATGCTGGTTCTCACGCTGGTCCAGCCGGTGGTCCTTGCCAGCATCGGCTTCGGCGTTCGCCGGGGCGTGCAGCTCGCCGTCTTCGGCGCGCTGGCGGTGGTGGCGGATTTCGGTCATCCGCTGACGCAATCGTTGAGCGATGGCGCGGATCGCTCGATCGCGGCGCTCGGCGTGCTGGCATTGGTGCCGGCAGTGGCCCTGCTGGCGCGCCCGATGAGCTCGCTGCGGCAGGGGCTCGACCTGGTCGGCGAGATCGAAGGCAGGCTCGACCCGAGGCGCGGGCTGGAAGCGGTTTCGGCGGTGCTTGCCGATCAGCTGCGTGCCGGCACCGCAGCCGAGGTCGTCGGCCTGGTGCTGCCCTCGGCCTCCGGGGCGCCCGCCATGCTGAGCCGCGAGGGCGCGCCACGGCTGCGGGCCCAGCCGCCGATCCACCGGCTGCTGGAGGACCTGCTGGCCGACGTGGCGGCGAGCCCCGTCCTGCACATCAGGCACCAGTCGTGGCGCAATGGCGCGGGGACCCGCATGCAATCCGGCGCGCCCCTTCCGGAAGGCCTTGCCGATTGCATGGACGAACTGGCGTCGCTGCTGGAGGTGCGCAGCCTCATCGTGCTGCCGCTGTCGCGCTACCAGCGCAGCCACGGCCACCTGCTGATCGGATTCGCCGAGAGCCGGGCCGCCGGCCTGAACGTGGAGGCATTGGCCTATGCGGTGCCTGAGTTGCTCCGCATCGTCGAGCAGGCGGCGCTGGTCGATCAGCTGCAGGAAGAAAGCGCAAGCCACGAGCGCGCGCGCATCGGCCGGGACCTGCACGACAGCGCCATACAGCCCTACCTGGGCCTGAAGTTCGCGGTCGAGGGCCTGGCACTCCGGATTCCGCAGGACAACCCGGCGCGAGCCGAGGTCGACGCGCTGGCCTCGCTGGTGACGTCCGAGGTTGCGGCGCTGCGCGAGCTGATCTCGGGCCTGCGCTCGGGGTGCGGGCCGGGCGACAACGCCCTGGTGCCGGCCGTGCGCCGCCAGATGCGGCGCTTCTCCGCCATGTTCGGCATCGATGTCGACGTGGAGTGCGGGGACCACCTCGTCACCACCCGTGCGCTGGCGGACGCCCTGTTCCACATGGTCAACGAGGCGCTCACCAACCTCCGCAAGCACACGGGCGCGCGCCACGTGTGGCTGCGCATGTCCATCGAGTCCGGCGTGTTCGTGCTGGTGCTGCGCGACGACGCCGGCACCCTGTCGGGCCGCCCCTCGCCCGCCTTCGAACCGATGTCGCTGACCCAGCGCGTCCGGGAGCTCGGCGGCCGGCTGCACATCGGCCAGCCCGACGGATTGAACACCGTGCTGACGCTCTCCATTCCCCTCCAGCCTGAACTGCAAGCCGAATGAATCTCGCCATCGCGCCCGAATCCGACTTCGCACCCTTCCTGGCCACGCGCGAGTTGATCAGCGCCCCCAACCCGAACGCAGTGCGGGTCTTCATCGCCGAGGACCACCACATCACGCTATGGGGCCTCAGCCGCCTCATCGATGCCTCGGCGCCGCGTTTCCGGCTCGTCGGTACAGCGAGTTCGCGCCGCGAACTGCTCGAGCACCCGGGCGCGACCGAGGCCGACGTGATCCTGCTGGACCTCGACCTCGGCGGGGAGGACAGCGCCTCGGCCCTGGCCGAACTGCGCCTGCGATGCCCCGGCCGCGTGCTGATCCTGACGGGCGCGAGCGATGCCGCCCGCCACTTCGCGGCTGTGCGGCAGGGCGCACGCGGCGTCGTGCACAAGAGCGAACCCGCCGAGAACATCCTGCGGGCCATCAGCAAGGTGCACCGGGGCGAGGTCTGCCTCAACATCGGCCTGATGGAGCAGTTGCTCGGTCGCCTGACGGAAAGCGAAGCACCTGCGGCTGCGCAACCCCGCGACCCTGAGGCGCAGCGCATCGCGAGCCTGACGCCGCGCGAACGCGAGATCGTCAGCGCCCTGGCGCGCAGCGGCGGCGCCAAGCAGTTCGCCGTGGCCGTCGAACTCGGCATGAGCGAGAACACCCTGCGCAACCACCTCACCACGATTTACAGCAAGCTGGGGGTGCGGGGTCGGCTCGAACTGCATGTCTACGCGGCCGAACACGGCCTGGGCGCCGAACAACGGCCCCGCGGCTGAGCGGCGCGGGAGTTCACCGATATGCAAGATTCCAGCCCCTGGGCGCCTCTGGCCGTCCTCGTCATCGATGATCAGGCCGCAGTCCGGGAAGGGCTCGCCAGCCTGATCGGCTGTGCGCCCGTCCCCCTGCGCTCCGTCAGGACGGTTGCCAACGGCTCCGACGCCCTTCACATCGCCGACTGGTTGCGGCCCCAGATCGTGGTGCTGGACGCCGACCTGGACGGCGAAGACGGCCTGGCACTGCTGCCGCTGCTTTCGCCCGCGAAGGTGCTGGTCCTGAGCTGCCACGGCGACGCCGCGACACGGGGCAGGGCGATGCGACTCGGCGCATCGGAGTTCATCGAGAAGCACCAGCCGGCGGCGGACCTGCTGGCGGCCTTCATGCGGCTCGCGACCCCCGGTTCACGGGGGTAGAAACCTCCCGGTCGTGGCAGCGCAAGCTCCCATGCCACGCGGTCGGATCCTCTGATGTGCAAGCGCTTTCATGCTCCTAAAGTTCAGCTCATGGACAGCAAGCAAGGCACTGCAGCAACGGAGACGGACAGCGAAGGCGGCGACATCGGCGCCCGTCTGGACTGCTCCGGAACTGCCTGTCCTGGTAGGTAGGACGGGAACCGCTGGCCGCCGTCGCAGCAACAGGCCATCAGGGCTGGGTCCGGCCCCCCATCGGACCGCAAGGCAAGACGCCGCAAGGCATCGTTTTTCACACAACTGTCAGGAGTTCACCATGCAGATCATCAAGTCCATCCAGCAATTCGCCCGTGACGAACAGGGCGTGACCGCCATCGAATACGGCCTGCTCGCCGCTGTCGTGGCCACGGCCGTCGTGGCTGCCGGCGTCCTGCTGAAGGACGGCCTGGACGCCGCCTTCGGCAAGGTCAAGGCCGCACTGTCGGCCTGATTCCGGCAACCCACCCGACTCAACGGAGATTCACATGCAGATCATCAAGTCCATCCAGCAATTCGCCCGTGACGAACAGGGCGTGACCGCCATCGAATACGGCCTGCTCGCCGCTGTCGTGGCCACGGCCGTCGTGGCTGCCGGCGTCCTGC
>CAJAES010000028.1 GCA_903938815.1 uncultured beta proteobacterium
CGTAATGAAAACGCGTCTAGATCAGCTAAGACGTAATATCGCGTTATCTTTTGATAAATCTAAGATCTATCAAAACATTTTCTTGGGAAATTTTTTTAAAGATTTTTATACATTGGAAAAAGCCTTTTTGTATAAATTACGGATTTTTGTCCACCGGGCATCATGTGTCCTTACAAGGTTGAAATGCGTAGGAAAGCAGCGCTCCTCAGTGCGCAGGCGACGCGGCCAGATTGAATGTAAGGCATGCCGGGGAGTCGTGTTGGAAAGCTAGCATGGCGGTGCCCTGGCAAAGCCTGGAGCCTGCAGCTTGGTCGCAGTTGTACACGTCTCGAACCGCAGGTGTGACGAGGTCGTATCCGCGCTGCTTGCTGCCAGTGCCTAGGGAAACGCTGATTTATCCGGGCTGACCGCGATGCGCGATGGACGCGGCCACGGCAGCATCACCGTATGAGCCAACGCAGCTTTGCCAGCGCCGAGTACGCCTTGAAGAAGAAGCGCACGCGGCGCGAGAAGTTCCTTGACGAGATGGAACGCATCGTCCCATGGTCGCGGCTGGAGGCGGCCATCGCGCCGTCGTACCCGCGCAGCGGCCGGGTCGGCCGTCCGCCCATCGGGGTATCGAAGATGCTGCGCATGTACTGCCTGCAGCAGTGGTACGGGCTGGCCGACGAGGCGCTGGAAGATGCGCTGTACGACAGCCAGTCCATGCGCGACTTCGTAGGCATCGACTTGTCGCGCGAGTCGGTGCCCGACGCCACGACGCTGTTGAAGTTCAGGCGCTTGCTCCTGGCCAACGACTTGACCAAGGCGCTGTTCGACGAGATCAACGCGCACTTGGCCGAGCAGGGCCTGCTGATGCGCTCGGGCACCATCGTGGACGCCACGATCATCGCCGCGCCCAGCTCGACCAAGAACGCCAAAGGCGAGCGCGACCCCGACATGCACCAGGCGAAGAAGGGGAACCAGTGGCATTTCGGGATGAAGGCGCACATCGGGGTGGACGCCGAGTCCGGGCTGGTGCACACGGTCATCGGCACGGCGGCCAACGTCAGCGACGTCACGCAGGCCGGCGCGCTGCTGCACGGGCAGGAGAAGTCGGCCTTCGGTGACGCTGGCTACCGGGGCGTGGACAAGCGGCCCGAAGCCCGGGTGCCGACCTGGTTCATCGCCATGCAGCCGGGCAAGCGCCGGGCGCTGGACCTGACGAAGAAGTGGGCGCGGCTGCTGGAGAAGGCCGAGCAGTTGAAGGCCAGCGTGCGTGCCAAGGTCGAGCACCCGTTCCATGTGGTGAAGAACCTGTTCCGCCATCGCAAGGTCCGCTACAAAGGGATGGCCAAGAACGAGGGGCAGCTGTTCACGCTGTTCGGGCTGGCCAATCTGGTGATCGCCAAGCGATCGTTGATAGACATCCATGCCCGAGGTGCGCCTTGAGCAGACGGATCGGCCCGGAAAGGGCCATCGCAAGGCCAGCTTTGCGTGTAGTCGACCGCAGCTTCACCTCGCAACGGCGCGCGCTGGCCATCCGGCTTTTGCTGGCCGCTCAACTTGGCCATTGATCAGCGCGTCCCTAACGGTTTATGGATTGATTAAACGTTATCGTCATCTCCAGCGTAACCGATTCCGATCCATTGCCCAACAGCTGTTTTCCCCAAGAGCGGCGCGCCGAAGTACAGGCCCCATCCCATAGCCAAGTGCGATGGGCTGCCCAATCCCTCGCTGCGTCAGCGCCGAACGCGCTCTTTGCCCGGGCCGGTTGCGTCTGCATTCGCACCCCTGTTCGACGCGTCGACCCACCCTCGTCAGCGAGAGCTCTGCCCGTGCAGGCCAAGGTGACCAACACCGCAAGGCCACCTCACAGCGCCGACGCACGCCGTTGGCCACGCGACCACCCAACCCAGCGCCATCCGCCGGCCCCCGCCCAGCTCCGCAATCAGCCACCAGCCGAAGCCCACCACGCCACATCCCATTCCCACCCCCGGATAGCCCACCGCCCACACCTTCCCTAGAATCCCCCATCCCCCTCCCAAAGGCTCCCGCCATGGACACCCGCGTCTCCGAACACCGCCTTCGCATCCAGCGCGTGCAGGACGAACTCACGGCGAGGGGTTGCCACGCACTGCTGGTGCCCTCCAGCGACCCGCACCTGAGCGAATACCTGCCGCAGCGCTGGCAGGCGCGCGAGTGGCTGTCGGGCTTCACGGGGTCGATGGGCACGCTGGTGGTCACCCGCGACCGTGCGGCCGTGTTCGCCGACAGCCGCTACTGGGTGCAGGCCGAGGCCGAGCTGGCCGGCAGCGGCATCGAGCTCGTGAAGATCGCCACGGGCGCCTCGACGGCGCATGTCGAGTGGATCGTGCAGCAGACGCCCCCCGGGGGCGTGGCGGCGGTGGACGGGCAGGTCCTGGCGCTGGCCGCGGCGCAGCAGCTGCGTGCTGCGCTGCTGGCCGCCGGCGCGCAGCTGCGCACCGACCTCGACATCGTGCAGGCCGTCTGGCCCGACCGCCCCGGCCTGCCCGCCGAGCGCGTGTACGAGCACACCGCGCCGCACGCGCCGGTGCCGCGCCGCGACAAGCTGGCGCAGGTGCGCAGCGCCATGCAGGACCGCGGCGCCACGCACCACTTCGTGTCCACGGTCGACGACATCGCCTGGATCACGAACCTGCGCGGCAGCGATGTCTCCTACAACCCGGTGTTCCTGGCGCACCTGCTCGTCGGCCTGGAGTCGGCCACGCTGTTCGTGGGCGAGGGCAAGATCAGCGCCATGCTGGCCGACAAGCTGGCGGCCGACGGCATCACGCTGGCCCCGTACGAGGCCGCGGGCGACGCGCTGGCGGCGCTGGGCGCGGGCCTGGTGCTGCTGGTCGACCCGAGGCGCGTGACCCTGGGCCTGCGCGAGCGCGTGGGCGGCGCGCGGGTGGTGGAGGCCATCAACCCGAGCACGCTGTTCAAGAGCCGCAAGACCGCCGCCGAAGCCGCGCACGTGCGCACCGCGATGGCCGAGGACGGCGCCGCGATGTGCGAGTTCTACGCCTGGTTCGAGGCCGCCCTGGCGCGCGGCGAGCGCATCACCGAGCTGACGGTGGACGAGCACCTCTCGGCCGCGCGCGCGCGCCGCGCCGGTTTCATCGGCCTGAGCTTTCCGGTCATCGCGGGCTACAACGCCAACGGCGCCATGCCGCACTACCGCGCCACGCCCGACTCCTTCGCGGTGATCGAGGGCGACGGCATGCTGCTCATCGATTCCGGGGGCCAGTACCTCGGCGGCACGACCGACATCACGCGGGTGTGGCCCATCGGCACCGTCAGCGACGCGATGAAGCGCGACTACACGCTGGTGCTCAAGGGCACGATGCAGCTGTCGCGGGCGCGCTTCCCGCAGGGTACGTTGAGCCCCATGCTCGACGCGCTGGCACGCGCGCCGCTCTGGGAGCAGGGCCTTGATTTCGGCCACGGCACCGGCCATGGCGTGGGCTACTTCCTCAACGTGCACGAGGGCCCGCAGAGCATCAGCAAGGCCATACCCGACGCCAACATGGCCATGCAGCCCGGCATGATCACCTCGGTGGAACCCGGCCTGTACCGGCCCGGCCAGTGGGGCGTCCGCATCGAGAACCTGGTGCTGAACGTGCCCGCCTCCTCGCCCGAGGGCAACACCTTCGGCGAGTTCCTCGAGTTCGAGACGCTCACGCTGTGCCCGATCGACACCCGCTGCATCGACCGCAGCCTGCTGCGCGCCGACGAGATCGCGTGGCTGAACGCATACCACGCGACGGTGCTGGAAAGCCTGGCGCCGCGTGTCAGCGGCGACGCGCTGGCCTGGCTGGAAACACGCACCCAGCCGATCTGAGGCCGACCTGAGGCCGGGGGCTGCCATGCTGGCGCTGGGCGTCGACCTCGGCGGCACCAAGACCGAAGCCGCGGTGCTGGACGCCGCCGGCGCGGTGCTGTGGCGCCAGCGCGTGCCCACGCCCGCCGGCGACTACACCGCGACGCTGCAGGCGGTGGCCGGCCTGGTGCGGCGGGCGCAGGCCGAACTGGGCGCACCGATGAGCGTCGGCGTCGGCCACCCCGGGGCACAGACAGCCGCCGGGCGCATCAAGAACGCCAACTCCACCTGCCTGAACGGCCAGCCGTTGCAGGCCGACCTGCAGGCCCTGCTCGGGCAGCCGGTGCGGCTGGCCAACGACGCCAACTGCCTGGCCTTGTCCGAGGCCACCGACGGCGCCGGGGCCGGCGCGGGCGTGGTCTTCGCGGTGATCCTGGGCACGGGCACCGGCGCCGGCATCGCCGTGAACGGCCGCGTGCTGGCGGGGGCCAACGGCCTGGCGGGCGAGTGGGGCCACAACCCCCTGCCCTGGGCGGACGACGCCGAGCACGCCGCGGCGCCGCGCTGCTACTGCGGCCAACGCGGGTGCATCGAGACCTGGGTGAGCGGCCCGGCGCTGGCGCGGGACCATGCGCGCCACGGCGGCGCCGCGCTGTCGGGCGAAGACATCGTGGCGGCGGCGCATGGCGCCGCCGAGGCCCAGGCCACGCTGGACCGCCACGCGCAGCGCCTGGCGCGCGCGCTGGCCGGCGTGATCAACCTGCTCGACCCCGACGTCATCGTGCTGGGCGGGGGCCTGTCGCGGCTGCCGCACCTGTACCAGCAGGTGCCGGCGCTGTGGGGCCGCTGGATCTTCTCGGCCGGCGCCAACGAGGCGGTGCGCACCCGGCTGGCGCCGGCGGTGCACGGCGACGCCTCGGGCGTGCGCGGCGCGGCCTGGCTGTGGCGCTGAGCGCGCTCGTACCGCCGCGCCCGGGCTTCGTCGCGGCAGCAGGCGGTTTCGTCGCAGGGCAGCCGCAAGCGCGCCGCCCGCCGTAGTCTTGCGGCCATGCCTGCCACCCTGCCCCCCGAAGCCCGGCCGCTGGATGCGCCGCTGCCGCGCGAACTGACCGGCAGCGAACACGGCTGGCTCACGCGCTACCGCATCTACCCGGTCTTCAGCGGGCCCTGGGTGCGCGGGCGCTGGCGGCTGGCCCTGAGCCTGCTGGGCGCCCTGCTGGCGATGTTCGGCCTCGGCGCCCTGCTGACGCCGGAGCCCATGTTGCCGCTGGTCGCGCTGTCTGCGGCGATCGTTGAATGGCTGGTGCCACTGGTGCTGGGGCCGTTGGCCGGCGCCTGGGTGCGGAGGCGACACTGGCCGGCAGCTGCCGAGCAGCGTGCGCTGTGGGCGGCGGTGGCCGCGCTGGTGCTGTCGGTGGCCGCCTTCAGCGAGTGGGGCACCGAGCCGCTGAAGCAGCGCCTGGCGGAATGGGCCGGCAAGGTGGACGCACAGGGCCAGCGCCAGAAGGTGGTGCTCGCGATCGGCGTCACGGTGACATCGCCGGACCCAGCCGCCAGCGAACCCATGCACGAGCGCAAGGGGGCGTCCACGCCGCAGCGAGCGGTGAACGCGCTCTTCAACGGCCTGATCACCTTCTCTCTGGCGGGCGGCTTCGCGGTGCTGCGCCTGCGGCGCGAACGCGAGTTGCTGGTGTCGCTGGCACGCGACCACGCGCTGGCCCAGGCGCAGGCCGAACGGCGCGAAGCCGAGCTGCGCCTGTCGGTGCTGGCGGCGCAGGTGGAGCCGCACTTCCTCTTCAACACGCTGGCCGGCGTGCGCAGCGCCATCGCGAGCGACCCGGCCCGCGCGAGCGACATGGTCGACCGGCTGGTGGCGTACCTGCGCGCGGCCATCCCGCGCTTGCGCGGCGACGGCGGCGCCGAGGCCACGCTGGCGAACCAGGCCGAGACCGTTCGTGCCTACCTGGCACTGATGCAGTCGCGCATGCCGCGGCTGTCGTTCTCGCTGGACATCCCACCGGAACTGGCGCAGCTGCCATTTCCGCCGCTGATGCTGATCTCGCTCGCCGAGAACGCGGTGAGGCACGGGGTGGAGCCGAAGATCGGGCCGGCGCACGTGGCTCTGCAGGCCCGGCGGGAGCCCGACGGCGGGCTGGCCGTGACGGTGGCCGACGACGGCGTGGGTTTCGGCGGCGCCACCGCGGGCACGGGGCTGGGCCTGGCCAACCTGCGCGAACGGCTGCAGCAGCTGCACAAGGGCCGCGCCTGTCTCACGCTGAAGGCCCGCCCGGAAGGCGGCGTGGCCGCAACCATCACGCTGCCGCCGGAGGCCGCAACGCCATGAGCCAGACCGCCCACAGCAACGCCCACAACAACGCCCGCAACAACGCCCAGGACAACGCCGCCCAGGGAGCGCCGGGCGCGGCCACCGCGTCGGCAACCACGTCAGCAACCGCGTCAGCAACCGCGTCAGCAACCGCGATCGTCGCCGACGACGAGGACCTGCCCCGCGCCGAGCTCGTGCGCATGCTGGCGGCGGCGTGGCCGGGCCTGCGGATTGCGGCCGAGTGCGAGCACGGCCCTGCCGCCGTGGAGGCCATCGACGCACTCGGGCCCGATATCGCCTTTCTCGACATCCGCATGCCGGGCCTGAGCGGCCTGGACGTGGCGCGCGCTGCCAGCGGCCGCTGCCATGTCGTCTTCACGACCGCCTACGACAGCCATGCCATCGAGGCCTTCGAGGCCGGCGCTGTGGATTACCTGCTCAAGCCCGTCAGCCCGGCCCGGCTGGCGCAGGCCGTGCAGCGGCTCCAGGAACGGCTGGCGCAGCGCCAGCCTGCCGCAGAGATCGACACTCTGGTCGAGCGGCTCGCCGCCCGCATGCGAGGCAGCGAACCCGTGACGCCGCGCCTGCGCTGGATCAGCGCGAGCGTCGGCGACACCATCAAGATGTTTTCCATCGACGAGGTGCTGTTCTTCCAGAGCGACGAGAAGTACACCCGCGTGGTGACGGCCAGTGACGAAGCACATGTGCGCAAGCCGCTGAAGGAGCTCGCCGCAGGCCTGGACCCGGACGCCTTCTGGCAGGTGCACCGTAGCGTGGTGGTGCGCGCCGACCGCATCGGCCGCGCCACGCGCGACGATCTCGGCCGCATCACTCTGCACCTCAAGGGCCATGCCGAGACCCTGGCCGTGAGCCAGGCCTACGCCTGGCGCTTCAAGCCGATGTGACGCGGATCAGCCCAGCGTGCGCCCGAAGAAGCGCAGCGTGCGGTCCCAGGCCATCTGAGCCCACGCGGCGTCGTACTGCGTCATCGCGATGCGGCCCGGGCCCTGCGCAGTCTCGTTCGCGAAACCGTGGTGCGCCAGGTAGCGGTGGCCTGTGTAGGCCACGCCCGCCGCGTGCAGCTTGCCTTCCAGGGCATCGACGCCCTCGATGGCGAAGGCGCCGTCCTGCGTGGCCCAGTGCGCCATCAGCGGGCCGCGGATCTGGCTCGCGTCCACGAACTCCAGCGGCGGGTAGCCGTACCAGACCACGCCGGCATCGGCTTCGGGCGCCATCGTCATGGCCAGGATCGTCAGGGCGCCGCCCATGCAGTAGCCGGTGACGCCCACCTTGGCGGCACCGCGCGCCTTCAGCGCCTGCACGGCGCCGCGCACGTCCATCGACGCGGCATCGCCGAAGTGCAGACCCGACATCAGGTGGTGCGCCTCCTCGGCCTCCACCGTGCTGGCGCCGCGGTACAGGTCGGGCACCAGCGCGGTGTAGCCGGCCGCGGCCAGGCGGTCGGCCACGCCCCGGATCTGGTCGTTCAGGCCCCACCACTCCTGGATCACGACCACGCCGGGCGCGCCCGGGCCGGCATCGGCCAGATAGCCGCTGATCTGCTGCCCGTCGGGGCGGGGAAATGTGATGCTGGCGCCCATGGCGACTCCTGTGCGGGTGAGCGGGGAGTACACCCACCTGCGCGCCACCCGTCAAGCCGGGGCGACCCCCGGGTGCGGCCCCGGTCACCGCGAGCAGGATCGAGGCTCAGGCGCGCAACGGCAGCAGCGCCCCGATGGCCACGAAGGTGCCGCCGCAGACCTGGTTGAAGCGCCGGCCCACGCGCGCCAGCCAGGGCCGGATGCGGTGCGCCATGCTGGCGATGAGCCACTCGGTGAGCACCTCCACCGCCGCGAAGCTGCCCGCCATCACCGCGAACTGCAGCAGCAGGCTGCGCGCCGGGTCGATGAACTGCGGCAGGAAGGCGGCGAAGAACAGCAGCGCCTTCGGGTTCGACAAGGCGGACAGAAGGCCCTGCCGGAACAGCGAGGCGCCCGAGCGCGGCCCTGCCGAAGCGCCCAGTTCACCGCCGATGGCCGGCGAGCGCCAGACCTGCACGCCCAGCCACACCAGGTAGGCGCCGCCCGCCCACTTCAGCACCGTGAGCCATCCCAGCGAGGCCTGCAGCAGCGCCCCGATGCCGAACATCGACAGCGCGATCAGCACCACGAAGCCGAGCGCGCCGCCGAAGATGGTGAACAGCGTCTTGCGCCGCCCGTGCAGGGCGCCGTGCGTCAGCGCCAGCAGGCCGTTCGGCCCCGGCGACAGCGACAGACCGACGGCGGCCAGCAGGTAGACGAGCCAGGTGTCCAGGGCCATGGCGCGATGCGGTCAGAGGCCTTCGATGAAGCGCTGCATGGCGTCGTTCACCGTGTCGGCATGCGTGAGCGGGGCCATGTGGCCCAGGCCGTCGAAGTGCATGGCCTGCACCTGCGGCAGGGCAGCCTTCAGCTCGCGCGCCACGCCGTGCGCGGCCGCAGTGGACAGCGAACCCGTCATGACGAGCACCGGGATGTCCAGTGAGCGGAAGGCCGCCAGCGGCGTCGGCTCGTTGGTCAGCGCGTGCGCCCACCGGCGCACATGGCGCGTGGCCGAGACAATCGCCGGCTTGCGCTCGGCCGGTGTCCGCGCCCAGCTGCCCTCGCCGGACCAGTAGTCGATGAAGTGCCGGGTGCCGGCGTCGGGGTCGCCGGCATCGAACGCAGCCGCAGCGCGCGCCACGGCCACCCGGATGCCGTCGGCCTCGTTCGGCGGCGGCCCGGCCTGATCGAGCAGGGCGAACAGCGTGGGCTCGTAGAGCGCCATCGCGCGAACCCGGCCCGGGTGCGCCAGCGCGGCCATCAACGCGACCGCGCCGCCGTAGGAATGGCCCACCAGCACGAGCGGCCCGTCGATGCGGTCCAGCAGGGGCGCCAGCAGGGCTACCTCGTCGCCCAGCGTGAGCGCGCGGTCGGCGGGCCACTCGGGGCTCCTGCCAGCACCCCAGCTGTCCGGCGCCAGGACACGGAAGCGGGGCGACAGCCGGTCCATCAGCCCGCGCCATTGGGCGGAACTGCTGGCGTTGGAGTGCACGCAGAGCACGGCGGGCCCGCTGCCGGCCTCGTGAACGAAGGGTTCGGGCAGCGCCATCGGCGCTCTAGCGGGTGCCGGTGGTCATGGCTCGCGGGTCAGCGGATCGGCTTGAACCGCAGGCGATGCGGCTTCGCGCCTTCTTCACCCAGGCGCTTCTTCTTGTCGACTTCGTACTCCTGGTAGTTGCCGTTGAAGAAGAACCACTGGCTGTCGCCTTCGGCGGCCAGGATGTGGGTGCAGATGCGGTCGAGGAACCAGCGATCGTGGCTGATGACCATGGCGCTGCCGGCGAACTCGAGCAGCGCCTCTTCAAGCGCGCGCAGGGTTTCGACGTCCAGGTCGTTCGACGGCTCGTCGAGCATCAGCACGTTGCCGCCCTGCGCCAGGGTCTTGGCCAGGTGCAGCCGGCCGCGCTCGCCGCCCGACAGGCTGCCCACCAGCTTCTGCTGGTCGTTGCCCTTGAAGTTGAAGCGGCCCAGGTAGGCACGGCTGGGCATCACGAACTGGCCGACGATGATGTTGTCGAGACCGCCGGAGACGTCCTCCCACACGGTCTTGGTGTCGTCCAGGCTCTGGCGGCTCTGGTCGACGAAGGCCAGGTGCGCGGTCTTGCCGATGATCACTTCACCGGCATCGGGCTTCTCGACGCCCTGCAGCAGGCGGAACAGCGTGGACTTGCCGGCGCCGTTCGGGCCGATGATGCCGACGATGGCGCCCGCGGGCACCTTGAAGTTGAGCTTGTCGATGAGCAGGCGGTCGCCGAAGCTCTTGGAGACGTCCTTGAACTCGATGACCTCGTTGCCCAGGCGCTCAGCCACGGGGATGAAGATCTCGTTGGTCTCGTTGCGGCGCTGGTACTCGACGTCGCTCAGTTCCTCGAAGCGGGCCAGGCGGGCCTTGCTCTTGGTCTGGCGGGCCTTGGCGTTGGAGCGAACCCACTTGAGTTCCTCCTTCATGGCCTTGGAGCGCGCGTCTTCCTTCTTCTGCTCCACTTCCAGGCGCTTTTCCTTCTGGTCGAGCCAGTCGGAGTAGTTGCCCTTCCAGGGGATGCCCTGGCCGCGGTCGAGTTCGAGAATCCACTCGGCGGCGTTGTCGAGGAAGTAGCGGTCGTGGGTGATGGCCACCACGGTGCCGGGGAATCGCTGCAGGAAATGCTCCAGCCACTCCACGCTCTCGGCGTCCAGGTGGTTGGTGGGCTCGTCGAGCAGCAGCATGTCGGGCTTGCTCAGCAGCAGGCGGCACAGCGCCACGCGGCGCTTCTCGCCGCCCGACAGCACGCCGATGTTGGCTTCCCAGGGCGGCAGGCGCAGGGCGTCGGCGGCCAGTTCCAGCTGCAGGTCGGTGTTCTCGCTGCCGGCGGCGGCGATGATGGATTCCAGCTCGGCCTGCTCGGCGGCCAGCTTGTCGAAATCGGCGTCGGGCTCGGCGTAGTCGGCATACACCTGCTCCAGGCGGGCCTTTGCGGCCAGCACGCCGCCGATGCCTTCCTCGACGGCCTGGCGCACGGTCTGCGTGGGGTCGATCTGCGGTTCCTGCGGGAGATACCCGATCTTCAGGCCCGGCATCGGCACGGCTTCGCCCTCGATGTCCTTGTCCAGGCCCGCCATGATCTTCAGCAGCGTGGACTTGCCGGAGCCGTTGACACCCAGCACGCCGATCTTCGCGCCCGGGAAGAAGGACAGCGTCACGCCCTTCAGGATCTGCCGCTTCGGCGGCACGATCTTGCCGACGCGATTCATGGTGTAGACGTACTGAGCCATCGCTTTTGCTGGGGTCCGAGGTGGGAGGCAGCGCCGCTGCCCAACCCGGGATTATCGCCGGCCGGCCGCCTTCAGGGCGACAACGATGTCGTGCAGCAGCACCAGGGGCTCGATGGGGCGCGTCAGGTAGGCGTCCGCGCCCAGCGCCAGGCCCTGGTCGCGCGAGGCGGCGTCGCGCGCGGTGGAGGTCAGGAAAAGGAACGGCAGCCGCGCGAACCGCGCATCGGCCCGCACCCGGCGCAGCAGCGCGAAACCGCCGCTGCCCGGCATCACCACGTCCGACAGCACCAGGTCCACCGGCGACTGCTGCAGCACCGTCCAGGCGCTCTCGGCGCTGGGGGCGGTCAGCACGGTGTAGCCGGCGGGCTCGAGCAGATCGCGCTTGAACTCCAGGTGCGTGGGCGTGTCGTCGACCATCAGCAGCACGATGCCGTCCCCGGGCGCGCGCACCTCGTCGGGGATGAGCCCGCCGCCCAGGCTCGGCTCGGCCACCGGCGGGCGCGCCACCGCCACCTGGGGCGCCAGGAAGGCGTGGATCAGACGGATGAAGGCCGGCGGGTCGATGGGCTTGGCCACATGGGTGTCGAAGCCGGAGGCCAGCGCCCGTTCGCGGTCGCCCACCATCGCTGCAGCCGTGACGGCCACCAGGGGCACGGACTCCAGCGCCGGGTCGGCGCGCAGGGCCTGCGCCACCGCGTGGCCGTCGAGGCCCGGCATGTGGATGTCGCAGATCACCAGGTCGGGCCGCTGGCGCCGGGCCAGCGACAGGCCCGCCGCGCCGTCGGCGGCGGTCAGCGTCTCGTGCCCGTAGGCCGCCAGCAGGTAGGACATCAGCTCCAGGTTCACCGGGTTGTCCTCGATCACCAGGATGCGCGCCATCAGCGAGCCCCCTGAAGCACCACGGTGAAGCAGCTGCCTTCGCCCGGCGTGCTGCGCACCGACAGCGTGCCGCCCATCAGTTCGGTGAGCTTGCGCGACAGGTGCAGGCCGAGACCCGTGCCCTCTCCGCGGCGCACGCGCCAGTCGCCCACCTGCACGAAGGCCTGGAACAGGCGCGCCTGATCGTCGGGGTCGATGCCGACGCCGGTGTCGATGACCTGCAGCGACAGTTCATCGCCGCGGGCCTCGGCGCAGATGCACACCCGGCCCTGTGCCGTGAACTTGATGGCGTTGCCCAGCAGGTTGAGCACCACCTGGTGCAGCGCGCGCCGGTCGGCCAGCACGGGCAAGGGCCCTGCGGGCAGCTCCAGCTCGAGCTTCAGCTGCTTGGCCTGGGCGGCCGGGCGCAGCGCCGTCACGACCTCGTCGATCACGCCGCGCGCGTCGACCGGGGCGCACTGCAGTTCCACATGGCCCGATTCGATCTTGGCCAGGTCCAGCAGATCGTTGATCAGGGAAAGGAGGTGCCTGCCGCTGGACTCCACGTGGTGCAGCTGGCGCTCCTGCGTCTCGGTCAGCGGGCCGGGCAGCTTCATCAGCATCAGGCCGGTGAAGCCGAGGATGGCGTTGAGCGGCGTCCGCAGCTCGTGACTCATCGTGGCCAGGAAGTGGTCCTTCGCGCGGTTGGCGCGTTCGAGCTCGAGGTTCTTCTGCTGCAGCGCCTGCTCGATGGCCATGCGGTCGCTGATGTCGCGGATCGCGCTGATGACGAGGCGGCGGCCGTCCAGATCGATCGGGCTCAGGCTGATCTCGACCGGAAACTCGTGGCCCAGGGCGTGCAGGCCGTGCAGCGGCAGCCCGCGCCCCATCGGCCGCAGGCCCGGCTGGCGGAGATAGCCGCTGCGCTGCGGCACATGGCGGGCGCGCAGCCGGGGCGGCAGCAGCACTTCCACGGGCTCGCCGACGATCGCAGCCGCGGCATGGCCGAACAGGACCACCGCCTGCGCATTGACATGCACGATGCGGCCGGTGTCGTTGACGATGACGATGGCGTCGGGCAAGGACTCGAACAAGCCCCGGTAGCGCGCCTGCACGGTCTCGTGGTCCTGGGCGACGCGCGCGGCCGTGGCGTCGCCCAGCACACAGACGTGGCCGTTGACGCGCCCCTCGTCGTCCCGCTGCAGGGACAGGCTGAACAGCACGTACAGGCGCGTGCCGTCGGCCCGATGGGCGACGAGCTCGCGGTGAGCCAGGTCCTGGCCGGCGGCCAGCAGTTCATCGATGCCGCCACCGATGAGGTCGTCGAGAAGGCGCCCGCGGGCCTGCGCGGCGGGCAGGCCGAAGACCCGCTCAGCTGCCGGGTTCCAGGACAGGACCGCGCCCCCGGCGTCCAGAGCCAGCAAGGCCTCGGGTACCTGTTCGACGATCCATGACGCCGTCGTATCGTGCATTTCCACTCCTCGCGCCGATGCTCTCGCCCGAATTGACTTGTGTCAATTCCGGGGCCGAGCATCTATTCGCGCTTGCTGGTACCGTCCGGGCGCTCATGACCTCCATGCCCCCGCTGCTGTACCTGCTCGCACTGGGCAATCTCGTCGTCGGTTCATCCGCGTTCGTCACGTCCGGCCTCGTGGCGCTGATCGCCGAGGGGCTGGGTACCAGCATCACGGCCGCAGGCCTTGCGATGACCTTCTACGCCCTGGCCACCGCGGTGTTCGCGCCGATGCTGGTGGTGGCCACCGGGCGCTGGCCGCGCAAGCGCGCGCTGCTGGTGTCGCTGGCGCTGTTCACGGTGGGGAACGCGATCTGCGCCCTGTCGATGAGCATCGGGCAGCTGTACGCGGGCCGCTTCCTGATGGGCGTGGGGTCGATGTTCACACCCGTGGGCGCGGGCCTGGCGCTCGCGCTGGTGGCGCCGGAGCGGCGCGGCAAGGCGCTGTCGACCGTGTTCCTGGGCATGAGCCTGAGCTACGTCATCGGCGTTCCGCTGGGCGCGTGGATGGGACTGAACAACGGCTGGCAGTCAGCGCTGTGGGTGATGACGGGCGCGAGCGCCGTGATGCTGGTCCTGGCGGCGTGGAAACTGCCTGCGCACGTGCAGGCGCCTGGCGCCAGCTTCGTCGGCCTCGGTGCGGTGCTGAAGCGGTTCGACGTGCTCTCGATCCTGATCACGACGCTGCTGTACTTCACCGCCATCTTCACGGTGTTCTCCTACATCGGCCCGGTGCTGCAGGCACTGGTGCCGGGCACCGCCACGCGGCTGTCGGGCACGCTGATGATCTTCGGGTTGGCAGGCGTGGCGGGCACCGTGCTCGGGGGCCTGGCCGCCGACCGGTTCGGCGCGCGGCCGACCATGCAGGTGCTGCTGGGCTCGCTGGCCGCCATGATGCTGGCGCTGCCCCTGACCGCCGGCCACTACGGCGTGATGATGGTCGTGATGGTGGTCTGGGGCTGCTCGGGTTTCGGGCTGATGGCGCCGCAGCAGTCGCGCCTGGCGCATCTGGCGCCGGCGCAGGCGCCGCTGCTGCTGTCCCTGAACAGTTCCATGCTGTACTTCGGCACCGCGCTGGGCGCGGCGGTCGGCGGGCCGATGTCGGGCCAGGTGGGCTTTGCGCACCTGCCCTGGGTGGCGGCGCCGTTCGCCATCGGCGCGTGGCTGCTGCTGGCGATCAGCGGTCGCCGGCGCGGCACCGGTCTTGCGAGCGCCGGCACCGCCCCCAGATGACAATCCGCAACAGGAGGATCTCCGAATGAACAACACCGTGATGACCGTCGAGGCGTCTGACTCCCTGGTCCGGACGACGCACATCGTCTACGCGCTGCATGCGCTCGGCCTGGTTCTGGGCGCGTTCGGCGCGGCGAGCGTGATCGGCTCCTTCCTGTTCGGCTGGCCGTCCATCATCGCGGTCATCATCAACTACGTGAAGCGCGGCGATGCCCGCGGCACGTGGCTCGAGTCGCACTTCACCTGGCAGATCCGGACCTTCTGGTTGGCGCTCGCCTGGGCCATCCTCGTGGCGCTGGTCTCGATCCCGCTGACGCTCATCATCGTGGGCATCGCCACCTGGGTGGCCGGCATGGCCGTGCTCGGCCTCTGGGCGATCTATCGAATTGCGCGGGGCTGGTTGCGCTTGAACGCGCATCAGCCGATGCCGCAAGCAGGGTAAACTCTCGACTGCGCGGCGGCCTCCAGTCATCGCCGCGCGGTCGATTCTCGACATCTCTCCCGCCCTTCGCGCCTTCCCGACTGGTGCACCCACCGGGTGACAGCAGGCCGCGATACATGGCCCTTCGTCGGGCCCGATTCCATGCAATTCACCGATCTCGGCCTGTCCGAGGAGCTCCTGCGCGCCGTTCGCGAACAGGGCTACGACACCCCCACGCCCATCCAGGCCCAGGCCATTCCCGCCGTCCTCCAGGGCGGCGACCTGCTCGCCGGCGCCCAGACGGGCACCGGCAAGACCGCCGGCTTCGTGCTGCCCATGCTGCAGCGCCTGATGGCCGGCAAACCCGTGAAGGATGCGCGCGGCCGCATCGCCATCCGCGCGCTGATCCTCACGCCCACCCGCGAACTCGCGGCGCAGGTCGAAGAGAGCGTGCGCACCTACGGCAAGTACCTGCCGCTGACGAGCATGGTCATGTTCGGCGGCGTGGGCATGCAGCCCCAGGTCGACCGCCTGCGCAAGGGTGTCGACATCCTCGTCGCCACGCCGGGCCGCCTGCTCGACCACCACGGCCAGCGCACGCTGGACCTGAGCCACGTCGAGATCTTCGTGCTCGACGAAGCCGACCGCATGCTCGACATGGGCTTCATCCACGACATCAAGAAGGTGCTGGCGGTGGTGCCCGCGAAGAAGCAGAGCCTGCTCTTCAGCGCCACCTTCAGCGACGAGATCAAGGCCCTGGCCGACCGCCTGCTGAACCAGCCGGCGCTGATCGAAGTGGCGCGCCGCAACCAGACGGCCGACACCATCGCCCAGAAGGTCCACCCGGTCGGCCGCGAGAAGAAGAAGGAACTGCTCGCGTACCTGATCAAGAAGGGCGACTGGGATCAGGTCCTGGTGTTCACGCGTATGAAGCACGGCTGCAACCGCCTGGCCGAGTACCTGAACGACCAGGGCATCAGCGCCATGGCCATCCACGGCAACAAGAGCCAGGGCGCGCGCACCAAGGCGCTGGCCGAGTTCAAGACCGGCGACCTGCAGGTGCTGGTGGCCACCGACATCGCGGCGCGCGGCATCGACATCGACCAGCTGCCGCACGTGGTGAACTTCGAGCTGCCCAACGTGCCCGAGGACTACGTCCACCGCATCGGCCGCACGGGCCGTGCCGGCGCCAAGGGCGAGGCGATCTCGCTGGCCTGCGTGGATGAGGACATCTTCCTGCGCGACATCGAGAAGCTGATCAAGCACGCCATCCCCCGCGAGATCGTGCCCGGATTCGAGCCCCCCGCGGGCGAGAAGGCCGAGCCCATCGTGCTGGGTCGCATGACCATCGGCGTCGGCGGCACACGCCGCAATGCTGGCGGTGGCGGTGGCGGTGGCGGAGGTGGCGGTGGCCGCGGCGGGCGTCCCGGCGGCGGTGGTGGTGGCGGTCGCCCGGGCGGCAACGGCCCCCGGCGTGACGGCGGCCGTCCGGCTCCGCGCAGCGGCACCGGCGGCAGCAGCGGCGGCCCTCGCCGCTGAGGCCGGACCGTGGCCGATGCCCTGCTCGCCGGTGGCACCGGCCTGATCGGCCGGGCACTGGCCACGGCCTGGGCCGGGCCCGGCACGCTGCACCTGCTGGTGCGGCGGACGGTGCCCGCGCCCTCCCCCGCATGCCGGGTTCACGTGATCGATTTCAGCGCGCTGCCGGCCCTGCCGCCAGCGCGCGATGCGTTTTGCTGCCTGGGTACGACGATCTCGGTCGCGGGCTCCGAGGCGGCCTTCCGCGCAGTCGATCTCGATGCCGTGCTCGCCTTCGCCCGCGCCTCGCGCGCGGCCGGCGTACGGCGTTTCGCGGTGGTGTCGGCGCTCGGCGCGGACCCGCATTCGCGGACCTTCTACAACCGCGTCAAGGGCGAGATGGAGGCGGCGCTGGCCGCGCTCGGCTTCGACAGTCTCGTCATCGCGCGGCCCTCGCTGCTGGCGGGCGACCGTGCGTCGCTGGGTCAACCGCAACGCCGGGCCGAAAGGCTGGCGCTGGCGGTCACGCGGCCGTTGGCGGGCCTGATCCCGAAGGCCTGGCGCCCGATTCGGGGCGAGACCGTCGCACGGGCACTGATCAAGGAAATGGCCGACCCGCTGCCCGGCATCCGGGTGCTCGAGTCGGCCACTTTGCAGGACCGCGGGCGCTGACGCACCGCGCGGCCCGGCGGCGCCGGGTCAGTAGGTGATGCTGATCGTGGCGGAGCAGGTCGTCGTGCCGGTCAGGCAGACCTTGTAGGCGTAGGTCCCGAGGTTCAGCGGGCCGTCGTTCTGCGTGCCGTCGTTCGCGGTCGAGAACTTGGTCGCGTTGCGGTAGTAGTCAACCGATGTGCCGGTGGCGCCGCTCCACGTCAGCTTGGCATAGCGCTTCCGCGAAACCGTGACCTTGGTGACGCTGGCCAGCGTCGGCGGGGTCACGACGACGGGCGCCTGCAGGTAGTCGTGCGCCGCCTTGGCCTTCACGATGCCGAAGCCGTAGGAGTTGTCGCGCCCGACGGTGCCCTTGTCCTGGGCCGTCTTCTGCAGCGCGTCACGCACCTGGGCGTTGGTCTTCGTCGGGTTCAGGCTCCAGACCAGGGCCGCGACGCCCGACACGTGCGGCGTGGCCATCGAGGTGCCGTCGTACGACTCGTAGCCGTCGCCCACGCCGCCGCTGTTCACCAGCCCGCTGGACTGGTTCACCGCGCCCAGCGCCACCAGTCCGTCTTCACGGCTGAGCGTGATACCGGGAATGGTGCTGGTGCCGTTCAGCGTGGCCGCAAAGCCGCCGGACACGTTGTTGTAGATGACAGCGCCAGCGCCGCCGCCCGCCAGGACGTTGGCCACCTTCTGCGCGAAGCTGTTGACGCCACGCTCGCAGAGCACGACCTTGCCCGCCCACGCGCCCGCCGTGTCGCACAGGCCGCCGGCCACCAGCGTGCCGGCCACGTCGGTGCGTGCGGAGCCATCGATGTTGGCGCCGAGCCAGGTGCCAGCACCTGCGCTCAGGCTGGACGCCTTGAACGGGGTGGTCGAGACCACGCCGACGCCGGGCGCCGCGACTTCGACGTCCGCGTTCTTCTGCGAGAAGCTCGCCACCACGCCAGCGCTGTCGACTGCAGCGACCGACATCACCGACGCGTAGCCGGCGGGGTAGGAGGTGCGCGTGCTGCCGTCGTTGCCGGCAGCCGCGATGTGCAGCACACCGGCGTTGTAGGCGCTCTGGAACGCGTTGTTCTCGGTCGTGTTGGAACCACCGCCACCCAGGCTCATGCTGACGACGAGCTTGTTGCTGCCCGCCGCGGCAACGCAGCGGTTCAGCGCCGTGACCAGGCTGGACGAGTAGGCGTAGCCGCAGGCCGCGCCGTCGAACACCTTCTCGATGTGCAGCTTCAGCAGACCGTTGCGGTTGACGCCGACCACGCCGACGCCGTTGTCCAGCGCCGCGATGGTGCCGGCCACGTGGCTGCCGTGGCCGCAGGTGTCCTCGTACCAGTTGCCCGTGCCGGAATCATTGGTGCCGGTGACGTTGGTGTCCTGCAGGTCCTGGTGGGCGCGCTGGTAGCCGGAGTCGATGATGCAGACCATCGCCCCGTTGCCCGCGGTGCCGGCGTTCGTCACGGTGAAGAGGTTGTCGTCGGCCTGCACCATGGTCACGCCATAGGGCGAGGACTGCGCCAGCGGATACCGCTTGGCATCGGGCTCGATGTACTCGATGGCGGGGTGCTTGCGCAGCGCGAGCAGCGCGCGCTCGGGAAGATGCGCGGCGATGGCGCGCTGCGGCCCGAGTTCCAGTGCCACGCGGCCGCCGGCCGCCGTGACGGCCGCAGCGGCGCCCTGGAGATCGCGGAACTACAGGATGTAGCGGGCGCCGTCGGCAGCCGCGCTCTGGGCCATGGCGGGTGCCACGAAAGACGCCGCGAGCATGGCTGCGGCTGCGATTCGGGTCGAGGATTTCAGCAAGATCGTCCTTCTGGGTTTGGGGGCCGGAGCCCCGGATTTCATGCGGGGTCCGGTCGGGCGCTTCAGCCCTTGCCGTGCTTGGCCACCAGCGAGCGTGCGGTGGACAACAGCTGCGCGCCCTTGAAGCCGCGCTTGTCCATGTCGGCCACCCATTCGTCGTCGATGGCCGACGAGAGCTTGATGAACTGCTCGCGTTCGGCGGCGCCGATCTGGACGATGCTGTTGCCGCGGTCGACCGCCGCCTTGCGGCCCAGGGCGTCGTTGCCCTGCTGCGTCTTGCCCAGCCACGCCGAGGTGGCCATGCCTGAGTTGGCGTCGATGACCTTCTTCAGGTCGGGCGCCAGGGAGTCGTACTTCGGCTTGTTCATCGCCATCACGAAGGTGGTGGTGTACAGCGCAGGGCCGGTGTTGTCGAACTCGCTGTGGAACTTCGTGAGCTCGTGAACCTTGACCGAAGGCACCACTTCCCAGGGGATGACGCAGGCGTTGATGGTGCCCTTGGACAGCGCATCGGGAATCTGCGGCAGCGGCATGCCGACCGGCGTGGCGCCGACCGACGCGAGCATCTTGGTCACCTGCCGGGTCGGGCCGCGCACCTTCATGCCCTTCAGGTCGCCGGGCGCCTTGATCTGCTTGTCCACCGAATGGAACATGCCGGGGCCGTGCACCTGCAGCGCGAGCACCTGGGTTTCCTTGAACTCGTCGGGGCACTGGGTCTGGAAGTACTCCCAGTAAGCCTTGGAGGTGGCCTCGGCGTTGTTCATCATGAACGGCAGCTCGAAGACCTCGATGCGCGGGAAACGGCCTGCGGTGTTGCCCGGCAGCGTCCACACGATGTCCACGACACCGTCGCGCGCCTGGTCGTACAGCTGCACCGGCGTTCCGCCGAGCTGCATGGCGGGGTAACCCTCGAACTTGATGCGGCCGCCCGAGTCCTTCTCGACCTTGTCCATCCAGGGCTTGTGCATCAGGAGCCACACGTTCGACATGGGCGCCATGAAGGTGTGGAACTTCAGGGTGACCGTCTGCTGGGCAAGACCCGCCAGGTGGGGCACGCCGAGCGCCGCGGCTGCGGCACCCTGAATGAGGGCACGTCTCTTCATCGAGGCTTCTCCGTTGGATGTGGATGGCAAGGTAACGGGCGGCGCGGGCCTGCGTCGTCCCGGTTTTCCCTCATGCGGGCGAAGATCACGTGAGGAACTGGACAGCCCACAGCGAAATCGCCGGGAAGAACAGCAGCAGCAGCGTGCGCAGGGTGTCGCTGACCAGGAAAGGCATCACGCCCCGATAGCTCTCGGCGATGGGCACGTCCTTGGCCATGCCGTTGACGACGTAGACGTTCAACCCGACCGGCGGCGCCAGCAGCCCGAAGCCCACCGTCATCAGCACCATGATGCCGAACCAGATGGCGACGCTTTCCTTCGGCATGCCGAAATCCAGGCCCATGACCATCGGGAAGAAGATCGGGATGGTGAGCAGGATCATCGACAGCTCGTCCATCACGGCGCCCAGCACCACGTAGAACAGCAGGATCGCGGCCACCACCGCCAGCGGGGGCATGCCCCAGCCCTTGACCACCTCGGCCAACTGCGCCGGCACCTGCGTGAGCGCGAGCGCGCTGTTCATCAGGTCCGCACCCAGGAAGATCATGAAGATCATCGCCGAGGCCGTGGCCGTGGCGTAGAAGCACTGCTTGAACTTGGCCCAGGTGATCTCGCGCCGAGCCAGCGCCGCGAGGAAGGTGGCGGCGCAGCCCACGGCCGCGCCTTCGGTGGGGGAGAACAACCCGCCGTAGATGCCGCCGAAGACGATGAGGAAGATCACCGCGATGGGCAGCACGCCACCCAGGGCGCGCAGCGTGACGCGCGGCAGGTCGGCGTCGTGCTCGGGCGCCTGGCCGGGAACGAGACGCACATAGACCCCGATGGCCACCATGTAGCCGATCATCGCGATCAGCCCCGGCACCATGGCCGCGGCGAAGAGCTTGGCGATGTTCTGCTCGGTCAGGATGGCGTAGATGACCAGCGGCACCGACGGCGGGATCAGGATGCCCAGCGTGCCGCCCGCGGCCAGCGTGCCCGTGGACAGCCGCCCGGAGTAGCCGTGGCGCCGCATCTCGGGCAGCGCCACCTGCGTGATGGTGGCCGCGGTGGCGACCGAGGAGCCGCAGATCGCGCCGAAGGCGGCGCACGCCAGCACCGCCGCCATGGCCAGCCCGCCGCGAAAGCGCGCCATCACGGCCGCGGCAAACTCGAACAGCGCCTTGGACAACCCACCCTGCGTGGCGAAGTTGCCCATCAGGATGAAGAGCGGGATCACGCTCAGGTCGAAGCTGGCGAAACGCGCGAAGGCCTGCGTGTTCAGGAAGGCCGCCAGCGGCAGCCAGCCGGCCTGCAGCACATAGCCCGTCACGCCGGCGAAGAACATCGCGATGGCGATCGGCGTGCGGGCGGCCATCAGCACCAGCATCACGCCGAAGATCAGTGCGCAAAGCGTCAAGGGGCTCATGCTGTCTCCGCCTCATCGGCGAAGCCGAGCAAGCTCTGGGCCAGCGCGATGACGGCCGTGAGTACCAGCGGGGGCACCATGCCGGTGTAGACGATCCATTCCGGAAAGCCGAGCATCATCGAGCCGGCGCCGGAACTCCAGGCGTTGAGGCCGCCGATGGCGGTGCGCCAGGCCATCAGGCTCATCGCCGCGGCCACCAGCAAGGCGCCCAGACGGTCGAGCCGGTCGTTCACGGCCTTCGAAGCGCGGGCGGTGAAGAAGTCCACGATGATGTTGCCGCGCCGGTACTGCGCCAGCGGCAGGAAGAGCGCGATGGCCGCGCCCGCGACGGAGCCCGTGAGCTCGAAGTCGCCGACCAGCGTCCAGCCGCTGGTGTTGCGCCCGATGAGGCTGACGCAGGTCATCAGCGTGATGACGGTCAGCAGGACACCCGCCAGGATGGCGCACAGGCGCGCCAGGAATCCGAGGATATTCAAGCAGGCTCCGGAATCGGGGGAGAGATCGGGGGAGAGATCGGGGGAGAAGTGAGGTCGGCGATCAGCTGTTCGGCCGGTGCCAAGTGTCGCACCGCCGCCTGCCCTACAAATCGGCCAGCGCGCTTTTTATCAGAGCCGTCACGCGGTCGGCGTCGCCCACGTCCTGCGCCAGCAGCAGGCACAGCTTCACCAGCATCAGTTCGCTCTTGTCCGGGCCCGCGGCATCGATGGCTTCGGCCAGATGGTCGTAGGTGGTCTCCAGTCCGGGCAGGGTCAGCATGGGGCGGCTCCTCCGAGGGCGCGTTGCAGCGCGGCGTGCAGTTCGCCGGCACCCACCGACGGCCAGCGCGCGCACACATGCTGGTCCGGACGTGCGAGCCAGGCGGCGCCGGCATCGTCCAGGCCCAGTCGGGACAGCGCGGGGTGGGTGAAAGCCGCCGTCTTCAAGCCACGCCCGCGCCAGGCTTCGAGCACGGGTTCGAGGTCGGGCCTGGGCACGGCGCTCAGCAGCACGAAGGCGCCGTCGCAGAGGTGGTCGAGAAGGTGCTCGCCCTCGGCCAGCTTCAGGTTGGGCACCGGGTCGCCGGCGGGGCCGCTGCCGCTGTTCAGTGGCGAGTCGCGGTAGTCGTGCGGGCGGGAGGTGCGCCAGTGGTACAGCGGGCGCACGAATTCGTGCGTCAGGCTCAGGGACAGCACCGCATCGCGCAGCAGACGGAACCCGCGCGTGGGCGGCGTCATGAAGCGCGTGCTCTTGCCGGCTTCCTCGATGATCTCGCGCGCCGCGGCCACGCGCTCGTGGCTGTAGCTCGCCAGCAGGCCGGGGCCGGCGATGCCGCGCGCCACCAGGCCGAGCTTCCAGGCCAGGTTCTGCGCGTCCTGGAAGCCGGTGTTGGCGCCGCGCACGCCGAAGATGGGCAGCAGGTGGGCGGCATCGCCCACGAATGCGATGCGGCCGTGCACGTAGTCGGGCAGCGTGAGCGTGCGGGCCGAGTACACGGACGACCAGTCGAGCTCCCACGGAACACCCGGGTGGCCGATCATGGCAAGCTGCGCGTCGATGCGCGTCCTGAGAGCCTCCGGGGCCAGGGCCTGCTCGGGCGTCTCGTCGGGCGGCAGCTGGTAGTCCACGCGCCAGATGCCCTGCGGCTCGCGGTGCATCAGCACCGTGTTGCCGGGGTTCCAGTCGGGGTCGAAGAAGGCCAGCCGCTCGGTGGGCAGGGGCAGGTCGACGCGGATGTCGGCGATGACGAAGCGCCCTTCGTAGGCCGCTCCTTCCAGCTTGAGGCCGCACAACTGGCGCAGCACGGAGCGCGCGCCGTCAGCTGCCACGAGCCAGGCAGCCCGCTGCGTGTACGGGCCGGCGGGCGTGTCGAACTCGACCTGCACGCCTTGGGCGGTGTTCTCGTGCACGGCCACCAGCTTGTGACCCCAGCGAACCTCGATCAGCGGCTCGCGGGCAATCGCATCGAGCAGCTTTTCTTCCAGCACCTGCTGCTGCAGGTTGGTCATGGGCGCGAAGCGGTCGTCCTCCGGGAAGGGCGCCTCCATGCGAAAGACCCGCTGCCCGCGGTAGTAGGAGTTGCCGTGGCGCCAGGCCAGGCCCAGCGACTGCACCTCGCCGGCCACCCCCGCCTGCTGCAGGATCTCCATCGAGCGCCGCGTGAAGACGATGGCGCGGCTGCCTTCGCTCACCTGCAGCTCGGCCGTCAGCAGCGCGCAGCGCACGCCCTGCTGCGCCAGGCCCAGCGCCGTCACGAGGCCGATGGGGCCGCCGCCGACCACCAGCACCGGTGCTTCGGTGGCAACGGCGGGCGCGGGGGCGTGAACGCGGTAGCGGTGGTAGATCGAGCGCCGCGGCTCGGTGGCAGGCTGATGCACGGACCCGGCCCTACAGGCGCTGCTCGCGCCAGAAACCGAGCTTTTCCTGGGCCACGCGGTCTGAGTAGGAGAACAGCGCCCAGTCGTCGTCGGCGTGCAGCGTGTAGCTCATCCAGCCGGGCACGACGGCGATGTCGCGCGGCCCCAGCTTGAGCACCTGCCCGTCGACGCGAATCTCGCCGTTGCCTTCGACGGCCGTGAACACCGTGCTGTCGCTGGAGCGGTAGGCCTGCGTCGAGAAGCCGGCGGGCAGCAGGCGCACCATCGTGGCCATCGTCGGCATGGCCCAGCCGCCGTCCACCGGGTTCACGTAGCGCATCAGGTGGCCCGTGTGGGCGTCGGGCGCACCGGCGCGTGTGAGCGCGTGCAGCGCGTCGCGGGTGCGGGCCCAGGGGTAGTTGAAGACGGGCGAGTTCAGGCTGCCGGCGCGGTGGCCCACGGGCAGCAGCCCGCTGCCGTAGCGGGCGAGCGCATCGCCGGTGGGGCGCGCGACGGGCGCCTCGGCCTCATGGTGATCCTCGCGGAAGGTGGCGTTGTAGAAGGCGAGGATGGGGATGTCCAGGCCGTCAAGCCAGACCATCGGGCCGGCGCCGTCGTGCCCGTGGTGGTGCCAGGTCCAGGAGGGCGTGATGACGAAATCGCCCGGCTGCATGATGGTCTTCTCGCCGTCCACCGCGGTGTAGGCGCCGGTGCCTTCGATGATGAAGCGCAGCGCGCTCTGCGTGTGCCGATGCGCGGGCGCCACCTCGCCGGGCATGATGAGCTGCAGGCCTGCATACAGCGTGTTCGTGACCTGCGAGCTGCCACGCAGCGCGGGGTTCTCGAGGATCAGCACGCGGCGCTCCGCCTCGGCGGCCGAGATCTGCTGCGCCGACTCCATCACGTAGGGCCGCACATCGTCGTAGTGCCAGCAGTGCACGGCACAGGTGGGCGTGGGCGCCTTGGGCACCAGCGCCTTCAGGCGTGTCCAGAGCGGGGCGAGGCTCTGAGTGTCGGCGCGCTCGTAGAACGCCTGGCGCTCGGCCTCCACGGAGACCTGGGGGGTGGCGGCTGGGACCGAGGCCATGGGCAACTCCGGGTTGATCATCAGTGTACTGACGATTAGTGTAGGGATAGACTCCCATGGCCCTTACCGGGTTTACCCCAAGCAATGAGCAGCAACCCCCGCACGCCGCAGGTCGACCTGGATGCCCTGCCCGGCCACCTGATACGGCGGCTGCAGCAGATCGCCGTCGGACTGTTCATGGAAGAGACCACCGCGTTCGACCTGACGCCGGTGCAGTTCGCGGCGCTGGCCACCATCGCGCGCCAGCCGGAAATGGACCAGCGCACGCTGGCCCGCACCATCGGTTTCGACACCTCCACCATCGGCGGCGTGATCGACCGGCTGGAGCGCCGCGCCCTGGTGCAGCGCAACCCGTCCGCCGAGGACCGCCGCGTCCGGCGCCTCACCGTCACCCCCGACGGCGCCGCGCTGCTGGCGCAGGCGCTGCCCGCGATGCAGAAGGCCCAGAAGCGCATCCTGGCGCCGCTGCCGGCCGCCGAGCGGGCCGAGTTCCTGCGCATGCTGACCACCCTGGTCACGGCCAACAACGCGGCGAGCCGCGCCCCCAGCCAGCCGGATTGATCCCGGACATCTTCGCCGCACCCGGATGGGCTAGGCTTGGCCGATGGACAAGATCGGAGAGCACACGTCTGAACTCCAGTCACCTGAAGCTATC